>NZ_JALJXV010000007.1 GCF_024170285.1 Natronocella acetinitrilica
AGGTCCGCGAACATACGGAGCGGTGGCTGCGTGACTACAACGAAGAGATCCCCCATGACTCGCTTGGGGATTTGACGCCTGCCGAATACCGGCAGCTAAACGAACCGGAAACCTCTAGTTTCGGATGGGCCTAAACACGGGAAGTCGACAACTTTCAACGCAAGAGTGTCAGATTTTTTTACAATTTTTTGTTTCGATGCTTTGCTTTACTTGCTATGAATTTCATAAGCTATTGAATAAATTACCTTATTTAAGAGTGGGCATTTTCTTGCTTGCTTATATAATGCGGCGCTTTTCTCTCCGTGCAGCCGGTGAGATCCCGGGTTTTTTACCTTACTCAACTTCTAGGTATCTTAACCATGTTTTCACGCACGAACCTATTCGTATTGCTTGGTTTGCTCATTTTGGTGGGTATGTCCGGTGCCTCGGCCGGCCTAATAACTGAGGTTGTCACCTATGAGTCTGGTACCGATTCTATCCAGTTGTCATTCGACTGGGACGAGGAGAATTGCTCCGAGGAGTGTTCGGCTTCGAATATAGTTTGGACGCCCGGCGGCACGGTAGAGTCGCGGCCTTGGTGGTCGGGGGCTGCGAGTACAGATCGTGTTGATTTATTTTTCGACACCGATGAAAAGCTGCTCTGGAGTTGGTCCAACGATTTCACCGGGACTGACGGTCGGGAGTGGAATTTTTCCGGGTCTGCTGGGATTATGAGCGTAGCTTGCGTTTCGTGTGATTTTGAAGAGGGTGGTAATCTCCTTGAGGTTTTCGATAACTTTGGCAACGATGGCGACTTGGGCCCGGTCCGGGAGGTCCCTGCCCCGGCACCGTTACTCCTGCTAGGTACAGGCCTGGTGGGCTTGCTGATTGCTCGTCGACGGCGGCCCGTCGTCACCCAGTAAATCGACCAACCCGGCCTGGTACGAACGTTGCCAGCGCCGCCCGTACGCATCCAGCCGAGTGGCGCCTTCGGGCGCCGTTCGGCTCTAGCGCGTAAAGCCGATGTTTTCGTGCGGCGTGTATAAATGCTCTCGAAGTGCTGGAATTCTTCTACAGTCGATATTTTCACATTTGGCTGGAATTTCTCGTCGAAATTTCATGGTTAGCTGGAATGTCGAACGGGCTTATTTGGAAAGCCATCGTAAACTACTGAATCTTCAGGAACCAGAATTTCACCCTTAACTGGAACCCACATTTGGTGGGTTCCAGTGTCAAATCAAACTCAAGCCCTTCTGTTAACGTCTCACCGGGGTTGATGGCTCGATCCGGCGGGTTCCATTGCGTCTTCCATTCGGTCGTTACCCCAGAACATCTCATCGCCAACGATAAACATGGGGGCTTCGAATACGAAGCCTCTCGCCCGTCCTTCTTCATTGTGGCGAATGGACTCTGTCCAGTCCTGCTATCGTTACGCTTCCGGTCGCCGCGCCTCCATAGGTGGGAGTCGTTGCCACCATGGTTCTTCCCGAATCGGGCGAAAGGATGCTTGCCAGAGGGGAGGCACTCCAGTGAATTCTTAGTCGCTCGGGAGGCGATATATGACTTTTGAACAACTGCTGGTCGAGCAAAATGGCGAACTGTTGCGGGTCACGATAAACCGCCCCGGGAAGAGAAACGCGCTTTCTCGAGGGCTGCTCGACGAGTTGCGTACAGTGTTCACGGTCTACGCAAATCGCACCGACATCAAGCTCGCGGTGCTATCAGGTGCGGGTGACAAGTGCTTTAGTGCCGGCGGGGATCTTTACGATCTGGCCAATGTGCGCTCAGCGGAGCAAACCAAGGCGATGAGCCATGGCGCCAGAGATGCGCTGAGCGCAGTTCGGGACTTCCCGACACCGGTCATTGCGGCCCTGAACGGCGATGCCTTGGGCGGCGGCGCTGAGCTCGCATTGTCTTGCGACTTCATTGTTGCTCGCCAGGACATACGTATCGGGTTCATCCAGGGACGCATGAATATTGGTACTGCCTGGGGCGGAGGCATAAGGCTGATGGAGCGCTTAGGGCCCACAATGGCCCTGCGTCTGCTGGCACGATCAGAACTGGTTGCCGCTACAGAAGCCAAAGCCATTGGATTGATCGATGTCATGGCTGAGAACGAAGACTCTCTACAAGACACCGTCGATGCTTTCGTTGCCCCAATGCTGAATCAGGTTCCGCAGGTAATGCGTGCCTTCAAGGCACTGCGTCTCGGCTACGGACGAACGCTCTCGTTACCGGAGCTCGAAAAGCTTGAAACCGACCACCTGGTATCGACTTGGACTCATGATGACCACTGGGCGGCGGTCAGCAAAGTCCTGACGGGGATAGAAACAAAGCGCTGATAGCTCGCTCGCTCCTTCCGGCATTTCCCATATCCCGCCGAGTGAGCACTTTTCGGGGGCTCAACACTGCCTCTTCATGGAGCAGCGCAGAAAGTGACCTGAGACTAGCCAGATCTAGTTTGACTAGCGCCGAAGAGAATTTCTTGGGTGTCCTGCCGAGCTTGTGGCAATGTCACGCATACCTCCTTCCGATCAATTCAACCGGAGCGCCAGTGCGCAACAGCTCGGCCCTTCTTGTCAGTGTAATCGCGACCCTGCTTGCGCTGGGGCTTGCCCTGTTAGTAGACGATGGCGCGTTCCATGTCGCTGGTGTACCCCTGTTGCCAGCGCTGGCCTTATTCGGCTTTGCGGTGCAGTGGCTGGTGTTCGTGCCCTCCTTCCTGCACCAGACCGAGCATTACTACGACCTTGCTGGCGCACTGACCTACGGCAGCGTAATCCTGCTAGCAGCCGGCTTCGCCAGTCCGGATGCGCGTGGATGGGTGATCATGGCGCTGGTGCTGATATGGTGTGGCCGTCTGGGCAGCTTCCTGTTCCTGCGCGTCAAGCGCAGCGGCAAGGATGGCCGCTTCGACGACCTCAAGCCCTACTGGGGCCGGTTCTTGATGGCCTGGACTCTTCAGGGGCTCTGGGTCTTCGTGACGCTGTTGGCTGCTTTGGTTGCCGTAAGTAGTCCGGCATCCGCAGGTTGGGACGCACTGGCCACGCTGGGGCTTCTGATCTGGGTTGGCGGCTTTGCCATCGAGGCCGTAGCGGATCACCAGAAGAATGCCTTCAGGGCCAATTCTGCAAATCACAGGCGCTTCATCCAGCACGGCCTTTGGGCCTGGTCGCGCCATCCGAACTACTTCGGCGAGATCATGCTGTGGACGGGTATCGCGATCATGGCGACGCCAGCAATGGGCGGATGGCAGTGGCTGGGCTGGCTCTCGCCGTTATTCGTCTGTTGGCTGCTGACGAAAGTCAGCGGCATCCCGATGCTCGAGCAGCGTGCCGATGAGAAATGGGGCGGCCAGGCGGACTACGAGGCCTACAAGGCGGCCACATCGGTCCTGATCCCGCTGCCACCCCGGCGTACCGCGCGATGATCGACTCCATCCTCGCCTGGGCCGGCGAGCACCGCGAGCAGGCCGTTTTCCTGGTGCCGCTGCTCGCCTTCATGGAGACCTGCGTCGGAGTGGGCCTGATTGTTCCCAGCTTGTTGATCGTGGTCGTTACTTCGGTCTTCTACGCCAACGATTGGGCGAACATCTGGCTGATGGCCGCCATGGCGATGGTGGGTTCGTCGCTGGGCGATCATGTGGGCTATTACGCGGGCCGAGGTATTGGCCAGCGCATCCACGGCTGGCGCATCATTCAGCGCAATGCAAAGCGCTGGGAGCGGGCGGAGACCATGGTGCGTAGTTACGGCGTTTTTGCCATCTTTATCGGCCGTTTCATCCCCGCAATACGTAGCCTGGTCCCCGCCATGATGGGCGTGACGAGATTCGACCGCTTGCGCTACACCCTTTACGACGTGGCGGCATGCAGCCTGTGGGCGCTGGGTCTGGTCGCCATCGTGCAGGGTGCGCACACACTGTTTCTGCCCTCTTGACTCACGGTGCTAAAAAACCTGATTGCCGTTCGCATACCTACTGTCGTCTGGCGGTAATCGTAGTTCAGTAGCCTCTCGCAATAGCCTCTGAACACATTGGTTGAAGTCGGTCAGCTCTCCCTTGAGGTTGCTTCGGGGCGTAGTCCGCAACCGCACTGACAGGGCGTCGGCTTATCCCCATTCTGTACGGGCATCCCATCGAGCCGGCAACTGCCGGTCCGGCAGACTGCCGCGTGAACACAGGAGAAGCAGAGATGAGCAAAAAAGCCGTTAATGATATGCAGCGCCAAATTGAGAACACCGTCGCTGGTCCGGCGCGCACTTTCGCCACCCTGATGCTGGATCACATCGAGAAGCTCACCAGCCTGCAGTTCGAGTCTGCCAGGACCTATGCCGATACGGGTCTGCGGCAAGCCCGCGCGGCCCTGGAAGTGAAAGACCCGTCCGACCTTCAGAGCTACGTTGAGAAACAGCAGAAGGTGGCCAATGAGCTGAGCGAACGCTTTAAGGAAGACGTCGAAAAAGTCATGTCCTTGAATCAGGCCTTTGCAAGCAAGGCACAGAAAGTCGCGCAGGAAAGTTCCAAGGAGGCGTCCCAAGCTATGGAGGAAGAAGCCAGGAAGGCAGCTCAAGCCGTGGAAAAAGAAAGCAAGAAACAGACTCAGGCTGCGGCAAAGGGCAAGTAGGCTCCGAGCCATCGCATGTCGGCCCCGGATCAGTAACTGACGGGGACCCCACGACGATTCGATCTAGAGATCGTTTTTTAGCCCTGGCCTCCTCCCCCCGAGAGCTGGGGCTATTTTTTGGGCGCCACCGGACACGAGCGTTCGCTACCGTACAGAAAGCATATGTCCGGCACACCTACTGTCCCCAAATGACGACTCGTCCCTTCAATCAAAAGGTGAGTTGCGTCCGCGAGGTCGTGACCGGAGCGCAGGATTTGCGGCTTAAGAGGCCAGCCACACATTCGCGGCGGACGAGTTGCCGTATCGCCGTCTCGTCCGGAGACTCGTGATGGCGATTAAGGACAGAACGAAAAGCCCACATGTATTCGCTGGCGACCTGTTCGTCGAGACCCAGAGCCTTGCTTCGCGGGTACGTATTCAACTATTCGGCAACGCAAACCGGGGGGGTAGCGTTGCGCTGACCCTTGGTGCCCTGACCTGCGCGGGGGCCTTGGCGTTAAGCGGACAGGTTCTGGCCCAGTCGTCGGG
Source organism: Natronocella acetinitrilica (assembly GCF_024170285.1). Lineage (NCBI taxonomy): Bacteria > Pseudomonadati > Pseudomonadota > Gammaproteobacteria > Chromatiales > Ectothiorhodospiraceae > Natronocella > Natronocella acetinitrilica. Next base: position 5,130 of record NZ_JALJXV010000007.1, read on the forward strand.
GCCTCCGTCCAACGCTCCGCCCCCTTTTCAGATTCCGGAAGAGGAAGATGACGAGGATGACGAGGATGACGAGGAGCCGGAACCCGAGCCGGAGCCCGAGCCCGAACCTGAGCCCGAACCTGAACCCGAACCCGAACCTGATCCGGAACCTGATCCGGAACCTGATCCGGAACCTGATCCGGAACCTGATCCGGAACCTGATCCGGAACCTGATCCGGAACCTGAGCCCGAACCTGAGCCCGAACCTGAGCCCGAACCCGAACCCGAGCCGGAACCCGAGCCGGAACCCGAGCCGGAACCCGAGCCCGAACCCGAACCCGAACCCGAGCCAGTCATCGATGGTATTGCCGGGCTGACCGGGTTGAACGCACGACATCGCGCTGTGGGCCGAGCCCTGCAAGGCGGCTGCAACGCCATTGGTTCCATCGAGCCCGGTAGCCGAACTGACGGGCAGCGCGACCTTCTGGATACCTGCAGCCGGGTTCTTGAGTCCGATGCGCCCGCCTACTTGCTGGATCAGCTTGCACCGGAACAGGTGTTCGCTCAGGGAAGGATTGGCATGGACGCCATTCGTCAACAGCAGGGCAATGTTGGCCAGCGCATGGACGGCCTGCGTGCCGGGCTAGCCGGACTTGATTCCTCGATCCTGACAATGAATATCGAAGGGCAGACGCTCTTCGCGGGCCCCGCGTACTCCGCTGCCAGGCTGGGACTCGATGATCGGCGCGAATTCGGACAGCTCAGTTGGTACGGCGTCGGTGCCTTCCTCAGTGGGTCAGCGACTGTTGCGAACCGCGATGCGACAGCACGGGAGTCCGGGTACAGGAGCCGTTCGCTGAGTCTCACTGCTGGAATGGACACGCAGTTCACTTATCGGACGATGGCCGGCGTGGCGCTGGGCATCAGTCAAACCAGAGCGGATCTGCGGGGCGACTCGGGTCGACTGGATGTCGATGGGCTGAGCTTTTCGCTTTATGGAACCCACCTTTTGCCACACGACTTCTATGTTGGCGCTGTCGCCACCTACGGGCGCAACCGGTACGACATGCAACGTCGCGTCTTTCGGGGAGAAGACGGTGAGCGGGGACAGACGGCGGAGGCGCGTCCATCGGGGACATCATCGGCCCTTGGCGTGATCGTCGGTCGGGACTTCTCCCGGGGGGCATGGATGTTCTCACTGCAAAGCGGTGTGGAGTACACCCGTGTGGCCATTGATGGTTACAACGAGTCTCCCAGCAATCGGAATGCCGCGGGCCATGGATCGCTACTGGCGCTGGAGAGCCAGAGTGCCAAGTCCTTGACTGTCGAAGGCGCTGTGCAGGCGAGCTATGCCTACCCGATGCCCTGGGGCGTCCTGATGCCCACGGCACGTCTGGGACTGGAGCGCGAATTCGCCGGTGACAGTCAGACGATACAGGCCGCTTTTCGCGAGGATCCGGACGAGAACCGCTTCACCATTCGTGCCGATGATCCGGATCGCACCTGGGCGAACATCGGCCTCGGTTTCTCCGCACATTTCCGGCACGGACCTTCCAATCTGAGGGACGGCTTTACGTCCGCCTACCTGTTCGTGGAAAGCGTCGAGGGTTTGAGCGACGAGCGGATTTACCGCGTCGACGTCGGCGTGCGCACGGAGTTCTGAATCCATCCCCATCACTTGTGTACGCCAGTGACCTGCTCGGCGATTTTCGGACCATTCGAAGCTTGAGGTTCTGGCCTCTGCCCACGGAGCAGAGGCAGATGAGGAAGAGTCGATTCAGCGAAGAGCAGATGGTTCGTATCCTGCGTGAGACGGATGCCAGCCCGGTCAGCGAAGTCGCCAAGCGGCTCGGTGTCAGCGAGCAGACGCTCTACTCGTGGCGCAAGCGTTTTGGTGGCCTGGACACGGTGGACGTGAAGCGCCTGCGGGCGGTCGAGGCCGAGAATGCGCGGCTCAAACGCCTGCTGGCAGAGCGGGACCTGGAGGTCGACGCGCTCAAGGAGATCGCCAAGGGAAAATTCTAGGCGCGCCCGCACGCCGACGAGCCGTGCAGCATGCGGTTCGACTCGGTGTGTCCAAAAGGCGAGCGTGCGCGCTGCGAGGAGTTGCGAGGTCGACGCTAAGCTATGTGTCGGTTCTGGACGAGCACGACGCGCCGGTGATTGCCGCCATGCGTGTCCTGGCTGCACAGTATCCGCGCTATGGCTACCGTCGCATCCGGATCTTTCTCGCCCGTGAGGGGTATTCCATGAGCGTTGACCGCTGCTATCGACTCTGGTGCAAAGCAGGGCTACAGGTGCCGCGAAAACGCCCGCGCAAACGGATCGCGACGTGTCGGCCACGGCCGCTAGCCCCGACCATGAGAAACCAGGTCTGGGCCTATGACTTCGTCTTTGATGCCTGCGCCAACGGCCAGAAGCTCAAATGCCTGACGGTGATCGACGAGTACACACGGGAATGCCTTGCCATCGATGTGGCCGGCTCCATTCGCTCTGCCCGGGTCATTGAGGTACTGAGCCGCCTGGTCAGTCAGCACGGAGCGCCACAGATCATTCGCTCAGACAATTGACCGGAGTTCGTCTCGCGAGCCGTCCTGCAATGGATCACCGACGCCAGGATCGACACCGCGCATATCGACCCAGGCAAACCGTGGCAGAACGGCACGGACGAGAGTTTCAATGGCAAACTGCGTGACGAATGCCTGTCAATGGAGTGGTTTCGATCCCGGGCGGAGGCGTGTGTCATCATCGAAGCATGGCGCCGTCATTACAACACGGTCCGGCCGCATTCCAGCTTGGGTTATCGGACGCCACATGAGTACAAGGCTACCTTGAGAGACCACTATCAACCCGAGGCCAGATTCCAGGAATCAGTGGTCCGATAAAGTAAGGCAGGTCACTATGTCTATAGCCCAAAAGAAATGTTCGACATTTACGCGGGAGGCAAGATCCACAGCTGCGAGCGGGCCGAATGGTGCACCGCGTCAGGCCGGACTTGTTACAACCCCAGTTATGCCGACATTACTATCGTCACCACTGGAGTCAGAGTCCGATTCTGATCTGGCAGGACAACCAGCGTTTAGGAAGCGCAGTGACCTTGCGCCCCAACTCCGGGGCGCTGTCACTTAAAGTCTCTTGTTTGCCGGCCGGCAGATCAACATTCCTGTTCGCCTGTTGCAGGCCTTGGACGATAAGGATCGGAGCTTGCCGATACTTATTTACTGCCTTCCCGCCGACCGGGCTTCATCTCCCAGACCTGATCCAGCCGGGCATACCGGCGACAGCTGGTCACATAGAACCGGTACCGCAGCGGATTCTTCTGATAGTAGTTCTGATGGTACTCCTCGGCCGGGTAGAACGTGCTTCGGTCGAGTATCTCGGTGGCGATGGGTGCCTCGAAGCGACCGGACTCCTCCAGTTCCTCCTTCGATGCTCGAGCCGCCCGGTGTTCGTCCTCGCTGCCGGCAAAGATGGCCGCTCGGTAGTGGTCGCCCCGGTCGCAGAACTGTCCCCCGCCATCGAGCGGGTCAACGTTGCGCCAGAACACGTAAAGCAGTTCGTCGTATGACACCTGGGTGGGGTCGTACTCCACCAGCACACTCTCGTAGTGGCCGGTGTTGCCGGCAACCACCCGTTCGTAGGACGGATTCTCCACATGACCACCCGCAAAGCCGGACGTGGTGGCAACTACGCCGTCGACCGCGTCGAATGCCTCTTCGACACACCAGAAGCAGCCACCTGCGAAAAGAGCGGTGGCTCGTTCGTCTTCGTCGGCAAAGCCGTTTGCCGGGACGAATGCGCAGGCCAGCAGCAGGACCGGGATCGACAGCAGCCCCCGAATCGACATCATGGTGGTGTTCATGGCTGAACCTCGCAGTTGTAGCAGCGGCTCGTGGGGCAACGGCAAGCGTTCCACCAGTGTTGCCAGAACCCGGAGCAACAAGATGGAGCACAGACAAGAAGCCTCCAGTTTGCTCCATCCAGCTTGGTCCAGCCAGCGTAGTGGGTACCGCCGCGTTGGACGAAGGCCACCTCGGCCCCAATAAATGCTTTCTCGGGAGCGCGCAGAGCGTGACGGCCTCAGATGAGACTTTGAACTTGTTCAAAGAACGAGTCTGGCGCACGAGACCCGTACCGATGATCCTGCTATAACGTGCACTGTCGGCGAGTGGGCACAGCGAAATGCTGCATCATCTACGTCTTTAGACGCACTCTGTTGCGCAGCTGGGAAGCTGCGGGAAGGATTCACGCCATGGATACGACACAACTGCTCATCAACGCCCTGCTGTTTGTGTTTCTGCCACTGTGGGGCATCGCCGGTTTCTTCGACTGGTGCTGCCACCGGGCAACCCGCATAGAAACCACATCAGGCCTGAAGGAATCCCTGATGCACAGCGTCATGGGCATTCAGGTGGGCATTCCGATCCTCTTGTGTCTGCTGTTCCGTGTGAACGTACTGATTTTGCTGCTCTGTCTGGCTGCCTGGCTGCTGCATGAGATCGTGGCTCACTGGGATGTGCACTATGCGGCACCTAGACGTCATATCAGTATCTGGGAGATGCATGCACACAGCTATCTGGCGACACTCCCGTTCTACATGCTGGCCAGTATATTCATCATCAACTGGCCGGTAGTGGTCGACCTGATCACCTTCAACTGGCAGGGCCAGATGACCTTTACCCGGATGGAGTACTCCCATGGCGGAGAGGCCTATCTGCCCTTTTATCTCACCTTCATGGTCATACTCTGCGGTTTCCCCTATCTGGAAGAAAACCTGCGCTGCCTTCGCGCCCAGTTCAGTGTCGGGAGTGCCGACGCGTGACGGTGTACATTACGGCGACCGGGCACTTTCTGCCGGGAGAACCAATTGATAATGAGGGGATTGAGCCCCTGCTTGGCAGGATCAACGGCAAACCGAGCCGCTTGCGCCGGCGCATTCTTGAAAGTAACGGCATCCGCCAACGCCACTATGCGCTGGATGCCGAACACAACACCACCCACTCCAATGCTGAAATGGCGGCCCTCGCAGGCCGTAACTGCCTGGATCAGTCGGCCCTGCCTGCCAGTCGCGTGCAATTGCTCAGTGCGGCCACCAGCCAGGGTGACCTGGTCTTGCCCGGCTTCGGCAGCGCCGTCCAGGCCAACCTGGGCCTCAGCGACATCGAACTGCATACCAGCCACGGCATCTGCTCAAGCAGCATGATGGCCCTGAAAGCCGCCTTTACCGCTCTCAAGGCCGAAGAACATGACTATGCGTTGGTGATTGCCAGCGAACTGGCATCTCGCTTATTCAAGGCCAGCCGCTACGAGGCCGCTGGCGGCCAAGCTGACTTCAAAGCTGAATTTCTGCGCTGGATGCTGTCGGATGGCGCCGGCGCCTTTCTGCTAGAGCGCCGATCCCGCGGGCTTTGCTACCGTATCGACTGGATTCGAGGTTTTTCACATGCTGATGCGTTCCCGGTATGCATGAGCGTCGGACACCCCCGAGATACCCACGACCATCGAACCTGGCAGGACTTCCCCACCTATGCGGAAGCGGAGGCAGCTGGAGCGCTGCTGCTGCGCCAGGACGTACGCCTGCTGGATCAGATCGTCAAACTGGGCGTCGATGGCTATCTGCGGTTGATCGACAGCGGGTGGATTCAACCGGATCGCATTGACCACCTGCTGTGTCATTACTCGTCGCACTACTTCAAAAGCAGAATTCACGACATGCTGCAACAGGCCGGCGTTGGCATCCCGGAGTCGAAGTGGTACAGCAACCTCTCCACCCGCGGCAACACTGGCTGTGCCTCGATATTCATCATGCTGGATGAGTTTCGACGTAGCCGCGAGCATCAGTCCGGCGACACCATTCTATGCATGGTCCCGGAGAGCGGTCGCTTCAATACCGTCTACATGCAACTGACCGTCATGGAGGAAAACAGGCAATGAAAGCCGAGGTGACCTCAGAATTGGGCCAGCTTTGCCTGCGCGGCCTGATGCGGGTCTGGTTCGACTTCGAACGACAACTCGGGCGCGTACCGCTCATTGCCCGCCTGGAGAGCGGTCGGTTTGATCGCGCCGATTACCGGCAGTTGCTGCTGCACTGGCGACAACAAGTCATCGAGGGCGCTCGCTGGATAAGCCGTACAGCATCAAGCTTTGACCGGGACTTTGCTGCGGTGCGCTCGGAGGTCATCAGCCATGCGCAGGAAGAGCACCGTGACTACGAGGTGCTGGAACAGGACTATGTTGCGGCCGGCGGAGATCTCTCAACGCTGCAACAGGGCCGCCGCAACGCTGGAACCGAAGCTCTGCATGCCTTCCTGATGTATCGCGCGAGTCAAACCAACCCGGTGGATATGCTCGGTGCCATGTGGATCATCGAGGGTCTCGGGCAAAAGATGGCCAACGACTGGGCCGGTCGTGTGGAAGACGCCACGGATAGCAACGGCGAACTGACGCGTTTCATGCGCTACCACGGCGCCAACGACGATGGCCACATGGAAAAACTGTATGCCCTGCTCGACACCCTGTGCCGGAGTCAGGCTGACGTGGACGCCATACTGCGTACGGCACGGGTCACCGGTCGGCTCTATGCCCTGCAACTGGAGGAAGTCGACCATGAATAGGCCCCGTAGCGCCTATCTGCAGGCGCTGGAGTTCGACAACTCCCTGCCCATCGAACCGGCAGCCGTCCGACTCTGGTTGAAGGATCTCGACAATCCGCTGCGTTGGTCGGTACGCCCCCTGCTGCAATTCTTTTTTGCCATCCTGTTGCACCTGATCTGGTTTCTCAAGCGGCTGCCCTTGCCACAATTCAGCGCCCACAAGACCTTGCAGAGCACTATTTGCTGGTTCTGCCGCAATTTTGTGAGCGTCGAGGCCAATCAGCTGATCCTGCGTCACTTCGCCACTGAATCAAACCTGCTCAATTTTCTTAACGACAATATGAACACTAAAATAGAACCCGTTGATCTTTATCCGAAAAGTATTGACGATATGCAGCAGGCCACCTTTGTGGATCATGACCAGGAGTTATTCAGGGTGTTCCGCGACATGGGTCTCTGGCAGGGAGAACAAGCAAAGCAACTGGACTGGACCCACTGGCGGTCGATACGTAACGAAGATTTCGAACTAACCGCCAAACGCACCCAGGGGATGGATTTCGAGAGTGCCCACGCGCTTTTCATGTGCCTTTTCTGCTTGCTTCTGACCCGCGAGGAATATCGTGACGCCATCAACGGGTTCAACCTGGATCAATCCATCGCCCTGCGCATCGGTGACCTGATCGGCGAGCCGGGTCTCGCCGAGATGGCCTACAACAAGTACCCGCATTATCTGGTAGGCCCCTGGAACCTGAGCCAGCGGTTCTTGATGCATGGCTTTTTCACCGAGTATCTCTATGCTCGGCTGGAGCAGATCAGAACCAGAACGTGCGGTCCTGAATCTCCGAGGTCGTAACCTCCGGCCTTGTCTGGACGGCGGAAGACGACAGGAAGCTGCGCGCCTCGGATGGTGTCTATCGCTGGCATCGCGTCACCGCCTACCCTGCCTTCGATGAAGCCGGGCGCGTGCGTAAATGGCTACCTTTTCAGTCACCCATTGCCGGCGCCGGCATTCGAGAGGTTCTTCAATGAAATGGTGATGCGTTGACCGGACCTTTTGCGCGCAGGTGCTTGAGGACGCCCTTCCTCTACCCTTCTGGGCCACCCCTATCAGGCATGGACTGGCAGATCGAACCCGTTGTCGGTCAGCGGGAGGGTCTCGCGCTCGCCCACCAGTACAGTGTTGCTAAGCCCGATCCCCCAGTGACCAGGCCTCCGCAGACAAAGCGGCAGATGGAAAACCATGCCGGGTGCAAACCACTGCGTCTGTTTACGAGCGATAAAGCCGGTACTCTCTACCCAACTCGGGGGAAATTGCGCACCAACCGCGTAGCCGAATACGCCGGAAAAAAAGATCTCGTCCGCCAGCGGAGCAAGGACTTCCTCCGCGGCATGTGCCGCCTCGTCGAATCTATTGCCCGGTCGCATGTGGGCACACAGCACGTCCTGCAGTTCGGCACAGCAATCGCGGGTGCGTTGCATGTCTGCGCTGGGCGGGCCGGTTAGCACGGTGCGCATCATCGGGGCGGTGTAACGCCGATAGACCGCTCCTATCTCAATAAAGACAGACTCATTCGGCTGGATCACACGATCCGAATGATTCAGGTGAATCACACCGCTGCGGGGGCCACTGGTCACGATCGGTTGCAGACTCATGAATTCACTGCCGGCGGCAAGCATGGCGTGACTGGCCACTGCCGCAATCTGGTGCTCGGTGACATCGCTGCGGGAGGCCTCCGTCGCTGCCGCCATGCCGACTCCGGTGAGGTCAGCGCTCTTCCGGAGCAGACCGATCTCATACTCCGATTTGATCAGACGTAAACGGTCGACCAGATCACCCAGCGGTTGCAGACTTTTCGCGCCCAATTGCTGTTCAAGCTGCAGGGCCAGGCCGGCCCGCAGGCCAGGCGCCCAGAGGTCTAGCGCCAGCTTCCCATGGCCGGACAAGAGTTCAAGAAGCGGCCCGGTGACGCTTTCGGGTTCCTCCCAGTAATAGCCGATGATTTCGTCACAGCGCGCGGTTATGACCGCTGGGCCCATTTCAATGGAGGGCACTTGTAGGGTGCAGCGTACTGCAGTGACCAGAAGGCCAGCGTACACGGACACTTCAAACGTGGTGTAGCCCGAAAAATAATGGATGTCCGCAGGATCAGTCAGCAAGACGGCATCCAGGTCTCTGCCGGCCATACCTGCCCTGAGGTTCTCCAGACGCTGCAGTCGTTCGGCCTCGGGTAGCAGGCATTCTGCCCCGTTGGCTGCGGACTCAAGGTGTAGACGGTAGGTGTTGTGGTCCATGCGTTTTCACCGGCTTGTAGGCAACAAGGGGTCGCTCGGCCCGAGGATACACTCTGAATGTACGGCGCTGTTCTCAGCGTAGTCATTGTTGGCTTCTGTTGTCTCGGCAGTCTCCGCTCGTTCACTGTTACGCTTGTACTCCCGCGTTTTCCCGCCGCCACCGCTACGAGAATTGGTGATGTTACGACTGCCTCCCCTGATCGCCCTTTCCTATTTCGAGGTCGCCGCGCGCACCAGAAGCTTCGCCCTGGCCGCCAAAGAGCTCAATGTCACGCCGGCGGCGATCAGCCATCAGATCAAGGCACTTGAGGAGTATCTCGGAGTCGATCTGTTTGTCCGGCATCACCGCAAGGTCAGCTTGACCCCGGCTGCGCGTGCGGCTCTGCCGGAGCTGCATGAGGGGTTTCAGGCCCTGGGTCGCGCGGTGGACAAGATCCGCTCCCACGGCGAAGAGCGCCTGGTCGTCACCGTGTGCGCCGAACCCCTGTTCGCCACCAAATGGATCGTGCCCCGCCTGCACCGTTTCTACGCCCGTTGCCCGGACGCGGAAGTGCGGCTGCAGGCGAGCCTGCATACGGTGGACCGCACCCGCGATCGCGTCTTTGGTGAGGCAGACCTGAAGCGCGCCGGCATCGACGTGTCCGTACGCCTGGGCTTCGGCAACTACGTGGACTTGGAGCCGCAACGGCTGATGAGTCTGGATCTGGTGCCAATCTGTGCACCGCAGCTGGCCGACACCGTGGACGGCGTCGATGCCCTGCGCGGGATGCCGCTGCTCTGCGACAGCACCCTCACCCGGGTCGACGAATCCTACGGTTGGCAAGAGTGGTTCAAGCAACAGGGATTCGACGCCGGAACACTAAGAGAAATGCGATTCGGCAACGGGCTACTGGCCCTGGAGGCTGCCCTTGCCGGGCAAGGGGTTCTGCTCGGCAGTCGCGACCTACATCAGGCGGAATTGGACGCTGGAAAGCTGTCGGTATTGGCTGATCGTCCGCTGAACTGCGACCAGGCTTACTACGTGGTCAGTGCTGGCGAGGGCCTGGAACGACCAATCGCCAGTCAGTTTCGCGAGTGGTTATTGGATGAAGCAAACGTATCTGCTCAGTGAACCACAGCGCCGGGGGATTCGGGGTTGAGCGCTTTCGGGTTGTCGCGCCCCGGGTACCAGGGCTTGCGGCCATCGAGCACGCCGGTGGCCTCGATGATCTCCGCCACACTCTGCTCTTGGCGATAGGCCATGATGTGGGCGCCGCTGACGCCCGGTATCTCGCGGATCTCATGCAGCAGGTCCATGCATAGTCGCTTGCCCTCCTCCTTCTGGTTCGCAGCCCCCTCCAGCCGACTGATCACCGCGTCGGGGATGTACACGCCGGGGATATTTTCGCGAATCCAACGGGCGCTCCGGGCCGAGGCCAATGGCCCGATCCCGGGGAGTATGAAAACGCGCTCGGGGCCTTCCAGCAGGCCAATGTCGTTCACCTTGCTCATGAAGTCGCGCAACCGTTCGATATCGAAGCAGTACTGGGTCTGGATGAACTGGGCGCCGGCGGCGACTTTCTTGGCGAGGCGATGGGGTCGCCAGTCCAGCGGCGGCGCGAAGGGATTCTCGGCTGCACCGAGGAAGATCCGCGGCGGCGTTTCGATGCGCCGCCCGCTCTCGAAGCGGTGCTCGTCACGCATCATGCGGGCGATTTGCAGTAGAGACATGGAGTCGAGATCGAAGACCGGCTTGGCCTGGGGGTGGTCACCGGCCTGCACGCCGTCACCGGTCAGGCACAGCAGGTTGCAGGCACCCATGGCCGCCCCACCGAGAATTTCACCCTGGATGGCAATGCGGTTACGGTCGCGGCATGAGATCTGCAGAATGGTGGCGTAGCCAACCCTGGTCAGCAGTGAACACACCCCGGCACTGGACATATGGCAGTTGGCGCCGGACCCATCTGTCGCGTTGATGGCGTCAACGTAGCCGTCGAAGATGGCTGCGCGCTTGAGGACCTCGGCCGGGTCGGCAGAGTCGGGTGGGTCGATTTCGCTGGTGATCGCGAACTTGCCCGCCCGCAGTACCCGCTCCAGTCGCCCGGGGGAAACATGGCCGGGCAGGATCGGCAGCGAGTAGCCCGGCACGGGCTCGTCATCGAACTTCATTGGCGAGCTTCTGGCGCAGCAGGAATTTCTGGATCTTTCCCGTCGACGAGGTGGGGAGCGGCCCGAACATGACCCGTTTGGGCGCCTTGAATCGGCTGATGTTGGCCTTGCAGAAGCTGATCAATGCGTCCTCGCTCAACTCCCTGCCGGGACGCAACTGAACGAAAGCCGCCGGCACTTCACCCCACTGGTCATCCGCCATTGCCACCACTGCTGCGAGCTCCACGGCGTCGTGCCGCTGGATGACTTCCTCGACCTCCAGTGATGAGATGTTCTCACCCCCGGAGATGATCACGTCCTTCAGCCGGTCGCGGATCTTGATATAACCATCCGGGTCTACCACGGCAAGGTCTCCAGAGTGGAACCAGCCGCCGGCAAAGGCTTCGCTGGTGGCGGTCTCATTGTGCAGGTAGCCCTTCATCACGATATTGCCGCGAAACATGATCTCACCAATGGTCTCGCCGTCGGCGGGAACGGGCTCAAGCGTGGTGGAGTCGAGTACCGCAATGCTTTCCTGCAGTGGATAGGTAACGCCCTGACGGCCATTGAGTCGGACGCGATCCTCCAGCGGGCGTTGATCCCAGCCATCCTGTTTGGCGCACACGGTAGCGGGGCCGTAGGTCTCGGTCAGCCCGTAAACGTGGGTCAGCTCGAAACCGATACTCTCCATGCGCTCCAGCACCGATGCGGGCGGCGGTGCCCCGGCGATCAGCCCCGATACCTTATGCTCGATGGGTTGGCGTGCGGCTTCTGCGGCATCAGCGATCATTGCGTGGACGATGGGCGCACCGCAGTAGTGGCTCACCCGATGTTGCCGAATGAGACCCAGGATCACCTGCGGGTCGACCCGGCGCAGACAGACACTGGTGCCGCCGATTGCCGCCAGCGTCCACGGGAAACACCAGCCGTTGCAGTGGAACATGGGCAGCGTCCACAAGTAGACCACGTCACGGGGCAACGTCCAGGAGAGCACGTTGCTGACGGCATTCAGATAAGCTCCTCGATGATGGGTGACGACCCCCTTGGGCTTGCCCGTGGTGCCCGAGGTATAACCCAGCGCAATGGCATCCCACTCGTCCGCCGGCAGCTGCCAGTCATCCAGCTCGGCATGCTCCGCCAGCAACGCCTCGTATTCCAGATCACCGATAAAGCGCTGCTCGCCCTGGCTCGGGTCAGGGACGTTGACCACTCTGGGCACCGGCCCCTCCAGCTGGGCCAGGGCCCTCTCGACCACATCTGCATATTCGGGGTCAACCAGCAGCACACGCGAGCGGCTGTGATCGAGAATGTAGGCCACCGCTTCCGGATCAAGGCGGATGTTGATCGCGTTCAACACGGCGCCGAGCATGGGCACGCCGAAGTGTGCTTCGTACATGGCCGGGACATTCGGCAGCATGACGGCCACCGTATCCCCCCGCTCGATACCCAGGTGCTTCAATGCAGATGCCAGTCGGCAACACCGGGAATAGGTCTGTTGCCAGCTGTATTGTGTATCGTTGTAGATCAGCGCCGTCCTGTGGGGATACACGGCGGCGGCCCGCTTAATGAAGCTTAGCGGTGACAACGCAACATGATTCGCCGCGTTCTTCTCAAGTGCCTCGTTGACAGGGCAGATATCGCGCATGGTCTAACTCTGTTGTTTTTCGGAAACCGTAGTCTGACCATTGCTGCGGTTAGACGACGCGCCCATTCGTGCTAGTGGCCCGGCCGTTGCCAGACAGGTTTGCGCTTGCCAAGAAAGGCATCAATCCCCTCCTCCGCGTCGGGGTTCAACATGTTTTCAGCCATCACGTCGCCGGCGAAGTCGTAGGCGTCGGCCAGCGTCATCTGGCGCTGGCGATGGAACATGGCTTTTCCGTAGCGCACCGCTGCCGGACTCTTGCTCAGTATCTTTTCGACCTTCTCGGCGACCGTTGCATCCAGATCGGAATCCGGTGCGACCCCACTCAGAAGACCCCACTCCAGGGCAGTGCCCGCGTCAATGAAGTCGCCTGTGACCAGCATGTCGAAAGCCCGTTTTGGAGGGATGTTGCGCGACAGCGCCACCGCGGGAGTCGAGCAGAACAGGCCCGCATTGATGCCCGACACGGCGAAGCTGGCCGATCTCGCCGCAATGGCCAGGTCGCAGCTCGCCACAAGCTGGCACCCCGCCGCTGTGGCCAAACCCTGGACCTTGGCAATGACCGGCACGGGCAACGCCACGACGCTCTGCATCACCTTGCTGCAGCGACGGAATAACGACTGGTAATAGGACTGGTCAGGCTTTGCACGCATCTCCCGCAGATCGTGGCCTGCACAAAAGCCCCGGCCTTCTGCGCCAATCACGACACAGCGCGCGGCGGGGTCGGCGGCGATCGCATCCAACTCCCGCTGCAAAGCCTCCAGCATGGCTTCGGAGAGCGTGTTGAACTTGTCCGGTCTGTTCAGCGTGAGGTAGACGGCACCATCTTGGTCGTCCCTGAGAAGAACGTGTTCCGTAGATAGCGTCTGATTCATGAATGACTCCAGCCGGGCGCGGCTCATTAAACTCGATCGATCGTCACTTCGGTGGTGATCGAATTGCGGATAAAGCAGTTCTTGTGTGCGTTGGCGTGGATTCTGGAAATCGCTTTCTCGTCAGGCACTTTATCGCCACCGAAGGTCGCGCTTGGCGACAGCACAATGCGTGTCATTTCCATGCCTCTCTTTCCATTGCTCTCAAGATAACCCACCGGATCGTCTTCATACGATTCAACCTGATAACCCTGAATCTCGGCAATGGCCAGGAAAAACAGCATATGACAGCTGGACACTGCGCTGATCAGCAGTTGTTCCGGGTCGCTACAGCGTGAATCGCCCTTGAACTCGACCGCCGCCGAGGCGTTGACCTGCTGGCCACCATTCAAACTAACACGGTGATTGCGCGAGTAGGTCGTTGGATCGGTTTCGTGCGGGGCGCGCTGCCAACTAATGGCGGAGTGATGAACGGACATGGGCAAGCCTCCTGTCTGCGACTGCCCACATCGTAGGTAGGCCGGGAAGCTTCTGGAAAGCGAGGATTCCTAAGCAGTTAGCTTAGTTTTCCTCATGTAAATGCTGGTAAGCCACTGTATTCGTGAAGCTGCCATCAAGAGACCACCGGATCCGGGTCCCGATTGACGTTACACGGAGCGCTGACGTATTCAGGCTGCCACGCTATGCTCGGATTCTGTTGGAGCGGGGTGTGGCCGGCGGCGTTGTGGCGACTCCACGATCATGCGGCGCAAGCTCCTCCTTTGGGCATCACGACGAAGGGCAAGAACCAATGAGGAGAATCGGTATCGATGCTGCGGATGTCCGCATTCTCTGTGCGTTGCAGCAGCACGGTCAGCTCAGCAAAACGAAGCTCTCAGAGCTTGTGAACCTCTCTCCGACGCCCTGCTGGATTCGTTTCAATAGATTGAAAAAGGAAGGCCTGATACGCGGATACCACGCCGACATCGCCGTCGATAAAATCAAGAATTTCACGAAGGTGGTTGTCACGGTATCGCTCAAGGAGCATCGCAAAACGGATTTCGAGCGCTTTGAGAAACATATCTGTCAGGTCGATGAGGTCGTCGAATGCCTGGCAACGGGCGGCGGAATGGATTACGTGCTGAAAGTTGTGACAAGAAGCCTTGTAGACTTTCAGCAGGTGATGGATGAACTCCTCTCGGCAGAGCTGGGAATCGACCGGTACGTGACCTACATCAGAACCAGAGAGATCAAGTCCTCCCAACCCGACCTGGCCAAGCTGATGTTCGAGCCAGACAACTGATGGAAGAAGGCGCCAAGGCCCTGTCGGACCAATCAGGCTGCGCTTGCCAGAAGTTTGGTCTTTTTATTCTCCGACCCCCCGGGTTTTTAGCCTGACTTTCAGACCCTTGCCCGTATTTCCTTAGCTATGCTCATGGCAGGAGTAGCCCATTGATTTCTCCAAAGAGAGAGAACCCTCATGAACGCGAGAGATGACTTCGGATTCGGAACCCAGGTGCGGAAGTCCCCCTACTTTGACGCAACAGTTCGTTGGGGTGCCACCGCTTTTTCTGTCTACAACCACATGTACATCCCGCGGGACTTTGGAAACCCCGTGCAGAATTTCTGGAACCTGTTGAATGACGCGATCCTTTGCGACGTTGCTGTCGAACGTCAAGTGGAGATAACCGGACCGGACGCTGCGAAATTCGTGCAGAGCCTGACCCCCCGTGACCTGTCAAAAATGGCTGTCGGACAGTGCAAATACATACTGATCACCAATGCACACGGCGGCATCCTGAATGACCCGATCCTGTTACGGTTGGCAGAAAACCACTACTGGATCTCATTGGCGGACAGCGACATTCTCCTATGGGCGCAAGGTGTTGCGGTTCATTCCGATATGGATGTCAGTATCTGCGAGCCCGATGTTTCCCCCTTGCAGTTGCAGGGCCCGAGGTCGGGAGAGGTGATGCGGGCGCTCTTTGGCGAAAGCATCATGGACCTGCGCTACTACTGGTTCCGTGAGGTTGAGCTTGACGGTATTCCACTTGTCGTCTCCCGCACAGGTTGGTCGAGCGAGCTGGGTTATGAGCTCTATCTGCGGGACGGCACAAGGGGCGACGAGCTATGGGAGAGAATCATGGCTGCAGGCGCGCCCTGCGGATTGAAGCCCGGCCACACCTCGGCAATTCGCAGGATCGAGGCTGGAATGCTCTCGTACCACGCTGATGCCGATATCAATACCAACCCCTATGAGCTCGGTATGGATCGCCTGGTGAACCCGGATATGGAGGCCGAGTTTATCGGCAAGGCGGCGCTGAAGCGCATCCGTGACAATGGTGTCAGCCGCAAGCAAGTCGGGCTGTGTATTGATACGGCTCCTCTGAAGGGACCTAACACCACGTTCTGGCCAATTAACAACAAAGATGGCGAAACCGTCGGCAAGGTGACATCTGCGATCTATTCCCCACGACTTCGAAAGAATATTGCCCTTGCCATGGTCGCAGCTGAATACGCAGAGCTCGGCATGGAACTCAAGGTTCAAACCGTAGCCGGGCCGGCACAGGCGGTTGTCGTCGAAAAGCCCTTCTACGACCCGAAAAAGAAACTTGCTATCGCCGTTTGAACCCGGGAGAGATGCCTGTGTACACCATGCGTCTTTGGGTCGTTCGGTACGCGAGAGCGTTCGAATTCGTTTACCGCTGTTTCGAACCGGTAATGGTCAGGCTACACCCGTTATGGAAGTCGGTAGGTTACCAGCGCGCTGAAAAACCGGTGGCCGTGCTGGAAAAGTTTTCCAAGGAACTGCTGTTCGACTGCAAGATGTGCGGCCAGTGCATCCTCAGTTCTACAGGCATGTCCTGCCCCATGAACTGCCCCAAATCCATGCGTAACGGGCCGTGCGGCGGTGTCCTTCAGAACGGGAACTGCGAGGTCCAACCCGAGATGCGCTGTGTCTGGGTGGAAGCCTGGGCAGGAAGCCGACAGATGACTCGTGGCGATCGAATCAATGAGGTGCAAGCACCGGTTGATCACCGCAAGAGGGGCAGTTCATCCTGGCTGCGCGTGGCGCGTAGGGCTTCTGATCCGAAACCAGGAGAATAGCCGGCGCTCAGGGTGGGTCTAGAGAGTCACTGACTGTCTCGTGCGCGCTGCGCCAACCTTATACCGTTTCCCGCCGTCACGTTTCGCGACATACATCGCTTCGTCCGCATGCCGAATCAACTGCGTGTCGTCCTCGCCGTGCTCTGGGTACACCGCAATACCCAGACTTGGAGCCGCAATCAACGTGATTCCTTCCAGGATATAGGGATCACTCAAGGCGAAGAGAATCTTCTCCGCCACGATAGTCGCATCGTCTTCCGTGCTGATGCTATCGAGCAGAATGGCGAATTCGTCACCGCCCAGGCGGGCGATGGTGTCGGACGCTCGCACACAATGTTTCAGGCGGTACGCGACTTCCTTTAGCAGATTGTCGCCCATGGTGTGGCCATGCGCGTCGTTGATCTGCTTGAACTTGTCGATGTCGAGATAAAGCACGGCGAGCTGTAGGGATTCTCTCTGCGCCCTCGTCAGGGCATTCTGCAGGCGATCCTGGAATAGAGCGCGGTTTGGCAGTGAAGTCAGTTGATCGTATTGTGCAAGATATTCCAATCGAGAGTGGACGCGCTTACGCTCTATCGCGGCCGCCAGTTGGTCCGCCACAAATTGCAGCAATTCCTTGTCTTTTTCGGCGTAACGGCCAGCGCCGGAATAGCTGTGTATGACAAGAGCGCCGAGAGTGCCCGTACTCGTCTTCAGGGGCACACCAAGCCAGTTCCCAGAATGCTTACCGTCGGTGTCAGGGGTCAGAAGCAGCGCTTCCCCGGAGCGAATAACTTCAGTCAAGCGAGTATCAGCTTCCAGCACGCCAGATGGGGGCGCTGGTTCATGTTGATCAACGCAATACGGAAAGCTGAGTTCGTTTTTCGCGGCGTCGTAACGTGCTACCGAAAAATGCTCGGCTGGCAGTAATTCACTGATCATCTCATGCACGCGCTCATATAGGGTCTGCAGATCCCCAGCCTGGTGGGCCGCTTCCGAAATCGCATACAGTGCGGCCTGCATCGCCTCGGCACGCTTGCGCTCAGTGATATCCCGGGCCACACCAACCCGGACCTGCTCCGCCTCAAGCCATTGGGTAGACCACATGATATGAACAATATGACCGTCCTTGTGAAAGTAACGGTTCTCGTGATCAGGCGCAGGTTGGCCCGCATTGATGCTTTCAACTATCTTGCGGATACGCGCGCGATCGTCCGGATGCATCATTTCAAATGAAGTCCGTCCGATCATTTCCTCGGGCCGGAAACCGAATACCCGCTCACTGGCTGCGCTGACAGATAGAAATCGACCGTCTATATCCACCACGCAGACAACGTCCAGCAGCAGGTCCAGCAGTTTTTCACTAGGCAATTGCGGGATTGGATTCATGGCGATGACTATACTGCGTCGCCAACCGGGTTTGGTGATGTTCTCAAGTGCACTCCATGAAGGCTCGTGATGGGTCGCCCAAAGCGTACAGTCGCGCCCCCGTGATCACCGTCCCGAACTGCGAAACGGGACGCTTGAGTCTACCAAAACCCGGGATTCGGAACCTAAGGACTCGTGTGATGCCCGACAAGCGCAGGATATCAAGATATTCGGCATGTTCAGCATGCCGCATACGCAACGGAGAAGAGCCATGAGCGATACAGTATTACTCATCACCGGCGCCAGCAGCGGCATCGGCGCCGAAACCGCGCGACAGGCAGCAAAAGCTGGTCACCGCGTGGTTCTCGCCGCCCGCTCCACCGATCGGGTGGAGCAGTTGGCCAATGAACTCGGTGGGTCGGACCGGGCTTTGGCCGTCGCCTGCGATGTCAACGACGAGCGCAGTCAGCAGGCCATGGTCGAGGCGACGTTGAATCGGTTTGGCCGCATTGACGCCGTGTTCGCCAACGCCGGCATCGGCGGTAGCCCAGGCGGTTTCAGTGGTGCCGATCCGGTGCGCTGGAAGGAGATGATACTCACCAACATCTATGGCGTCGGCCTGACCCTGCGCTGCACCATACAAGCCCTCAAGGAAACCAGGGGCCATCTGTTGCTCACCGGCTCTGCTGCTGGTCGAGCAACGATTGCAGGGTCGATGTACAGTGCGACCAAATGGGCGGTGAGCGCCATCGGCTACGGTGTGCGGGAAGAGCTAAGAGGCACGGGCATTCGGGTGACCCTGATCGAGCCCGGCATGGTGGACACCCCTTTTTTCGATGAGAAGCCACCCTACTCTCTTCAACCTGCGGACGTGGCAGCGGCCGTTCTCTATGCCATATCCCAGCCTGCCCATGTGGATGTGAACGAGATCCTGGTGCGACCAACGCCACCGATCGACGAAGGGTCCTGATGCGTGACGTGGGGTTCCGACCGCTGCCGTGTCAAGTCGGAGCCCCAAGCCTGATTCCCCATGGTGACAATTAGTCTTCACCATAAGCCGGCACCCTCTCCAAAGCCTCTGCGTCCATGTCGATGTACAGGGATAAGTCATCACCGTCGATCGTTCGCTCAAGATCGTCCCAGGAGATGGCAACTTGCCTTTCGCCAATCCCAAGTGTGCCTCCCGAGCGCATAACCACTGCCAAGACCTGACCATCCTGGTCAATCACCAGATTACTGATGTCGCCGATGGACTGGTCATCTGAGCGATGCTTCACGGCATGGCCCATCAACTCGGATGCGTAGTAACTCTGATCCGGCCTCCTGCTCACGTGCTTCTCATCAGAGCCCCCCTGCGCTCGGGCTTCATCTGACGTCATGTCAGTTGGACCAACAGCTTCAGAGGATTCCGTGTGGGTGGCTGCATCTTGATCCCGCTCTTCGCGTTCAAGATCGTCATCAGCCCACGCAGTGGTGGACGCAATCCCGAACATGATTAATGGCACCATGGCGGCAGTCAGCTTGAGTCCGTTGGATTTGGTCATGAGTTGCTCCCGGAATTGGCTTGCCTGGGCAGTTGCCCAACGCGTACTCCGGGCGGCAGGATCAAGTGCAGGTTGCGCCAGGAATATGATGCTTATCCTGAGCAGGTTTACTTTTACAATCTGTACGTTGAACCACCGATCATGGGTAGGAGACTGGAGGAGAACATGCGCCGCGGGATACCGACCGACGCGATGCTCTCCGACACCAGTACCTGGATCGCGCTACTATAATGACAGTCCTCTGGCGGGACCGGGAGAAGCAGCGGTGAAACAGCCTGAGTCGCAATGGAAGTACCACGGTGTACGGGTGGTGAAGAGCGACGAACTTGACACCAACACCCCCCAGACTCCGGGTATGAACCGCGCCGCCGCCATTACCCAGGCCCGGGCTGGCGCGGAGAAGCTCTGGGCCGGAACAGTTCTGATTCACCCCAAGGCCAAGACCGGCGCACATCACCATGGCCCGGTGGAGAGCGTTATTTACGTCGTCAGTGGGCGAGCGCGGATGCGCTGGGGAGAAAAGCTGGAGTTTCTCGCCGAGGCCGGACCTGGCGATTTCATCTATGTGCCTCCGTACGTCCCACACCAGGAGATAAACGCCTCCGATACCGAGCCGCTATCCTGCGTACTTTGCCGCAGCGGCCAGGATCCGGTGGTCGTCAACCTGGATATCCCGGTGGTGGAGGAGCCCGAAGAAGTTCATTGGGTTGATAACATTCACCCTGATCCGAATACCGGGCGCCGAGGTTAAGAAGACGAGCGAGCAAAGAATTCCCGCAGGCGTCGGGCGAGTTCCCTGGGTTGTTCCTCCGGTATGCAATGACCGCAATCGGGAATTGCTCCTCCTGTCACGTCGTCGGCAATCAGCTTCAGAGATTCCGCCGGTTCACCTCCCCGGCCGTGAGATTCAGCCTTTTCCCCTCCAAGGGCCAGAACAGGCATTTTCAACCTTAGCCCGGAATCCAGAAGCGCCTTGTTGGCGGCCACGTTGCGGGGAATGTTCCGATAGTAGGAGAAACCGGCGCGAAGCGCGCCCGGTTGGCTGTAGGCGCGCACGTACTCATCAATATCTTCGTGACTGATGGCGTCCTGCCTGAAGGAGAACGCCCTGAGAAACCAGGACAGGTAGACCCGCTCCCGGCCTTGGATCAGAGCTTCCGGCAAGTCCGGTGTCATGTGGAAAGCATGATGCCAACGCTTGCCTCCCTGGGAGATATCCGGCCCGATTCCCGGCAGTGTCACATCCAGGATGGTGAGGGTTTTGATGGCCGGCTGGTGGGCGGCGGCAAGGGCAAATGCCACTGGTCCACCCCAGTCATGGCCCACAAGATGCCATTCCGCTAGCCCAAGATGCTCGTGCAGCAATTCCCATAGGTCTGCCGCGACGCTCGCCGCGTCGTATCCCTCAAGCGGTCGGGAACTGTCGCCGAGGCCGCGCAGGTCCGGGGCGATTACACGGTAATCGTTTGCCAGCAACGGCATGACATGGCGCCATGCATGGTGAGTCTGGGGCCAGCCATGAAGCAGTACCACGGGTGTGCCCTCTCCAGCGGTTGCATAGTGGATAATCGCGGAAGACAGGCGGGCGAACTGACGTTGGATTTCCATAAGGGCCTCATCATGGGCTGGGGATTTCAGGTCCGTAAAAGGTGGCGCGTTCGCCCCACTCGGCCGTTTCGTTGTGCTTTCCTATAATTGGGCACCGTCAACCCACAGTTGGCAACCCACCGAGGAGTTATTCGTCATGTCTGATAACGACAAGCGCAAAAAGCGCACGATTACCGAAATTCTTGCTTCCAAGCAGTCCGGAGAAAAGATGGTTTACACGTCGGTGCCTGACTACACCTCTGCCAAGTGGGCGGAAATGGCGGGTGTGGATGTGTGCGTCGTGGGCGACAGCCTCGCCATGGTCGCACATGGGCACCCGTCGACAATCCCGGCGACCATGGACATGATGGTCATGCATGCCCTGGCAGTCCGCCGTGGAGCACCCGATACATTTGTGCTGGGCTGCATGCCCTACCAGTCCTACAACACGGTTGATCGGGCGCTGGTCAATGCGACCCGACTCATGCAGGAAGCCGGTTGCGACGCCGTGAAGCCGCAGGGCGGAAAGAGTCAGGCGCACATTCTTCGTGCCCTGGTGGATTCCGGGATTCCCACCGCATCACACATCGGACTTACACCACATACCATAGCCATGTTCGGGGGGTTCAAGGTTCAGGGCCGGACTGCCGAGACCGCCATGAAAATCCTTGAGGATGCGTTCGCGATACAGGATGCCGGGTGCTTCATGCTCGAGTTCGAGGCGGTCCCGGCACCGATTGCCCGAGCCATTTCCGAGCAGCTAGAGATCCCGACAATCGGCATAGGCGCGGGTGTCGGCACCGATGGCCAGATTCTCCTTTCCTACGATCTGCTTGGTGTCTTCACGGACTTCAAACCGAAGTTTACCAAGCGCTTCGCTAACCTGACCGAGGTGGCAGTCAAGGGGCTTACGCAATATGTGGACGAGGTGAAAGCCGGTACCTTTCCCGATGACGAGCACAGCTACGGCGTCAACGAGAGCGAATATGAGAAGTTCCTCGGCCTTCTCGAGAAGCGCCGCCAGCATTAGCCCTACTCGTCACGCCACCCTAAGCCGATCGAGGAAGTCGGCGTTCGGGCAGTAATCCGGGCAGCGGGCGGTGCGGTTATCCCGGATCCAGGTGCGACAACCACTGGCGTGGGGACAGGCACGGCAGCGTTCGATCGCTGTTCGTGCCTCGACAAGAATCCCTGGGCGCCCGAGTACCTGCGGTTGCGGCGACTGACGAGCCACCAATTGCGCCAGTAGCCCAGGGGGCTGGTCGATATCCACCTTCCGAACACGTTGCCACGCGAGGTGCAACGCTACCGCGACCATGGCCGATAGAAGGACGATTGCGGTCACTGTCATGAGCATGTTCATCATTTCGATTGCCCCTATCTGACAACTAAGCGACAGCTGATATACTAGATGGGTGTGGCGGGACCGAATTGACCTGTATCAATCTCCCTGTCGGCCCACACAGCGACGCGCGAACAACAACGATACGTTTAACCATCAATGCGAGGAGGCAGTCATGACGCCTGAACAGGTACTCAGTCACGCACCCCGAGTGCTCACCCAGCAGCAGCGCGAGTCCTATTTCGAGAAAGGTTATGTTCTGTTGGAAGGGATCATTTCACCGGACTGGGTCGAGGCGCTACAGAAGGTCACCGAGGAAGTGCTGGAGCACAGCCGGTCGATAACCAAGTCGGACGCGGTTTGGGACCTGGAGCCGGATCACAGCAAAGACAATCCGCGACTCCGCCGGCTTAGCTCTCCGGTTGATCACTATTCGGTGTACTGGAAGTTCATGTTCGAGTCCCTGCTGGGGGATATCGCGGCCGACCTGGTCGGGCCGGACGTGAAGTACCATCACTCGAAGCTGAACTTCAAGGCACCCAAGGGCGGCGCTGATATCAAGTGGCACCAGGATATCCAGTTCTGGCCGCACACTAATTACTCACCATTGACCCTTGGAACCTACCTTTATGACTGCGGTATGGAACAGGGGCCTCTGGCGGTCATCCCAGGTAGCCATGACCTTCCCTTGTTCGACCTCTACAACGAACAGGGCGAATGGACTGGTCACCTCCGGGATGAGGATGTGGCGACCCTGGCGCTTGATACGGCGGAGTATCTCTGCGGTCCGGCGGGCTCGGTCACAGTGCACAACTGCCGCACGATCCATGGTTCACCGGTCAATAGCAGTGGGGTTGCGCGTCCCTTGCTGCTCTCGACGATGACCGCGGCGGACGCATTTCCCTACACCCACAATCCCATCCAGTCGCCCAATGATGGCGCCTTGGTGCGAGGCGAGGCTGCGCGGTGGTCCCACCACGATCCCCGACCCTGCCAGTTGCCGCCGGACTGGTCGGGTGGTTATACGTCGATCTTCGATTATCAGCAGCGTAGCCAGAAACATGGGGCTACCGGTTGAGCGACGAATCGGGATAGAGCCGACGATATTCTTGGATCAGTGGGAGGCATGATCGTGCTTGTCAAAACCGCGTTGGAACGAGAGTGGAACGACACCGGGCATCCTGGCGTCGAGCGGAGCCTTTTTCGCAACAACCCCGAAGGTGGTCGATCCTCCGTGGTGCGCCTTGCGGCGAACTCCCGCGTTCCCCGCCATCGGCATGAGGGCAGCGAAGAAGTGCTCGTGCTTCTCGGTCAGGTGGAAATAGGTGGCGCCCGGCTGAACGAAGGCGATTATCTCTACACCGAGGTGGGCGAGGAACACGACGTGGTCGCCGTCACCGACGCGATAATCTTCGTCTCCTCAACGAAGGCGACGCCCATGGTGGAGTAGTCGTCCCGGACCCTAAACCGTGTCCAGGGTCGCTCGTGTGAACGTCTCCACGTTCTCTATCAAGCGATCAAGCCATTCCCTGGCTTCGCGCTCCTGTCGCCTGGCTATTGCTTCCGCTATGCCAGCATGCAGCCGGGCTATCTCCGCCAAGCTGGTGGTGCTTTGATGGTGGGCAAAGAAGAACCGTCGCGAGAGACCCTGCACGAGTCGCATCATGGCGCTGGCGTATCGGTTTCTGGCTGCTATGAGGATTCGCTCATTGAATTCCTTGTCCAGCTTGAGAAAGCCTTCGCCATCATGCATCGCGGCAGCTTCAAGCATCAGGTCGGCCAGTTCGAGGAAACGACTGCGTTCCCCTGCCTTGCAGCGGCGCGCAGCCGCCCCGACAACATAGCGCTCGATCTCCCGGCGTGCTTCCAGTAGCTCCAGTTGCCGCAGGACGTCGATCTCGGAAATCATGATCCCGCGCTTGGGCAGAATGACCATCAGGCCCTCGCGCGATAGTTGCTTGATGGCGTCTCGAACTGGTGTGCGGCCGAGCCCGAGATGGTCCGACAGCATTTTTTCCGAGACCAGCTGTCCTGGGGGCAGTTGCAGCGTAACGATCTGCTCCTCCAGCATTGCGTAGGCGCGCTCGCCTTTGGTTTGCTTGGTGAGTTCTGTCATGGCGACACGATTCTTCTTATGTTCACGATCACCCGTTGCTAGTCCAACGCTGCTCCATCGCGATTGAGCAATCCGCGGATATCCTCGCCCGAAAGCGCATGTGTGGGTATGCCCTCCCTGGAGGCCAGTGCGCCGGCATGTCCCACCGCGTGGCCATAGGAAAAACACTGAGCCGTGACGCGGGCGGACGCTACCGCCTCGTGCTCTGCCGAAAGGCAACGTCCGGCGACCAGCAAGCCGGATCCCCGAACAGGTACAAAGCAACCCAGAGGCACCTCGTAATAGTCGTTCAACAGCCACTCCACACGGGGCTGTTCACCCGCATGCAGCTCGATTGGCCAGGGTGACCGCGCAATGCCATCCGGGCGTTTGCGACCCTCAACCACGTCCGCATTGAAAAGCTTGTCACGGCCCTCCACCTGACGGGTCTGGCGAACGCAGACTTGTACCCCCGTATCGTTTATCCAACTGTTTTCGCAGCCCGGAAGGTTTTTTCTGAAGAAGCGGGCATACTCTCGCGCCTGTTTTCGGCCTTCGACCTCTGCCTCGGTGAAGTCACGATAGAAAACAGCATTCAGCTCACGGCCATCGAGACCGGTGATCCGGGTGCAGTTGCACAGCAACTCACCGGGTCGGGTGGTGGGGAACAACCAGATTTTCTTGCGGGGCAGGTTATAGCCGTTGCCGTCGGCAGCCGCGATCTGTTCGGAGACCGCCTTCGACAGAATCGTGTTCTCTCCGTGATGCGCGCGAAAGCGCTCGACGTCCACGCCCTGCAGACGAAACATCATGGTCGGGTTCTGGACCTGGCCGTCATCCCCCATGAAGGTTGGCAGCCCCGCCATGGAGGCAACGTCTGCATCACCGGTGCAGTCGACGGTGACAGAAGCATGAATACGTAGCTTGCCTTCCTTGGTGTACACCTGCACACCCTCGACGTGGTCTCCATTCATGAGCACATCGGTGACTACAGCGTGGTAGATCACCTGCACGCCGGCAATCTGCAGCAAATGGTCAGCGACTTCGCGCCAGACCAGTGGATCGTGAACATGGGTGTATGTCTTGCCGTAAAGAATCGCATCGCCGAGGCCGCCGCGGTCCTTCATGGCCTTAAGAAAGTCATCCACAAAGCCGTGAACCACCTGCGTCGGGCGGACAAGGTTATCGCTCGCCTCATACAGCCCACATATCGTCCCTGACATTCCGGCCACGGCCCCACCACCGCAAAAGCCGTACCGCTCGACCACGATAACCTTGCTCCCCTGGCGGGCTGCAGTGACGGCGGTGGCGAGGCCAGAGGCGCCAGCGCCGGCTACCAGCACATCTGCGTGGAGTGTCGCAGACGGACGTCGATCGGTGATTTCCTCTACATGACTAACCATGCGTGCTACCCCCTGAAGCGAAACCTTGACAGTTCGCAAAGACCCTTTATATGTTTTTAGAATAATACTGACATGTTAGTGGAATCTAACTTATTGTGAAGCGAAGCCCGTCAATTCTCTCGCCGCCTCGGGCTTTGGTCAGATGATGAAAAAGATGCCTAAGAGGCAGGCAGTCTGTTACGCTTAAACTGATATGTCACACAAATATAACTAATAAAAGAGGTAGTGCGCCCCATTCCCGGGGCAAAACCCCAGAAGAAATAGGCAACATCAGCCTACATACCGTCGAGGAGAAGACAACATGAAAACGCTTGCCCGTTCATGTACCGCCGTTGCCGTTGGTGGTGCCTTGATGCTGTCCGTTGTCGCAACGGATACGGTCCGTGCCGAACAGCAAACCTATCAACTCGACATGGCGACAGCCTGGTCGTCAGGGCCTCTGTGGGACATCGGGGCCAATGCCTTCGCGCAGAGACTGGCTCAGCTATCGAATGGACGTATACAGGTGGAAGTGCACCCGGCCGGTGCGATCGGTGAACCGCTGCGCGTGACGGACAGCGTGCGCCGGGGCATTGCCGACATGGGGCACACCTGGTCGGGCTACGATTGGGGGCGTGACACCACCACGGTGGCGCTCGGCGGCTTCGCCGGCACCATGGACGACGAGCGCATGCTCCACTGGCTGTATGAGGGTGGCGGTGTCGAGTTGTGGCGGGAGTTCCGGGAGGACCGGTTCAACGTCATCGCAATGCCATTGTACTTCCGCACCATGGAGACCTTCCTGCACTCGCGAGTTCCGGTTCGAACACTGGAAGATCTGAAAGGTGTGCAGGTCCGCACTGCGGGCGCTTGGGTGGCCATGCTTGAAGCACTCGGTGGTGCGCCGGTGGCCACTGCCGGCCATGAAATCTACCCGATGCTCGAGCGTGGCGTGATCGATGCCACCGAGTGGGGATCTCCTTGGGAGGATACGTTCCCCCGCTTCTACGAAGTGACCAACTACGTGATCATCCCCGGCGTGCACCAGCCGACGGCGCCCTTCGAGCTGCAGGTCAACCCACGGGTCTGGGAGCAATTCTCCGACGAGGACAAGGCACTCGTCGAATTGGCGGCGAAACTGGTCACCCTGGAGAGCTGGCTCAAGATCGGGCACAACGATGCCGATGCGATGCGGTTCTATGCCGAGGAAGCCGGCCAGGAGATCATCGAGCTGGACGTGGAAGTTCAGGTGGCCGCTCGCCAGCTGGGACTTGATTGGGCGGAGGAACAGTCAGCCGAGAACGAGTGGTTCGGACGCGTCTGGGAGTCGCAGCGCGAGTTCGAACAGCTCTGGAATAACGCCGAACGTTATCGTCGGGCCGCTCCCGAAGTCCGCAGCCTGGGGATGGAGTGATCTGCATTCGACCCTGAGAGTCTGCGGGGGAGGGTCCGCCCTCCCCCGCGTTTATGTGTCGGTGCAGGCCATTCGGAGAGGTTCAGATGCTGTTGCGTTTAGCGTGGACGCTCGAGCGAGTGTCTCTGGGGAGCGGGGTCATAGCGGCCCTGCTAATACTTCCCCTGGTTACGGCTATTTGCGTGGAAGTGGTCTCTCGTTACGTTTTCGGCGCTCCAACGACCTGGGCATATGAACTCGGCTACATGGGCATGGGCGCCCACTTCCTGCTGGGTGCTGCCTACACACTTAAGGTCCGGGGCCACATTCGTATCGACCTGCTCTACGCCCTCTACCCGGAAAAGGTAAAGGCCGCGTTTGATCTCGCCGGATACTCCCTGCTCATCCTGCCATTCTGTGTCTGGATGACCCTGGGTTTTTGGGAGTACACCGTTGAGGCCTACGAATGGGGTGAGACTTCCGGCGCATCAGCCTGGAACCCGAAAATCTGGCCATATCGGCTAACCATGATGATGGGATTCACGTTGCTGGCAATTCAGCTGATTGCTGAAATCCTGCGCTGCCTGGCGGTGCTCGTTGGCGCGGCAGAGACGCTGGACGACGCGCGCGGCATCAAGGTCGATCGGAACAAAGGGGTGTAACGGTGGAATACCTCGCATTATGGATGTTCGTTGCCCTCTTCGCCCTGATCATCCTCGGATTCCCGATTGCTTTCTGTCTTATCGGCGTGGCTTTGGTTTTCGGGATCATCCGCTACGAAGACATCTACATCTACCAACTCCTGGGAAGGGTCGAAAGCATTGCCAGCAACTGGGTGCTGGCCGCCGTGCCATTGTTCGTTTTCATGGGTTCGGTGCTGGAGCGATCCGGGATTGCCGAGAGACTTTTCGACGCCTTCCGCCTGTGGACGCGCAACCTGCCTGGTGGCATCGCCATTGCCGCCATTCTCATGTGTGTCATGTTCGCCGCCTCTTCCGGCGTGGTTGGCGCGACAGAGGCCGTGGTTGGCCTGCTGGCCATCCCGGCGATGCTCAAATACGGCTATGACAAGAAGTTGATTAGCGGGGTCATCTGCTCCGGCGGCTCGCTCGGTACGATCATCCCGCCTTCTGTCGTATTGATCATTCTCGGACCGATGGCCAATGTCTCGATCGGCCGGCTGTTTGCCGCAGCGATGATTCCGGGCCTTGTCCTCGCCTTTCTGTATCTGGTTTACGTGGTGCTTCTGGCGCTGCTTGTGCCCAGCGCCGCCCCCCGAAGCCACCCGGATGAGCCGGTTGTTCCACTGAAGGAGAAACTCGTCATCACGGCAAAGGCGCTGGTCCCGCCCCTGCTGCTGGTCGTCTGTGTGCTCGGCTCGATCCTTGCCGGTATCGCATCGCCGACCGAGGCAGCGGCCGTGGGGGGCGCAGGAGGGCTCATCCTCTCTGTCATGTATGGCTCTCTCACCTGGAAGGCGCTGGGCCAGGCGATCATGCAGACCCTTCGGGTCACGACGATGATCATGTTCATCCTCATGGGCGGCATGATGTTCACAAGCGTGTTCTTTTCGCTGCAGGGGATGTCCCTCATCACCGGCTTCGTGTCCGCACTCGACCTGAGCCCATGGATGTTCCTGTTCATCGTGCTGTTGCTGGCATTTCTCCTGGGCTTCTTCCTGGAGTGGATTTCCATACTGCTCATATTCATCCCGATCTTTACGCCGTTATTGACCCATCTGGGCTTTGATCCGATCTGGTTCTGCATCCTGTTCCTGCTCATCATTCAGACCAGTTATCTGACGCCACCGATGGCGCCGGCGATTTTCTATCTGCGTGGCATCTCGCCACCAGAGATAACGCTTTCGCATATGTACTGGGGCATGGTGCCGTTCCTGCTGATCCAGGGCCTCATGATTCTGCTCGTTATCCTGTTCCCGCAGCTCGCGCTCTGGCTTCCAAACGTTTTCTTCGGTTAACCGGTGATTATTATGTTTCCTGTGCAAGGACCAGCGGGGCCGCTAGGCGGGATTATCAAGGGGGTTTCGCGAGTCGGAGACACCGATCCGCCATTGGTCCTGCTTCACGGAATACAGGGCACGGCCCGTTCATGGAAAGGTGTCATGGAGTTGTTGCCAGCGGGAGTAAGCGCGGTGGCACCCAACCTGCGTGGGCGCGCAGACTCCGTCACCCCCGAGCAGCCAGCCGACTACGAGATCGCCCATTTTGCCGATGATGTTGCGGCTGTCATCGAAGCGCTGGGCCGGCCCGTGATCCTGGCCGGCTGGAGCATGGGCGTTCTGGTGGCACTCGGCTACATCAAGGCGCACGGTCTGGCCAACGTTTGCGGGCTCGCCCTGATTAGCGGCAGCCCCTATCCGGGTCGACATGGCGCCAACTGGTTTCTCGGCGACACCGTGGACGCCATTGCCGACGAAGCCGAGGGCCGTGCACGACGCATGGGCCTATCGGAAACCGCGCACTCCATCGCGGTAGCGGGCAGCTGGCTGGCCTGCAAGGCAACCAACCATGCTGATGTGCTGCGGGAAATTCACTGCCCGGTGGCGGTCATTCACGGCACCGAGGATGATCAATGCCCTCTCTCTCATGCGCGCTTCATGGCACAGAGCGTGCCGGATGGTCGCCTTCATGAATTCCATGGACGCAGCCACAGCATCCTCGCGGAAGCCCCGGAAGACGTCGCGGACGCGCTACTCGCTCTCCGGCAGCGGTGCCTGGATACCTCGACCTGAGCCCCGCTGACCGCCTTGATTCGCTTGATCTCGCGGTCGACAAGATTAGAATACGACTTACCTATTAGAAATATATCAGCGAGGGCGCCATGCTTGACGGTCTGTTCTTGTCCATGCCACCGAGAATTCTGGGTGGCTGGGGTTGCCGGCGGGAATTGGCTCCCCTCCTCCGGCGTCTGGGTCACCGCCAGTCACTGATCGTAACCGATCGCTTCTTCAGCACCGAGACACCCCTGGTGGAGGAATTGCAGTCACAGCTGCGGGAGAACGGTATCGAAAGCCTGACTTTCGACGGTGGAATCCCCGACCCGACTGTGGATGCATGCATGCAAGCCCAGGCTTTCGTGGAGTCCAGGGGCTGGACCCATCGGATTGATCACGTCATCGCGCTGGGGGGTGGCAGCAACATTGACCTGGCGAAGGTTCTGTCACTCACGCTGAAGTTCGGGGGCAAGCCCCAGGACTATGTGGGCGAGGATCGAATGCCGGGAATGCCGCTCCCGCTTGTGGCGCTTCCCACCACTGCAGGCACCGGCTCCGAGATCACGGGTGGCGCCATTCTGGTGGACCAGGCCAGCGCAACGAAGGTTGCCGTCATGGGCAACGACCTTCGTCCACGGATCGCCGTCATTGACCCGGAACTGACCATCAGCTGTCCGCCAAAGGTGACGGCTGACGCTGGCCTCGATGCATTGACACATGCCATTGAGTCCTACATGACTCTCGACGGCGTTGAGTTCGACCGCGGTGGTGATCCGGATCCGGTTTATACAGGCCGTAACGCCCTCACTCGGCTGTTCGCTGCAGATGCGATCTCGCTGTGTTTTCGTCATCTGCCGTCGGCATACGCCAGCGGCGATGACCGAACCGCCCGCGAAGGGATGGCCGCCGGCAGCCTCTACGCCGCCTTGTCGTACGGCAGTGCCGGTCTCAATGCAGTCCACGCGCTGGCCTATGCCCTGGCTGGCCTGACGCACCATACCCATGGAAGTACCAACGCGGTATACCTGCCCTACGTCATGGACGCCCTGATGGAGGCTCGACGTGGGGACCTCGCGGTTATCGGCAAACTGGCCGGCGCAACGGGAGAAAATGAGTCGGCACTTGCACGCGAGGCGGTGATCCGTACCCGCGACCTTGTTGCGCGCGTGGGAATACCAACCACCCTTCAGGGCTTCGGCGTGAAGGAGTCGGATCTACCCGCTCTGACTCGAAACGGCCTCGGCGTATCCCGCCTGACCAAGGCATTCCCCATCCAGCCTCCGGATGAGGTGTACCAGCGGATCGTCGTCAACGCCTATCATGGAATCCTGGAGGCGGAGAGCTGATGGATGGGTCTGACAAGCGTGCCCGCTGCTTGCGATTCACTTCGTTCCAATCTAATATATCAGTCACATGTTTATTGATGTCGGAGACGGTATGAAGGTCTACAGGGGCGAGCGCACCATTGACGGTCTCGCGGTTACCGTCGACGACCAACCGCTTGATCCACGATACGACCTGAAAGAGATTTCTCTGGATGGCTTCGAGTGGACATACGAAGGGCCTGCGCCGGAGCAACTCTCGCTGGCCCTGCTCGCGGACCACTTCGGGAACGACGAGAAGGCGCTGCAGCACTACCTTGCGTTCATGAGAGAGGCCGTCGCCAATTTCGAGAACGAGTGGGAAATGACTACCGAGGACATCGACGCGGTGTTAGCCGACATCAGTAACACCGCCTGATTCGCTCCCGCCACAGGCAATGAGGAGACAGTTTCATGGAACTCCAGAACACCCCAATGACGGAAAAACAGCGCAACTATCGCGCCGAGTACCGCTCCCGTATTGCGGGCTGGTACAACGGCTGGCTGCATGTGGCGGTCATCTACGGTATTGGCCTCCCGGCGATGTTTATCTACATCCAGAACATGCAGAGCATCGCGTGGTGGGAGTGGCTGACCATTCCGGTCGTGTTCCTGTTTTGCAATATCTTCGAGTGGGCCATCCACCGCCACGTGATGCACCGGCCTGTTCGTTTTCCAGGCCTTAGAGCAATCTATCAACGGCATACGCTCATGCATCATCAGTTCTTCACGGACAACGAGATGCGATTCGCCGACCACAAGGACTGGCGGGTAACGTTTTTCCCGCCCTATGCCCTTGTGGTGTTCATCCTGTTGTCGATTCCCGCGGCCGCCGTGGTCGGATCGCTGATTTCCCCGAACGTGGGCTGGTTGTTGATTAGCACGACGACAGCGATGTACTTGATTTACGAGTTCATGCACTTCTGCTGTCATGTCGAGGACAACGCTTTCGTGCGCAACTGTCCCTTTGTCAACACGATCCGCCGGCACCACACCGCCCATCACAATCAGTCCATCATGATGGAGCGGAACATGAATCTGACGTTCCCGATCGCGGACTGGCTGTTCGGAACCTCTGATTTGAATCGCGGCCTTCTCGGCCACATCTTCAACGGGTTCGATACGAGGCACGTCCGCACGGACATGCGAAAGGCTTCGAGAACACCGAGGGGCCGGCGCTCCCAGCAGTCTGACGGTGCAAGTGCGCCA
The DNA here is from genome assembly GCF_024170285.1 of Natronocella acetinitrilica. Lineage (NCBI taxonomy): Bacteria > Pseudomonadati > Pseudomonadota > Gammaproteobacteria > Chromatiales > Ectothiorhodospiraceae > Natronocella > Natronocella acetinitrilica. The sequence continues at coordinate 37,716 of NZ_JALJXV010000007.1, forward strand.
GCTTGACAGGCATCCACCAGATGCAGTTTGAGTCAGGCCCGGCAGCGTCCCTGCCGGGCCTGAACTTGTATACGACTACTTCCGCAACAGATCACCGATATCCGCGTACGAGATAGCACGGTCGGCGAAGCCGAAGGATCCATGCTCCCGCACTTCCCTGGCCGCTTCCAGGAACGCACCCAGGGCAACCCTGGCGAAGCCGCTGCCGATACTCACGCGTCGAACACCTAGCTCTTCGAGTTCCGCCAATGTCAGGCTGACACCTTTCAGCCCCATCACCACGTTGACCGGACGGTCCACCTCCCGCAACAACGTGGCAATCTGCTCGCAAGTCTTGAGGGCGGGCGCATAGAGCACATCCGCTCCAGCCTCCTGGTAGGCTTGCAAGCGCCGAATGGTGTCGCCGAGGTCGCCGATACCGACCATGAAATTTTCCGCGCGTGCCGTGACCATGAACGAAAACGGCAACGCACGTGCCGCTTCCACTGCTGCCCGAATACGCTCTGCGGCAAGCTCAACATCGTAGAGAGGGGCGTCGGGCTGGTTGGTCGCGTCCTCAATCGATCCGCCGACCAGGCCGGCCGATGCGGCCATGCGAATGGTTTCCGCCACGGTTTCCGGCGCTGCTCCATAACCATTCTCCAGATCCCCAGTAACCGGTAGTTCCGTCGCGGCCGCGAGCTCGGCTAGGTGTCCCATCATCTGTTCACGATCAACGGCATAGTCCGGCCGTCCTAGCGTATAGGCGAAACCAGCGCTGGTACTCGCCAGGGCTTCAAACCCCATTCCCGCGAGCAGTCGCGCCGTCCCCACATCCCACGGATTCGGAACCACCAACACTGACGGGCCCTCATGCAGGGCGCGAAAGCGATCTGCCTTTTCTGATTGTGAGTTCATGTCTACTCCTCGCCTGGCCCAATAACAGCCGCAGAGTGCGAATTGTGCCCCGAAGATGGGTGATGTATTGTTAACATATCACACAAGATGTGAATCTGGAGCCAGTGCCCAATGCCGTTTGACGCCGTTGCTCTCTACACGCTGTCGATGTTCGTGGCTGTACTCGGGATAGTCGGCCTGAGCGGATACTTTCCCGCTGAAGCCAGGCCGGCGGCACTCCGACAGCCTGGGGGACAAGCCCTGGTTTATCTGCTGTTGCTCGTTGTGCTCACCCTTCTGGTCGGCGCGGCATGGCTCGCCGTCACCGCCCTACCCTGGACGATAGCAATGATCGCGGCCGGCCTGTCGGTGCTGTTCGCGCCGCTCGCCTTTCAGGCGTTGCCCCGCAAATTTTCTGACAGCCGAGCAGGCGTCGCCGTTACCGTCAGCGGCGCGATGATTCTCGTGACCCTGCATTTCAATATCAACTGATACAAGTAGACGGAGCCAATCATGCCAAACCACATCAAAGCCATTCTGTCGCTCGCCGTCGCAGTGACCGCCGTGATCATCTACTTCTTCCAGGCGTCGGCTGGACAGGAACTGACCAAGTGGCTGGTGCTTCTGCTCGGCATGTTCATGATCGTCGCACTGTGGCTCTTCCCGGAGACCAAGAAGAAGGGAAAAGGATCCAGCTAGCAGATGCGTCTCACGTAGTGCCCAAGGGATGTCAGAAGTCGTTCCCCCGATAGCCCTCACAGATAATTCTGGCCGTTCGATTGTGTGAAGAACACCACGATCTGATATATCTAGGGCATGCGATAGAGGGAGGCCTGCTTTGAACGACCCAACTGCGATCAATTCGGTAACCGCAATAGATGCTCCCGGAGCGGGAGAAACCCTGACCAACCGGGCCTATGCAATCCTTGAGGAAATGATCGTCACACTGCAATTGCAGCCCGGTGAGGTACTTTCAGAAGCCGGCCTGACCAAAACGCTCGACATTGGTCGTACGCCGATCCGCGAGGCCTTGCAGCGGCTGTCGCTGGAAGGCCTCGTTGTCATTCTGCCCCGACGCGGCGTGCTGGTCTCGGAAATCAACGTCCGGAGTCAGTTGGAGTTGCTTCGGGTCAGGCGTGAAGTTGAGCGCCTGATGGCGCGACTCGCCGCCACCCGGGCAACTGCGGCCGAGCGGAGCCAGTTCAAGCAACTGGCAGAGGGAATGGAGGCTTGCGCAGACCGTAACGATGATATCGAGTTCATGCGCCTGGACAAGGAATTCAATCGACTTGTTGCGCGATCCTGCCGAAACGAATATGCACGCAAGACCATGGGCTTGATGCAGGGACTTGCCCGCCGATTCTGGTACCAGCACTACCAGGAAGCGCTGGACCTACCGAGATGCGCCCGATTGCACGCGACTATCGCGCGCAAGATCAGCCACGGCCGCTCTGAGGCGGCTGCTGCCGCCTCGGACGAATTGGTCGACTACATTGAGGACTTCACGCGCAGCACGCTGGAGGGCGATCTTGCCGCCCGCTCCTGAAACTGCCCGTCTCCGCAATCTCAACCCGACTCGCCCGTGTAGCGTGATCACCCCGTTTTCGACGAGTATGCTCTGCATCGCCCGCTCGCGTGTTACCTTTTGAGGCTGATGGCCGGCCATCCTGGCCTAAGGGGCAAGTATGCGCATTCAGCGAAAATCGCTGCATATGGAAGCGGCTGACCGCATCCGAGAACTTATCGTGAAAGGCGAACTGCCACCAGGCGGCAGAATTGCCGAGCGGCAGATGAGCGAGCGATTTGGTATCTCGCGGACACCTCTTAGGGAGGCGTTAAAGGTCTTGGCAGTTGAGGGTCTTGTCGAGATTACGCAGAATCGCGGCGCCCGGGTGGCCCAACTTTCCCAGGAAGATCTTGAGAATACCTTTCAGGTCATGGCGGCCCTTGAGGCGCTGTCCGGGGAACTCGCTTGCAGGCATATCACGGATGCTGAACTGGCCAGGATTCGAACCCTGCACTGTCGTATGGTCGAACGTTATAAAGAACAGAAGCTTACGGAATACTCACGCTTGGGCCGCCAGATACACGAATCCATCATGGCGGCAGCGAACAATCCCGTACTTGTCCAGATGTACGGCGGCCTGGCTGGCCGAGTGCAACGATCCCGGTATGTGGCCTCTATGCGGAAGGATGACTGGAAGACCGCAATCGAGGATCATGAGGCCATCATGGAAGCCCTGGAAGCCAGGGACGGGGAGCGTCTAGGCCAGATTCTTAAGGAGCACCTGCAACATAAGCTGGACACCGTGCTCCACTCCCCTATTGCCGTAAGACAGGTAGCGGCCAGGGCCGGCCAGGCTGGGCGGGCCTGAATCGCCTGACGGTCGAAAGTGCTGCCTAAGCACCCCGCAGGAACAAGTCAGCAACGTCGCGAGTCCGCATTCCCGGGCGCGCCCCGAGCGCTGCTGCAGCTTCATTGACGGTACTGATGATACCGTACTGATACATGCCGTATCCGTCACCAATCGATGCGGAATGAACGGCAACCCCTGCCGCTGGTATACCAGTGTCGTTGAGTAACTTCAGACCACGCGTACCGGCTCCATCGCGCCCCCCTCCTCCGTCGTTGGTGATGACGCCTCGCGGTGATACGGGAGCCGCATACCCGCAAGTCGTAACCCCACCGTGCGAACCGATGATCACGACCTTATCCCGGTCCTCGGGAACAACGAACTTGATACTGTCGACGGTCACGATCTGTCCATCGTCTGCATCGTAGACGGTATGGCGAGAGTCCCTGCCTGGAGCCGCTTCGCGTACTGCGTCACTCCAGTTCAGCATGGCTCTCGCAGCTTCCTGCACACTCATGCCAGGCTCGCAGCCGCAGGCGCGGGCCCAGTGATTCACATGGCTGATGACGCCAGTCTCCCAGTGACTCTGCCCGTTCGCGATTTCACAAGAGTTGGCCGCGGCGGCAGCAGCGGGTATGTAGAGTCCATCAAGATAGTAAAGGCCATTGATGCCTCCACCATTCAAACCCACCCCGGCATCGTTGCAGATAATCGCCTTGGGCTTCAGCGGAGCGGCGAAGCTCACCGTAACCACCCCCATCCACGATCCACCGATCAGCACGTCATCCGGTCCGTATTTCTCGTTGGCGTGGGTGATGGAGTCCATGTATACGATGCGACCCCGGTCATCGTCATGAACGATCACATGTCGTTCCTGTACCATGATTTTTCCTCTTCGCAGCAGTTTGTGAATTACTTGTGCCCGACGGTGCCGGGCCTGTTTGGTCTCGATCAGCGACTCGCTATCGGTAGAAGGCCTCGACCAGTCCCATTGAGACGAACGGCACATAGGTCACGAGGGCCAGGAGCACCAACAGCAGAATCAGGAATGGGATATTTGCCCAAGTCACATCCCAGATGTCTTCTCGGGCAATGGAACAGGTTGTCATCAGGACACTGGCAACCGGCGGAGTCTGTTGTCCGATGGCAAGGTTCAGTGTAACGAGGACACCGAAATGCACGGGATCGATGCCAACCAGCGTAACCAGCGGCATCACGATCGGGACGACCAGAATGATGGCTGACGCGGAATGCAGGATCATTCCGATCATCAGGAACAGCACATTGAGCATTGCCAGTATCACGTAGGGGTTGCTGGTGAAACCGAGGATCTGGGCTGCGAGTCGTTGCGGTACGCCGTCCATAGTGAGGTACATGCCCACCACCGCAGAGGCCGCCACCAGGAGCATCACCACGGCGGTCTGCACGCCGCTATCCACCAGACTTTTCAACAAGCCCTGCCAGGTCAGATCACGATAGATGACCAGGCCGATGAAAAGCGCCGCCGCAACCGCGATGCCCGCGCCCTCGGTGGCAGTCACAATACCCCCGAGGATCCCACCCAAGATGATGACAGGCAGAGTGAGTGCCCAAGCTGCGGCCTTGAAGGTGGTCCAAACCCGTTTCAACTGGAAGATATCTTCCGCAGGCAACCCAAGCTTCCGGGCATAGAAATAAGAGATCAGCATCATTCCGAAGCCACCCAGGAAACCCGGAATCACGCCAGCCACGAACAACTGAACGACGGATGTCTGCGCAATAACCGCATAAAGAATCATGGGGATGGACGGCGGAATGATGATCGCCAACGACGCCGAAGACGATGTCACCGCAGCCGCAAAACGTCCGGGATACCCCTTCTTTTTCATGGCCGGAATGAGGACGGAGCCCACGGCCGCGACATCCGCTACCGCCGACCCCGAGATTTCGGCGAAGAACATCGATACGCCGACGTTCACCATTGCGAGGCCGCCCCTGACGAAACCGATCAGGGCGTAGGCAAAGTCGATCAGCCTGCGCGAGATCCCGGTGTGGTTCATGATCGAGCCGGCCAGCACGAACAACGGAATGGCAATCAGCGGAAACCGCGTCGCACCCTCGTACATCGACAGAGCCACGTTGATGAGAAATCGATCGCCAAAGCCGATCCAGATCGCCGCCGTACCCACTGCGCCCAGGGCTATTGCAATGGGGACACTAAGGAGTATCAAAGCGACGAGTGAGAGCAGCACCAGCAATATGACCATGTCACTCCTCCGGACGGGCGTTCCTGTCGTTTTGGGTTACGCGGGGGCTAGCCTTCCGATGCGGAAATTCGCCCTTGCCGTGCTTCTTCTATGGAGACGGGCAGCCGCAATAGCTCTGCCAGGATGTACAGGCAAGCCCCTACAGGTACGACGTGCTGCGCGATGGACCTGGGCATGATGGGCAGAGAGTTCATGTGCATCCCCGAGATCGCATCAAGCACACGGAAACCCATCACCGCCAGGATGACGAGAAAGGAAATGGTGAGGGTTCGACTGAGCAGGCAAACGCCAACGCGCAACGCCTGCGGCATTCTGTTGACTATCCCGGTGGTAGCCATGTGCTGCCCCCTGATCGCTGCCAGTGCGGCTCCGTAGTACGTGATCCACGCAAGCAGCATCGCAGCCAATTCGTCATAGAAGCGCAGCGAGTAGCCGGTGTATCGAAACACCACGGCCGCTATGACCAGTGCGGCCAGTGCAGCCATCAGCAGGATCATGACCACCGTCAATATGCGGTCGAGCATCCGGCCGGCCATGGCCATCTTGGACAGCATCACGGTCTCCTTCTGCCTGGGATGGTTGACGAGCGCCGCCAGCCGCACGAGCGGCCGGCGGCGCATAGCCGCTTATTCGCGGCCTAGTTCGATGGCTGTTTCAACCATCTGGGCTGCAGTCGGGACCTCCCGCGCGAACTGCTCGTAGACCGGAGCGCTTGCATCGATAAAGGCATCGGTATTCACCGAATGAATCTCGATATCGGTCTCCCGAAGCAGTTCCAGCAGTTCGTCTTCAAGACGGGCCGCCGTCTCGTAGACGAAACTCTGCACATCTCTTGCAGTTTGCTGGAGGGTCTCCTGCACCTCGGCGGGCAGCGTCGCAAAGTTACGTACACCTGCTGTGAGGTAGAGCGGAGTATAGACATGCCGAGTCAGGGACAGGTGGTCCTGAACCTCGTAGAATCGTGAGGTGTAGATCTGGGCGAAGGGGTTTTCCTGGCCGTCCATGACCCTGGTCTGCAGTGCGAGAAAAACCTCCGAAAACTCCATCGGTGAAGGGTTGGAGCCGTAAGCTTCGAACATGGCAAGACGCCACGGGCTGCCGGGCGTACGGATGCGCAAGCCGGAAAGATGCTCCGGCTCTGTTACGGCGCGGCGCGAGGTCGTCAGATGACGGAACCCGTTTTCCCATAGACCCAGCACCTTGAAACCCTTCTGTTCCGCGAGGGGGGCCAGATCGTCCCAGAAGAATGCCTCTTCGATGCGCTTCATGTGTTCCCGGTCGCGCACCAGATAAGGCATTTCGAAAACGGCAAACTCCGGCACTTCCGAGGACATCACCGTTGATGGCATCGCCATGTCCAGAGTGCCGACCAGCAGCCGTTGGAGCATTTCAGTGTCGCTGCCCATCTGGCTTGAGCCGTAGACAGTTACGGTGTAGCCATCAAGCCGCTCGTTTGCCACTCGGGCAAACTCCTCCGCTGACAAGGCATAGAGTGATCCGGAGTCTCCTGTATGCCCAAGAGTCAAGCGGACATCAGCCTGACTCGTACCCACGCTGCCAAGGCCCAATACCCCTGCCGCCAATAAACCAAGTAGGTGTGATCTCATAGCCATCGTCTCTCGTCCTCTGCTGCTGTCGTGAAGCCCTCTGCGGCGAGATTTCGTCGCTTTACCCATGCTTGACGGGCGAGCTGGCATTTTGCATGTTGCATGCCATTTTTTATTAGCCTCTGTTTATAGTATGTTTTATTGACGTTATCAAATGTGGTGTTCTCAAAGACGACAAATAACGCCCTGGGGCGTGCATCGAACTTGGGCGGGGTGCCGCCGCTCTGCACCAGATTCATGCAAGCCAGAAACAGCTCACATTCAGATACGGTGCGAACTCAGTATTGAGCGGCGGAGTTGCTTCTCGGAGGGCGTTTTATACGCCCACGTAAGCGATAGCCTCGATCTCGACTAGCATCTCCTGCTCGGCCAGCTTTGCCTGAACGGTGGTGCGCGCCGGTGGCTTGTTCGGGAATACCTTTTCGAACTCGGCGTTCATGACGTCGAAGTCTCTGATATCTGTGAGATAGACAGTGCACTTCACCACGTCGTCCGGGCCCGCACCGCCTTCCTGCAAGACAGCTAGCACGTTCTTCAGGGTCTGCACCGTCTGGCCACGAACGTCTCCCTTGCAGACCACGTTGCCATCCGGACCCCAGGCAACCTGCCCTGCCGTGAACACGAACCCTCCCGCCTTGGCGCCGGGAGAATAGGGATAGCTGGGTCGTGGCTGAAACTGCAGAACTTCCGGTACCAATTGTTGCTTGGGCATGCGATCAATCCTGTTTAGGGCGCCCGCGCAACGGGCGCGGGCGAAAGGTAAGACCAGTTTGTAGCTCAGTTGGCGATGGCATCGGCCCACGGCGCGCCGTGTTCTTCGGCAAACTCCCGCAGTGCGCCGCTCGCGATGAGCTGCCCGATGGCGGTATCGATGAAAAACTTCAGCTCGACATTGGCGTAGTTGGTGGCCCAGGCCACCTGGTTCATGCTGTAGATGTGTCCGCCCAGCGCGGCGCGCAGGGAGGATTGCGATGCGAGCGCGTTGTCAGCCGCCGAAGCTGCGCCGATGGCAATATCGGCCTGGCCGGTCACAACCTCAAGCATGGCTGCTTCTTCCGTCGTCACGACGCGCAGGTTGGCGTCCGGTGCCACGCTCTGCACCCACTCCATCTGACCGCATCCCTGGCACACGGCAACACGCACGCTGGAATCGTTGAGTTCGCCGACATCCTCAAATCGATCATGCCCGGCGCGGGTCACGCCCTTGTAACCCAGATAATAGATCGGGCGGCTGAAGGCAACGGCAGTGGCCCGGGAGATGGTCGAGTAGGTAGAGGCGATTGACACATCAATGCGGCCAGCCTGCAATGCGGCAACAAAGGACTGCCAGGTGACTTCGACGTACTCGCAGCGGACCTGCATGTTCTCGCAGATGTACTCTGCCGCGTCGATAAACGCGCCGCCGTACTCGCCGGAGCGCGGGTCCTTGATGATGTCCTGATCGAATGGAATCACACCGATCCGGAGGACGCCCGAGGACGTGATGTCATTCAAGGATCGGGCGTGCAGCGTGGACATGCCAACGAGCAGTGCTATCAGGAGAGCTGCGAGCCCTGAGATACGCAGCCAGGGCTTATGGGTTATTCCGGTTTGCATGGAGGTGTCCTCGTTTGGGTTGTAATTAGTTCAGTTCATGACTGATGGCGGAAAGGAAGGCTTGCGTTCGCGCCTCTCGGGGATTGCGCAGGACCATGTCCGGAGAACCGTCCTCCACCACCTGCCCGTCGTCCATGAAGATCACCCGGTCGGCAACCCGCTGCGCGAAGGACATCTCATGGGTGACCACGAGCATGGTCATGCCCTCCTCCGCGAGATTGCGCATCACGGCGAGCACCTCTCCCACGAGTTCAGGGTCCAGCGCCGAGGTGGCTTCATCGAACAGCATGATCCGTGGCTTCATGGCCAGGGCCCGTGCAATTGCGACGCGTTGTTTCTGCCCGCCGGAGAGCTGATCCGGATAGGCATCGGCCTTATCCTTCAAGCCAACCTTTGCGAGCATGTCCGCCGCCAGTGACAGGGCGTCGTCCTTGGAGAGCCCCTTAACCAACTCCAGGGGCGCCGTAATATTCCGTGCGGCCGTCATGTGCGGCCACAGATTGAACGACTGAAAGACCATACCGACGACGGCACCGCCCGTCGCTGGATTCGGTCGAATCCACGGTCGCCGCCCGAGGTGATTGGTACTCTCGCCGAAGATGCGAATTTCACCCTCGAAGCCTTCCTCGAGCATTGCCACGCACCGCAGCAATGTGCTCTTGCCGGACCCGGAAGGCCCGATGATGCAAGCAACCTCTCCCGGACTGACCTTGAGGTTCAGGCCCTTGAGGACGGTGTTGGCACCAAAGCGCAGATGCACGCCATGCAACTCAAGAGCGTACTGCCCATCACTGCGGATGGCCGCACTCATGCGTTGCTCCTCGCCATTCGGCGCTCGACCAACTGCGCGGTGAGCGATATCGGATAGATCAGCAGGAAGTAGAAGACTGCTAGCGCCGTGTATAACTCCAGCGGGCGGAACGAGTTCATGATGAGGTTATTGATGGAGTGCAGCATCTCGTAGACGCCGATCACCGCCGCCAGGGACGACAACTTCACGATGTCTGCGAAGCAATTTACCAACGGGGGAATAACTCGCTTGAACGCCTGCGGCAGGATGATGTGCCGCATGGTCTGCAACCGTGACAGGCCCATGACTCGCGCCGCGTCGCCCTGGCCCCGATCAATTGACGATATGCCGGAGCGAAAAACCTCAGCTACGTAGGCGGAAAAGTGGATGCCCAGCGTAATCGTCGCCGACCAGAAGGCCGAGAACGAGACGCCGAATAGCACGGGCATGCAGTAGAAGAACCAGAAGATCTGCACCAACAACGGCGTATTCCGGACAAACTCGATGTATACCGCTGCCGCTGGGGAGAAAAACCGTGTGCGGTTGGCCCTGAGAGATCCGAGCAGAATCCCAATGGTGAGAGCCATGGTGACTGCGATCAGGCTGATCGACATTGTCATGACGGCACCGGAGAAGTACACCTCACGGTAATCCCACACTATGTCGAATCGCCAGTCGTAGTTCATCTGCTGCTTATCACCAGTCCTTACGGTGGAGGGCCAGTGTCGAGAGAGCGATCCACTCGGCGACCGGGCTGCTCGGGCAATAGCAAGAGCCGGGCCACATTGACCGCCATCGCTCTTGGGGCCATGTTCGCAACACGATTGGGTGTCAATCGGAGAGTGACAACATGGTGCGTCAATTTGACGCGCACGCACCAAAAAGGGGAAATCAGTTGTGTTGACGCACTAAAGAAGTGCACCCTCGAAATGAGGGCGCATCATTAATGAAGGGCTGAGACTAATTCGACACAAACCCCAATCGGGGTTCGTGGGAAGTGATTGTCAATTACATTCTTGTGGTATGGGTCAATTATTTGCTGGCGGAGCGGGACAGGGATCAATAGGCCGTGCGCCTTATCTCCACCACATCACTGATGCGTTCTCCGTTCCAGCGGTACTCGAAGTGTTTGCCCTGTCGGGCGGGGCCAAGGGCGGGCGGCCGCATGATCGCTGCGCATTCCCCTCCCCGATGATCCCTGACGCTTGGGTAAACGAGTCCGTCTTTGTCAGCCGCACGAAGCTGGCTGCCCAGGCGCTGCCCTTGTGTCCAGTCTCGAGGATCGAGATAGGGCTTCGATTGAATTCGGTTATCTCGGAGATCAAGCAACTGTCCGTCTACTTCAGCGATGTAGACACGCATTTCGATAGCGATGGGCGCTTCCCGGGATTCCGCCAGAAACCGCTCGCGGTGATAGCGAGTCTCCACAACAGCCGTGCGTTCGTTGTCAGCACAGTAATAGACACCGAACGTTCCGTCGGTGAACCGACTTGGGCGCGGGTAGCAGATCGCCGCCATGATGGGGGACCAGCCCGGGCCGAACCGGCGATCTTCTGCCTTGAGCATGTGTATGTGCCCGGCTTGTTCTCGCAGGCGGCTGGACGTAAGCCCTTCCAACTCATTCAGCGCATCAAGATCACCCGGGCTGCCGGCGATGCCTTCGAAGATTGGCACCGGTGGAAACCTTGCGGGCACAATGCGATACGAGCGCGGCCACTGAACGTGTGTAAGCGGAAATTGCCCGCACTCTTCATCCACGGGCAGCATCCAGATGCTGCCGAACGACAAACAGATCCCCTACCTGCCCTGCCAGCATTCGGTCGATGGGCGCCTGCCCCCCGAAGAGTGGATTGGTGTTGGGACGTCGTACCCAGCTATCCGCCGAATCCGGCCGTGGTAGCAAAATGTGCAGGTTCTTGTAGATACCAAGGATGAGCGAAAGCCTCTCCAGATGATTCACATCCAGATTGGCCCGTTCCGGATCGCGCTTCCAGCGCCGATACGTGCTTGGCGGCGTTCCTAGCAGCCTGGCAGCCTGTGCGTCAGTGAGCCCCCAGGCGCGGGCGATATTCGGATACGCTCGCATCCCGGCGCCACTCAGTTGATGTCGTAATTCCAGCTTGGCGGCTTGCATGGCCTACACCTGCTCAAATGCTTCCCGAAACTATACGCTCATTTGGTCGCCTTAGGCAAAAATAGGCCAAATGATCACTTGAAGATGATTTGGACCGCGGACCTTCTCGGCATGTTCGCCATGAGAAAACCTCTGCCGGCCGAATAAAGAAGTCCAACAACAAACGCTCCTTTGAATAATATATGCGCGATATCTTGGCTTTCTGCTACAGTTGTCCGACAACTAAGAAACAGTGATGAGTGAGCGGCGTTGAACTCGGCGGTCATCAAAGCATTCAGTTGGGAAGACTCCACGGTCAGCGAGCCCGTGTGTGAGCAGTTCTGCGAGGCTCTGCTCTCAGCTGGCTACCAGGGCGACCTGCACCGGGACGAGGCCGGAAAACTGTTGGCCGCAACGGACAACAGTGTTTATCAGGTAACTCCGGCCCTCGTGCTGGCGCCATTGAACGGTATGGATCTTGACATCATTGGCCGTGTTGCGGCCTCCCCCGCTTTCGAGCGTCTGGCACTGACGGCCCGTGGCGGTGGTACTGGCACGAATGGCCAAGCGCTGACAAACGCGATCGTCATTGACACCAGTCGCCACATGACCCGAGTACTCGCGTTCAACGCCGAAGCGAGAACCGTGCGCGTCGAACCAGGCGTGGTTCTTGCCCAGTTGAATGCCTATCTGGCTGAACACGGCCTCACCTTTCCGGCGCAGATTTCCACCGCAAGTCGCGCCACCATCGGCGGCATGGTCAGCACCGACGCCTGCGGAAAGGGTTCACGCATCTACGGAAAAACAGGGGACTACGTCGAATCGCTCAATCTGATTCTATCTCGTGGCGGCACGATTTCGGCGAGAACCTACACCGCCGAGGAACTGGACGCCGCCGCTCACGCAGGCGATGCCGGGACGCAGCTGGCGCAGGAACTGCGAGCATTGGTTAGCCCGGTTCGCGAGTCTGTGGAAGCAGTTTTCCCCCGTATCAGCCGGTCGCTCACCGGCTATGACATTCAGCGGGCTTTTCCGGCAGATGGTGCCGTCCACCTTCAGCGATTGATTGCCGGATCGGAAGGCACCCTGGCGATTATCCGTGACATCACGTTGCGCGTCGTACCGATCCCGACAGTGAAGAAATTGGTGGTGGTCCGCTACCCAAGCCTGGACGAGGCCCTCAGCGACTGCCAGCGCATACTGACCCACGGGCCCAGCGCCATCGAAACCCTGGATGAAAAGCTTTATGCGCTGGCAAGAAACGATGCGACCTGGACGCAGGTGCGTCACGCCATGGAGGGCGATACCCCGCCGGAACACCCACTGGTCACGAACTTTGTCGAATTCCTGGGCGATTCGGAGTCCGAGGTCGATGCGCGCATCACTGGCTTCGTCGAGTCACTCCGCGAGGTGAATCAGATACAGGGCCACTACGTGGCGAACGCGTCTCAGGAGCAAAAGCAGCTCTGGGGCGTGCGGTCGCGGGGAGTGGGTTTGCTGGCCAGGGCGGACGGGCCGCGAAAACCCATCGCCTTTGTGGAGGATACCGTTGTCCCACCGGAGCATCTGCCGGCTTACATAAAGGCATTTCGTGCCATTCTTGACCGACACGGAGTCGATTACGGCATGTTTGGCCATGTAGACGCGGGCTGCCTGCACGTCCGGCCGGCACTGGACATGACGCAGGAGTCGGACGCCCGGCTTTTACGCACCATCACCGAAGAAGTCGTGGCCTTGGTCAAGCAGTACGGCGGACTGCTCTGGGGTGAACATGGCAAAGGTTATCGCGGCGAGTTCACCAGGGACTTCTTCGGCAATGATCTGTACCCCGTGCTCGGCGAGATCAAGCGCTTGTTCGATCCCAACAATCGGATGAACCCGGGCAAGATTGTCACTCCACGGCCTGATATTGCGGCTGTTGCCGCGATCGATGCCGTCCCGTTCCGCGGCACGATCGATGGTGAGGTCCCGGCTTCGATACGCCAGCAATGGACCAAGGCGTTTGAATGCAACGGTAACGGTGTCTGCTTCGACTGGGACACCTCGGTGCCAATCTGTCCGTCTTACAAAGTCACCCGTGATCGTGTGCAGTCGCCCAAGGGTCGGGCGGCCCTGCTGCGCGAGTGGTTGCGTGTGAAACAGGCCAACGACCGCGACCGCCTCCAGATCGTAGAGCAGCAGCTGATGCAAAGCATGCAGGGCTGTTTGGGTTGCAACGCCTGCGCTTCCCAGTGCCCAGTGCACGTTTCGATTCCTGAACTGCGTTCACGCTTTCTTGAGACCTACTACAGGACACATGGCTGGCCTTTGCGCGAACGCCTTCTGGGTAACATGGAGCGGGTGCTGTCAGTCACGCGGCGATTGCCCTGGCTGTTCAATCCCTTGCTCGGGGCCCGCCCGGTGCGTCGGTTGGCCGAGCGACGGCTGGGTGTGATTGACTCCCCCCTGCTCTCTCAGCCGTCATTTGAACAGCGCATAGCCAAGGGCTACCGGCAACCCCGGAGATCAAGGGGTTCCGTCGCCTTGTTGCTTGACCCGTACACCAGCAGTTTTGATGCGGCGGTACCGGAGGCGGCGGTAGCACTGTTACGCGCCCTGAATTTCGAAGTCTCCACTATTGCTGCCATCCCCAGCGGCAAAGCCGCGCACGTGCATGGGATGCGGGAAAAAGCCGCGCAGCAGAGTCAGGCCGTGCTCCGGACTGTTGCCAGTCTCGCGCGTAGGCAGGTGCCGGTGATTGCGCTGGAGCCAAGCGTTGCACTTTTTCTGCGACAGGATTGTGGCCATGCAGAGCTTGGCGACGCTGCAGGAAAGATACTGTTGCTGAACGAATGGCTGGCTGGCCTGGGGCTCGATACCGGCGTGCCCACCATTGCAGGCGATGAGCAAACCTACGGCCTGCTCGCCCACTGCACGGAGATCACTGCAATCCCCACCACCGGTGAATCCTGGCGCGACCTTTTCCGGAGCTTTGGCCTCCTGCTGCAGCCGGAACCCGTCGGCTGTTGTGGCATGGCGGGCACCTATGGCCATCTTGTCGAGAATCAGGAGCGCAGCAAAAAGCTCTACGCCATGAGTTGGCAGAGGCACGTGGCCCATTACGGGGAGAGGCTTCTGGCCACCGGTTTTTCCTGTCGCTGCCAGGTAGGACGCCTGGGCGGCTTTCGTCCGAGACACCCGGTGGAAGTGCTTGCACAGCGGGCCCTCGGTCTTTCGCAGGATGCGTCATCATCATCAGCCTAGAAACAAAAGCCGGTGTGCTACCGGCATTTGGAGGAGCTAACCATGATTTCCATGAAAAACCGATCGTCCCGTACGTTACTTCTCACTGCCCTGACCGCAGCCGCCGTGGGTGTTTCGTCTGCCAGCCTCGCCCAGACCACAGTACGGCTGGGTTGGACAACGTCCGACGGCCAGACAGACCCGTACGCCATTGCGGCACGTTATTTCGCTGAAGAACTGGAAAACCTGGCACCAGGATCCTTCGACGTGCGCTTCTACCCCAACCATCAGCTGGGTAACGAAGAGGAAATGCTGCAAGGGATGCAGCTCGGCACCCTGGAGGCTGGCGTCATCACCGGAACCCAGATCGCCTCGGTCAGTTCGGCATTCCAGCTCAACGATCTCCCTTTCCTCTACGCCGACAACGCCCAGGCGCATGCTGTGCTCGACGGTGAGGTGGGTGACATGCTGATGGCCTCCCTGGAGAGAGAGGGGATCATCGGACTCGGCTTTGCCGAGGCAGGCTTTCGCCATGTGATCAACAACACCCGCCCCGTGGCGACGCCGGAAGACCTGAGCCGGATTCGTTTGCGGGTGCAGCCCAGCGACCTGTTCCTTGACAGCTTCCGGGCCCTGGGAGCCAACCCCGTGCCCATGGCCTGGAGCGATGTGTTCTCCGCGGTTCAGCAGGGCACCGTGGATGGGCTTGAGATCCCGTTGGCGGTGATTTACGCCAATCAGTATCCGGAGGTGACAGAGTATCTGTCGCTGACCAACCACTCATACAATGCGTTGGGCCTACTCGTCTCCGCGCAGATGTGGAACCGCCTGGATGACGATGGCAAGGAAACAATGCGACAGGCTGCACGACAGGCCATAGAGCGTCAGCGTGAAACCGTTGCCACCAACAACGAAACGATTCTGGACAGCATTCGTGAAGCTGGCATGACCGTCAACGAGGTCGATGATCCGGCGGCATTCCGGGACCGCGTTGCAGATGTCTACGAGTCCTATCGTGGTGCCATCGGTTCCGACGTTCTCGACAAGGCACTGGAACAGGTCCAGTAAGGCCCGGCGGGGGCGGCATTCGATCTGTCTGCTGCCCCCGTACCGAAGGGGGTTCCGATGCGCATCATTGGGCTGTTGCTGCAGACTGCAAGTCTGTGGCTGTCGTACCTGACCAAGTGTGCCCTGGTAGTCGCCGCCACGGTGATGGTGGGTAGCCTGTTGCTCGGCGTTTTTTACCGCTATGTGCTGCAGGATGCGGTGAGCTGGTCGGAAGAAATCGCCCTGCTCGGATTCACCTGGACCATATTTCTCGCCGCCGCGCTGGCGGTTCGCGAGGATGCACATGTTCGTGTATCCATCATTGACTCCATCATCCCGGGCCTGGGCGACTGGATCTTGCGGCAACTGATCTGGGTCGCGATCGCCGCCATCGGTGTGTTCATGATCTGGTCCGGCATGGCGTTTATCGATCTCACCATCCGCCAGGTCTCCGCAGCCATGCGCTATCCACTCTGGTATCGGAATTCCGCCCTCCCCGTCGCCGGAGCCCTGATCCTTGTCTATGCCGCGGCAAATATCGAAGGCCGCGCGGCCTTTCAGGCACGCAAGGCCACGCAATCATGAGTGCGCTGGCGATCTACCTCAGCGTCGGGCTGATCACGCTTTTATTGCTGGGCGTGCCGGTGGCCTTCACCCTGGCGATTCTGGCGATCACCGGGCTCTACATCGCCGACATCAACCCGATCATCTTCGCCCAGCGTGCCCTTGCCGGCACGAATGTGACCAGCCTGCTGGCAATCCCGGGCTTCATCCTCGCCGGCGATCTGATGAGTTCCGGTGGGCTTTCCCGACGGCTGGTCCGGTTCGCCGCCGCCGTGTTCGGTCATCTGACCGGCGGCCTCAGCATGGCGACGGTTGTCGCCGGAACCTTCTTTGGGGCCATATCGGGCTCCGCGCCGGCAACGACGGCGGCGGTGGGCTCGGTGATGATCGACGAGCTGGACAAGCGGGGCTACAAACGCGGCTATGCGGCGGCACTCGCCACCTCGGTGGGTCCGATCGGTCAAATGATTCCGCCCTCGATACCCATGGTCATCTGGGGGGTGCTGGCAGAGCAGTCCATTGCAAGGCTATTCCTTGCAGGCGTGGTCCCCGGCCTGATTGCCGCCGCCGGATTCATGGTGGTGAGCTACTTCTACGCCCGCCATTACGGCCTGACCAGTGACAAGCAGACCACCTGGTTGGAACTCAGGGCCGCGGTTCGCGACGGGATCTGGGCATTACTGGCACCGGTGGTCATCCTTGGGGGGATCTACGGCGGTGTATTCACGCCGACGGAAGCCTCCATGGTTGGTGTGTTCTACGGCCTCATCGTGGGCCTTTTTATCTACAAGGAACTCAAGTGGACCGAGCTTGGCACCGTGCTTCTGCGCAGCATGCGTACCAGCGGCATCATCATGTTCATCATTTCCATGGCGTACGCTTTCGCATACCTCATGGCCAACGAGCAGATTCCTGCCCAGATCGCGGGCTATCTGCTATCCATCAGCGATAACCCACTGATCATTCTGCTGCTTGTGAATCTGTTGCTGCTCATACTTGGTGCCATCATGGACAACGTCTCGGGCATGGTCATCCTCAGC
The DNA here is from genome assembly GCF_024170285.1 of Natronocella acetinitrilica. Lineage (NCBI taxonomy): Bacteria > Pseudomonadati > Pseudomonadota > Gammaproteobacteria > Chromatiales > Ectothiorhodospiraceae > Natronocella > Natronocella acetinitrilica. Next base: position 55,171 of record NZ_JALJXV010000007.1, read on the forward strand.
AGTGTACTCACGGCAATCGGTGCCCAGATTGGCATGGACCCCATCCAGCTCGGCGCAATGGTGGTCATCAATCTGGCTGTAGGCATGGTGACGCCGCCGGTCGGCTACTCGATCTTTGTCGGCGCGAGCATCAGCGGGCTGCGCGTCGAGACCGTTGCACTGCATCTGTGGCCATTCCTGCTCGTGCTGCTCGGCGTCATCGCGCTTGTCGCCTATGTACCCGCTGTGACGCTCTGGCTGCCGGGATTGATGTCATGAGGGGCAAGCGCAGATCGGCCACAACCTATCCCGGTGCGAGTGGCAAGACGGAACTTCGCCATGCGGGCACGCCCTTGCCCAACGAACTCGCCACCCTGATAGAAAAAGACATCCTCGGCGGCAGCCTGGAGCCGGGAAGCAAGTTGCCGACGGAAGGCAGCCTGGCCAAACAGTTCGGAATCAGCCGCAATGCTGTTCGGGAGGCAATCGCGCAACTGCGTTCGGCGGAGCTGGTAGAAACGCGCCACGGGCTTGGCACCTTCGTCGTCGACAACCCGCTGGGGCGGCAACTGTTCTCGGTGCCGCGGTCAGGTATCGATCAGAGCGAGCTCTGCCAGCTCTTCGAGCTGCGTGCCGAGGTTGAGAGCGGGGCTGCTGCACTAGCGGCAAGATTCAGAACAAACGATGACATCAAGGCCATGCGCGACGCCCTGGATCGCCTGTCGGAATCCATCGCCGACGGTGCATTGGGCAAAGAGCATGACGTCGACTTCCACAATCGCATCGCGATGGCCTCCGGAAACCGGTTCTTCGGGGAGTTTCTGGACTTCTATGCCCGCCGTGTCAGCGATGCGGTTGCCATCGCCCGGTCCAATTCCGCCCGCGTTGAGGGTTGGTCGCGCATGGTGCAGTTCGAACATGAGGCCATCCACGCTGCAATCGCGGCCGGCTCCCCCGAGGAGGCCCGAGCGGCCATGTGGATGCACTTGCACAACGCGCGCCGCAGGCTCGGCCTGCGCCGACCTTCCGAGCAACAAGAGGACCAGCATGGCGACCAAGCCTGAACCCACGATTCCGGGCCCTGATCCGGACCCACGCCCTGCCAGGAAGCAGCTACCGCCTGGAAGTTGCGATGCCCACGCGCACCTCTTCGGCCCGGCGGAGCGCTATCCCTATCAGCCGGATCGCAGCTACACACCGCCGGATGCAGCCAGGGCTTCCTATGTTGCGCTGTTGAAGACCTTCGGTTTCGACAGGGCCGTGTTCGTGCAGCCCAGTGTCTATGGCACGGACAATCGGCTGATGCTCTACACCCTCGAGCGGGCAAGAGACACGGGGTGTGCCATCAGTTGGCGGGGTATCGCAGTGGTGGACCACACAGTGTCTGACGAGACACTGGAGACCATGGACGCACTTGGTGTGCGCGGCGTCCGCATCAACCTCCTGTTTCGCGGTGGTGTCGACTTCACCTTGGCCGAGGAACTCGCCCGACGGGTTGCATCGCTGGGATGGCACATGCAGTTCCTGGTGGATATCACTGAAACAGAGAGCTTTTCCCGAAACATTTCTGAGCTAGCCGTGCCAAGTGTGATCGATCACATGGGCCATTTCCCGGCGGTCCGGGGCCCGGGCGAACCCGCATTCCAGGACCTTTTGTCGGTCATGGAAGAAGGCCGGACCTGGGTCAAGCTCAGCGGGCCAAATCGTATCGATGACAGTCCGCGCCCGCCTTTTCCCAGGGCGGCAGCCCTGGCGCAGGCATTGCTCGAAAAGCACCCCGAACAACTCGTGTTCGGCACCGACTGGCCGCATGTCCAGCTACCCACCCCCATGCCTAACGATGGCGATCTCGTGAACGCGCTGTTTGACTGGACAGAGAACGACGAAGCGCTGCTGGCCCGGGTACTTGTGCATAACCCAGCGCGACTTTACGGATTTTGAGCATTCCGGAGTCGAGTCGGCGCACCGCGGGCCGCGCCGAGCTGGGAGGCGTCGATACGCCATTCCCGCCGCTGCGGCTGGCCTGGCTGATCTGGGGGCTGGCCGCAGCCCTCTACCTTGCCGGGTTTTTCCACCGGGTCGCGCCTGGCGTGATTACCTCGGAGTTAATGCGCGACTTTGGCATCGGCGCGACGGCACTGGGCAATCTGTCAGCCTTCTATTTCTACACCTACGTGGCCATGCAGGTGCCAACCGGCATTCTGGCCGATAGGCTCGGGGCACGTCCCCTCTTGCTGTGGGGAGCGGTTTTCGCCTCGCTGGGCGGGCTGCTTTTCGCATTCGCGCCAAGCTTCATGGTCGCCGCCGCAGGGCGGGCGCTCATTGGAGCCTCGGTCGCCGTTGCCTTCATCTGCATGCTCAAACTCGCCACATACTGGCTGGATGCCAGGCACTTCGCGATGGCCAGCGGCCTGGCGCTGTGTGTCGGCATGGTTGGCGCCATCGCGGCAGGTGCCCCTTTGCGCCTCGCGGTGGATGCTTTCGGCTGGCAGCCGGTCATGACGGTCATCGCCCTGTCCACTTTGGTGCTTGCGGTAGCCGTTGCCTGGGCTGTCTACGACAACCCGGCCGCCTACGGCTATCGCAGTCACGCCAGGCCACCATCACGACCGAAACGGGAGAGCGTATTCAGTTCGATTCGGCGTGTGCTCTCCTACCGGAACGGCTGGACGCTGGTGCTGATCCCCGGCGGCGTCGTCGGGCCGCTGATCACCTTCGCTGGTCTGTGGGGTGTGCCTTTCCTCACCACCCATCATGGAATGTCCACCCATGAGGCAGCCACCTACATGTCGGCCCTGCTGTTGTCCTGGGCCATCAGTGGACCCCTGGTCGGTGCCATGTCGGATCGAATCATGCAGCGCAAGAGCCTTTATCTGGGTGGCACCATCATTGCGCTGCTGGGCTGGGCGGTACTCATTGTCGTCGGCCCCATGCCAAAGGGCATTCTATTGCTCCTGCTCGTGGTTATCGGCCTTGCCTCCGGTGGCATGATTCTGTCATTCGCCATGGGCAAGGAAACTGTACCGACGCACCTGGCGGCTACGAATGCAGGGCTTATCAACATGGGCGTGATGTCCGGCCCGATGTTGTTGCAGCCGGCAGTCGGCTGGTTGTTGGATCGTCTTTGGGATGGCACAAGCCAGGACGGTAGCCCGCTCTACAGCCTTCAGGCTTTTCAGCTCGCCTTCGGGGCCATGCTGGTCTGGACAATCGTGTCCATCGGGTTGCTCCTGATTACCCGGGAGACACAACCGGAAGGCAGCGCTCGTGCCTAGTCCCCCAAGGAAGTGCTGCACGTTTCGGCGCCCCGAAGGCGCGGCCGGGAAAGTATCGACCGTGCTACTGTACCCCTTCCCAGTTCATGCCGAATTGCTATTGATTCCATGGCCTACCGACTAATTGTCGTCACATCGCTACTCCTGCTGCTGGCACCCATGCAACTCGCAGCGGACACCGCTGAGCTGCTTCGCGAAGTTCTGCCAGCGCTGTGCGAAGCCCGCGCCGACTCCCTGGATGCCATGGCCGACCGTATTCTGGTGGAATTATCAGCAACCGAAGAGGATCAAGTCAGCGGTCGTGGCATGGAGATTGGCTGGCAGCGCCGCTTTGCCATGGATACCGGTGACCAGTTACGGGCCGAGCACATTGCGCCCGGCGGCCGCACACAAAGATTCAGCGTGGAATACTGGGAACAGGTCCATGGCGAACTGAGGCCGGCGATGGTGGCGTTGGCAGATGGCTCATGCGCTGTCCGTGCAGCCCGTCGACTGAACTACGATGAAAACCTCGGGTTCGCCGTCAGCCTTGAACACCTGACACCGACACTTGAACCCACTGGTGAACAGGAACCTTTGAAGCCTCCTGTTCCCCCTGGCACTGATCCGGGTGGTGTCCGTGTCGCCATGGTGGATTCTGGGGTCAACTATTTGCTACCCGACATTGCCGAGCGGCTGGCGAGAGACGAGCACGGCAATGCACTCGGGTTCGACTTCTGGACCATGGATGCCCGACCGTTCGATGCGCATCCGGTCCCCTCGCCACTCTTCGTTCAACGGCATGGAACCCGGACGGCCTCTTTGCTGTTGCAGGAAGCACCCGAGGCAGTCCTGGTCCCCTACCGCTACCCGCGCACGGACATGACTCGTATGACACAGCTTGTCGCCCATGCAGCGGAAATCGGCGTGCAGGTCATGAGCCTGTCACTGGGCGGCGATGAACTTGCAGACTGGGAGGCCTTTGCGGAGGCGGCTGCGGCCCATCCGGACATCCTGTTCGTGATATCCGCCGGCAATAACGGGCGTGATATTGACCAGCAACCCGTCTACCCTGCAGCCCTGAAGCTCGACAACGCGCTGGTGGTAACCTCCGCCCTGCCCAATGGCAGCCTTGCCCGCGGCTCCAACTGGGGCGTTGAAACGGTGGATCTGCTGGTTCCCGCTGAGCGGCTGCGGGTGACGGATTTCACCGGCGATGCCGTTGCAGGCTCGGGATCCAGTTACGCCGCGCCGCGGGTGGCCGCCCTGGCAGCACGACTACTCAAAGCCCAACCGGACTGGCACGCGCCTGACCTGAAAGCTTCCATTCTCGATCGCGTGCTTCCCGCCTTCGCTGGTGACGCCGACCGTGTTCGATATGGCTTGCTCCCTCGCCCCGACATTGCCGAGGCTCTTCCAGCGATGGGTGCCAGTGAGGCTCCGCAAGAACGAGACCGGCGCAGGCTGGAAGGGGCGGATCTGCATGTCACTCCGGAAAGCGACGATGCCGGCTATCTGCTTGAACCTGCAATGGTGTACTTCAGCGGGACACCATGGACAGAAGATGCCATGAAAGAAAACTTGCAAGAGGCCGCCCATATCCTTGGCCAGTGTGGCATCCGGGTGTCCGCGGCAAACATTCACGAAATCGAAGCGCCACCGGTTTTCCACTACTTCCACGACGCTGTCGGAACCGAGTTGGCCGAGCATCTGACCTTCGACAAGCCCACCGCTTTCTTTGTGACTGACACCTTGCAGATGGAGCCCTATGAGGCCGAGGCCATTGGCCGGGGCAACAGCGGCCACCGGCCCGCCCTGCAGGATACCGTGTGGCTCACCCATACCGTGCGTGATCCGGGGATTGCGCTCGCCCACGAGTTGGTTCACGTACTCATGGATAGCGGTGAACATGTGCACCTGCCCAACAACCTGATGCGCGACGAGACAGCCCCGGAGAACACCAGACTCACGGACGAGCAGTGTGATGCCATCACCAGAACCGGCGAGCAACATGGTCTGTTGCAGGCCGTCCCCCACTGAGTAGCCCGCAATGCAGCAGACACAGACCAACCAGCGCGCTGGGGTGGCACGGCTTGCGTAACCTCCCCCTGGCAATCATTGTCATTGCCCAGCTTTTGGGGGCCTCCATCTGGTTCAGCGTGAACGGCGTTGCCCTGCCGTTGGCGGATGCCATTGACCTGGACGGAACCGGGCTGGGGTTACTCACCATCTCCGTGCAGTTGGGCTTTATTGTCGGCACCATCACCATAGCGACGACAGGCCTGGCAGACCGCTTTCTGGCAAGTCATGTGTTCTTTGTATCTGCCGTTCTGGGCGCTCTGATCAATGCAGCCTTCGTGCTGGTCGCAGACGTATTCTGGCTGGCGATGATGACCCGCTTTCTCACCGGGTTCTGCCTGGCGGGCATCTATCCGCTGGGCATGAAACTGGTGGTGAGCTGGACGCCGAAGTATGCCGGCGCGGCGCTGGCATGGCTGGTAGGCATGCTGACCCTCGGCACCGCACTGCCACATCTGCTGCGCGGTGTTACCTTTGCGCTGCCCTGGCAGTGGCCGGTGCTGATGGCGTCTGCGCTGGCCCTGATCGCCGGACTGATGATCCTGTGGCTTGGCACCGGGCCGCATTTGCCAGGGCCTGCGCGGGGCGGCCGTCCATGGGATGGGCTACTTGCATTTCGGTTCCGTAACTTTCGGGCGGCATCGCTAGCCTATTTCGGACATTGCTGGGAGCTTTATGCGCTCTGGACGCTAGTGCCCTTTCTTGTCGCGCGGGAACTCACCCGACTGGGTATGGACGGCCTCTGGCTGCCGTGGCTGGCATTCGCCATCATCGCACTGGGGATGCCGGGTTGCGTGATCGGTGGACGTCTCAGCCGACGCTGGACCAGCTTCAACGTGGCCCGTTGGTCCCTGATCATTTCCGGTAGCCTGTGCCTGGTGTATCCGTTACTCGGCGGCCTGTCTCCAGCTTTGCTCATGCTTCTGCTGATCATCTGGGGCCTGACCGTAGTCACTGACTCACCGCAGTTCTCGGCACTGGCCTCGGCAACAGCACCCCGTGAGCGTCTCGGCGGATCGCTGGCGATCATGAACGCCATCGGCTTTGCGATGACGCTACCCGCCATTGCCATCACCATGCATTTCTGGGAAGCACAGGGGCTCTATGTCCTCTGGTGGCTATTGCCGGGGCCGGTTCTGGGACTGATCGCCTTTCACCGGATGAATCGCGGGGAACTCAGGGAAATCTGACGCGAGCAGACGATTCGCAACACGAAACGATTGACTGGGGGGATAGTGGATGGAGTTGTTGCTGACTATCGGTTTGCTGATGGCCGTGGGCGGGATCGGCGGTGCCATAGCCGTTCGGCTTCGGCTGCCACGCATCACTGGCTACATCTTCGCCGGCATCCTGCTCAGCCCTTCCGTGCTGCCGTTGCTGACCTGGTCGCTGGTAGACGACCTGAACTGGATCGCCCTCGCCGCCCTGGGGGTCATCGGCTACGCCATCGGCACCAGCATTCGTCTGGACATGCTGCGCGGTCTGGGCCGCAGCATCGCCTGGATCACGCTGTCCCAGGGTTTCGCAGCCTGGTTGCTGACCATGATGCTGCTGGCGCCATTAGGCCCCTACCTCTACCCAGGTGTCGAGAATGCCACGCTGTTTGGCTTCTACCTGCCCATCGCCTTCCTTCTGGGCGCAATCGCGTGGCCAACCGCGCCCGCCGTGACCATCGCACTGATTCGGGAAGTCGGGGCCAAGGGCGTCATGACCACCGCCACGCTGACCATCGTTGCCCTGAGCGATGCCGCTGCCGTGATTGCCTTTGGATTGTCGCTGGAACTCACGCGCGCATTCATCGAGACCGGCGCATTCTCCTGGACCCAGGGAGTCGCCATTCCAGCGGCAAAACTGGCGGGTTCCATCGTGCTCGGCATCACCGCCGGCGCCGGAATCAATGGCCTCGCCCGGCTGCTGCCGGAAAAGAGCATCACTCTGATGACCGTGGTGCTGGGCGGGATTCTGCTCGCCATGTGGGCGGCCAGCGAACTCGGCCTGTCCACGATTCTGGCAACCCTGGTCATGGGCTTTACGGCCGTTAACCTGCCTCGCGGTGATCGGCTCGGAACCATCCTCCATCCCGTGGAAGGCCTGGTGTTCGTGGTGTTTTTCGTGATCTCCGGGGTCTACTTCGACCTGGCGGCACTGGAGACCGCCTGGCTACTTGCCATCATGATTACCGTGGCGCGATGCGTTGGGAAATATGCGGGTGCAAGCATCGGTGCAATCGTATCCGACTCGCCCCGAAACATGCGCAGGTACCTGGGGCTGATTCTGCTGCCCAAGGCCGGCCTGACCCTGGGGCTCGCATTCCTCGCCCGGGACGCGCTCGGTGACCCCATCGGCAACCTGCTATTCAACGGTCTGCTCGCCTCCACCATCCTCAACATGATCTTTACACCGCCATTGGCGAAGTGGGCACTCCTGCGCTCCGGGGAAGCCCGGCTAAACTAGACGTTGGCGCAACTGCGCCTAATAGAACGATAAAGAGGAGTAGCCCGCCATGAGTCGTTCACCACTCAGAACTGCAGCAATTTCGGTATCAACCGCCGCCCTGCTTGGCGGCGGTGTGTCCACGCAGGCGCTTGCCGATGATCCCCCCTGGGCGCAGGGACGCGCAGCAGAGTTGGCGGATTCCCCGCTGGCGCCACACGCAACCCCCTTGACCGTGACGCCGGTTGAAGACATCCCGATCGATCATCTTCAACTGCCGGATGGCTTCAGCGCGGAGATCTGGGCCCACGGCATGCCCGGTGCACGCATGATGGCTCGTGGTGACGAGGGAACCCTGTTCCTTGGCACCCGGGGCATCGGTCGCGTCTATGCAGTCATGGACAATGGTGATTCCCGAGACCACATGATCATTGCCGAGGGGCTGACGCAGCCCAATGGAATCGCCTACCGTGACGGCAGCCTTTATGTGGCGGCGATCAATCGCATCTTCCGCTACGACGATATCGAGGCAAGTCTCGCCAATGGAGAGGTTCCCGAACCCGAAGAACTCACCGATGCATTCGGTCTGCCGGATGACGTCCATCACGGCTGGAAATTCCTCGCCTTCGGCCCCGACGGCAGGCTCTACGTCCCGGTCGGAGCGCCCTGCAACGGCTGCGAGGTCGATCCCGATGTGCACGCCAACATTCGTAGTTTCGAACCCGACGGCTCGGACATGCAGGTTGTCGCCCGAGGCGTGCGCAACAGTGTTGGTTTCGACTTCCACCCGGATACCGGCGAGCTCTGGTTTACCGACAACGGTCAGGACTGGCTGGGCGAACATGGTCCGCACGATGAACTCAACCGGCTCAGCGAAGCTGGTGAGCACTTCGGCTTCCCGTACTGCCACGCCCACGGCCTGATCGACCCGGATCTGGGATCGGCTGATTCCTGCGACGGCATCACCATGCCGGCGGCTCTGCTGGGTGGGCACTCTGCGGCCCTGGGGATGCGCTTCTACACTGGCGACATGTTCCCGTCGGAATATCAGAACGCCATCTTCATTGCCCGTCGCGGCTCCTGGAACCGCACCTTGAGCGTGGGGTACGACATCCAGGTTGCGCACATCTCCGATGACGGCACCACGGCAGCCATCTCCCCGTTCATGGTGGGGTTGCTGGATCCACGGGCCAACGAATTCTCGGGCAGGCCAGTGGATGTGCTGCAGATGCCGGACGGCTCCCTGTTGGTAGCCGACGAGCAGAACGGTGCGGTCTACCGCATTACCTATGAAACCCCGGACTACGTGAGCGACTGAGCATGGGTCTATTCGAGAGCGTGTCCCGGCTGTGGTGGATGACCCCTGCGGCTGCCCTGTCGGTTGCCCTGCCCTTCGCCGTCATGGCGGAAGACGCCCCGGCGGTCGGCAAGTCACTGGAGGAACAGTTGCAGCTTTGTGGCGCATGTCACGGAGTCGACGGCAATTCCACCCAGCCCGGCACGCCTTCGTTGGCGGGGCAACCCGAACTCACCATCGTCAATCAGATGATCTATTTTCGTGAACGATTGCGTCGCAACGACGTGATGACCCCGCAGGCGCGGGGCCTCAGCGACAGCGACATCCAGGCACTGGCGGCATACTATGCCGAGCAACCGATCGCCGGGCCGGAGGGTGAACCGGACGATGATCTGATGCGCCGCGGTCAGGCATTATCCGATGCCCAACGCTGCGCCAGCTGCCATGGTTCGGGGTACGCGGGCCGGGCACAGATGCCACGATTGGCCGGACAGCGGGAGGACTATCTCGTGGATTCCATGCAGGCCTATCGTGACCGAACCCGCGGCGGCCCGGACTCCACCATGATCGACATCATGCGTGGCGCGTCCGATGAGGACATCGCGGCCATGGCTCACTATTTCGCCTACTACCAGTAACACATCCGGCCCAGGGGGTGTTCAGTCATCCGGCTCGAACAGCCCCTTGAGCCGCTCCACGTCTTGTTCGCTCCACCCTTCCGGTTCGGTCAGTGCCAGCCAGGCATCGATGTAATCCCGGGCGGCGATCTCATGGCCGTATCCCGGCGGTGCACCGCCAATGGCGATATCGGCAAGCAACTGCAGCGTGGTCACGATGGGATACCAACGCAGTTCGGGAGAGACATCCGGCCCACGGGGTTGCCGCATCCAGGCAGGTTCGCGATAAAGCGTCTGCGGGCTGAAGAACGTCACCGGATCGCTGGCGTACTGAACGAATGCGATGCGGAACGGACCCCAGTAGTCGCCCTGCTCTTCAAGGCCCTGCTCCTGGTTCATGAAGCGAACCACCGATCCGTTGCGGAACTGCGGCAACCAGGCCGGGGAACCGGCGTCACGACTCGCGGTAACCTGCCGCCAGGTGCGGCTACGGAACGGTGGGCCACTCCAGAGGGCGCCGTCGAACGGGTCATCGATAATGTCATACAGATCAAATGAGAGATCGGAATTCAGTGCGCCAAGACTCAGCCCGTGAAGATAGAGCCGGGGCCGCTCATCCTCGGGCAGACCAGTCCAGTAGCCGTAAATGGCCTCGAACAGTGCCCTTGCCGTGTCTGCCCCGTAATCCCCTTCCAGCATCAGGGAAAGCGGGCTCGGCAGGTAGGAATACTGCGCGGTTACGGTGACGATATCCCCCCGGTGCAGATACTCCACCGGATTCTGCGCTGCGCCATCCACCCAGCCTCGGCCCGTGGGCGTGGCAACCAGCAGCGTCGACCGTTCGAACCCGCCGACACGGATCAACTCCCGCAGAGCCAGTTCGGCGCGTTCTTCCGGCGTGTCTGCCGCGGTCAGGCCGACATAGACGCGAATCGGATTCGGCACATCTTCGCCGACAAAGTCGCCGATGTCCTCGCCGGTGGGGCCGGAGGTTACAAAGCGTCTGCCACGTCCGCCCAGACCCTCCCAGGTAATCAGGGAATCTGCGCTGCCGGTGCGCATCGGGTCCGTGGGTGGCTCGATATCATCCTGCATCAGCACATCCAGTTGCTGATAGGAGTTGTCGGCGGCCCGCAAGCCCCAGGTGAAGATCACACCGTCGATGACCGACCAGAACAGGGCCAACGCGGCAGCAACTCCGATCACGTTCGCCACCCGATGGGGAATATGGCGTTCCAAGCGCCTTTGCAGCAGGAAGAAGGTGATCCGGAAGAGCCGCGCCAGCAGCAGGATCACAGCGAAAACCGCGACGGCGATCAGGCCGATGGTGTAAGCACGGATGCCATCGAGTTCTTCAAGGCCCATCAGGCCACGGACTGAATTCTGCCAGCCTGCCGCCTGCCAGAGAAACACGGCCGCAAACACAACACAGAGCACGGTGGCAACGAGCTTCACCGCCAGATCGATACGCCCCCTGGGCAGTGGGAACCCCATGTAGGCCCACAGCCAGCGCCCACCATGGCCAAGGCCGTAGCCGGCGGCAAAGGACAACCCGGAAATCACGCCCTGAACGTAGAATGGACGCGGCAGCAGACTCGGCGTCAGGGAGAAGGCGAAAAAGAGCGTGCCTAACAGCAAGCCGACGGTGGAGAACTGGCGGAAGAAACGCAAGGCCGTAGTGTTGTAAAGCACGAAACTAGAAACCCCAGGTGGCAATGATCGCCAGCAGCGTCCAGAGGACCATGGCGAACGCCGCGGCGAAGGCCGATGGGATCCACTGGGTCCGGACGTGATCCATCACGTCGCAACCCGAGGCGGCGCTGCTGAGAATGGTTGTGTCGGACAGGGGCGAACACTGGTCGCCAAACACGCTTCCGTTCACCGACGCCGCAAGACAAAGCATAAGCAGAAACTGCGGGTGCGCCACCTCCGTGACAATGGCCACCGCCCATGCAAGAGGCATGGAGAACGGCAGAACCAGGGCGAATGTGCCCCAGCTGCTGCCAGTGCCGAAGGCCAGTACCCCGCTCAGCAGGAACAGGGTCGCGGGCAGGAACAGGGGGTGGATGGCGCCACTCAACTGACGACTCACGAAATGCCCGGCACCCAGCTCGCCGCTCAGGCTGCCCAGCATCACCGCCGCCACCAGCAGCAGGCAGATCGGCAACACGGAGGCCGTGCCATAGGCGAGGCCCCGGCCGAGGACATTCCACGCCAGGCCACGCTTCACAGACACCAGCATGGCGGGAACCAGACCGAGCCCCATGGTCAGGAATGCCCAGGCCGGGCCGAGGAAGCGGAACGCCACCACGAACATGACGATGATGCCCGCGATTCCCAGGTAGAACTCCGAGGGACGCGGCTCATAGCCCCTGGCAATAGCCGAATGGGAGAGTATCGGCGTGGACAGGGGCTGTGCGTGGGCGGAATCCAGCTTGCCGGTGTCACGGGCGCGGGTTACGGCCCGGCGGAAACGCTGCCCCATGAATGGGAGCCGGTCAATCGCCAGCAGGAACGTGAAGGTCACCGACAACATGGCGAAAAAGAACAGCGGTACCGACTGCACGTAGAAAAGAATGCGGTCATAGGCGGTGGTCAGGAAGGCAACACCCGACACTGCCAGAAGCCCCTGGACGTAGAATGGCCAGGCGTTCAGGGGAATCAACAGGGAAATAGGCGACGATGTGGCGTCGATCACGTACGAAAGTTCTTCGTGACTCACCCGGTGTCGATCGGCCAGGGGCTTGATGACACCGCCCACCAGGACGGCGCTGAACGCTCCGCCCTGGAAAAACAGGACGCCAAGACCCCATGCCGCAAGCTTGGCGGAGCGCGGCCCACGTACGAAACGGCGACTGATCGCCTCGGCAAAGGCAAGCGCAGCACCATTAGTGCGCCATAAGCCGAGCATGAGGCCGAAGGTGGCAATCAGGCCCAACAGGCCGATCATGGTGTCGTAGGGAAACCACTGGTAGAGCATGGACAGGTTGGTGGAAGGCTGCACGATCCACAGAACAAAGCCTACGACAGCACCCACCCAGATCGCCGGCAGCGGTCTGCGATAGCGAAAGCACAGCAGCAGTGCCAGGATTGCGGGAAACAGCGATAATATACCGAGGCGCAGCCCCTCCGGGGTCTCCGTGTCCTCAAGGCCAATCGCCGTTGCCAGCAGCGGTATGCGCCCGATGAATTCGAGAATTTCCCCGTTCACACCTGCATTCCGTGGTCTCCGTAAGTTGACCCGATCGACGGCGCGTCAATGTGCCAAGAATCGAACGGAACTGCAAAAAAGTGACACCTCCTGTCTACCAGGTCTTCAGTCTTCGTCGAGGTGTGTGAATGCCACCAGGAAGCGGTCCCGAAACGCGTCCATCCGCCAGACAGGGGCGTCTTCATCCGGCACCATACCCTCGGTCCAGCCCCAGTCGGCGATCCGCTCCACGAGATGCTGTGGCCCGATGATGTGGATGGGCACGTCGAACCCGTCGACCTGGCTCACGAACCGGGCTGGTTCATGGTCCCCAAGCACGATCATCAGCGGCGGATCCGCAGCGTGTCGCTCAGCGTAGGAACCCACCACTTCCAGACTGTAGTCCACCGCCAACCGGAATTTTTCGCGGACGCGGTCGTTGTCTCTCCAAACCACCTCTGGCGGGTCGCCGTCGTTGGCCCATTCATTGAAGACAGTGCCGTCGCCGATGACATTCCAATCGATCACGGGCGGCACCGGCAACCACGGCGCATGGGATGAGATCAGGGCAATCTGAGCAAACAACGGCGCGCGACCCTCCCCTGCCGGCAGGGCCCGCTCCAGTCGATCCATGGACTTCATGGTGAACTGATCCGGCATGGTCACCCAGTTGTAGCGTTCCCCGGCGTACTCCAGGTCCCGCGCCGCATGAATGACTTCGAAGCCGAAGAAATCGGCCTCAGGCCAGGACATGGTGATTGCCGGCATGATCGCCGCGGTGCGGAAGCCGGCCGCGCTGGCATAATGAAACAGTGTCCGCCGGGGGCTCGCCAGCAAAGCCCGATAGCGCCCCTGGTTATCGATCCACAAGCCAGAGGCAATGGTCGAGTGGGCAAGCCAGCTCTGACCGCCCACCATGGGCGCCGTCAGGTAGGCCGAGCGCATGGCAAGGCCTTGTTCATCCAGGCGGCGCTCGATATCCCACAAACGACCAACATGGGTATCGATGTAAAGCGGATTCTGGAAGCTGGACCGGCCGTAGCTCTCCACGTAGGTCAGCAACACGTCGTGATCGCCGATGGCGTTCAGCAACGCCCGACGATCGCTGCGGGTAAAGGGGTCTTCCCGGGCCGCGCGCCTGAAATCGGCGAGATCCTCAAGGGTTTGCCGGTAGGTCACCACCCGCTCCAGGGCCACTCTCGCCGTGAAGGCGGCGCCACGCGGTTCTACAGGCATGTTCCAGGCGCCTCTCGCCTGGCCGATCTCACCGATCATAAGGGCAAGGGCGGGCATCGCCATGGCACCAGCAGCTACTCGTGGTAGCGGCGGTGGTTGCAAGGCAGACCAGACCCCGGTTGCCCACCACAGCAACCAGGCCAGCACGGCCGATAACACGACCAGCACACCGACAACGCCCATCGCCAAAGGCACGCCGATGCTGCCGGACCCCAGCATCCATGCCGCATGGATCAGGCCCATATCCACCAGGGGATTGAACGCCCGGTTATAGGCCACAAAGGTTGCGTAATCGGCAGCCTTGCTGATCACAAGCAGCAACAGGATGCCGACCAGCAGCCCACGCAAGCCGCGCACCCACCAGACCCTTGCCGGCATTGCGATCAGCGCCAACAGGATAACGGGCAACTCGAGGGGAAAGAGCAACAGCGCTTGCGGTGTCATGGCCGCCGGGTGATTCGGCTGAATGAGCACCAGATGCAGCAGCCCGGCGGCCACAATCAGCCGCCATGCCATGGAGATGAGTGCTCTGCTATCGACCATTTCCCGCCGCCCGACGTCTGTTATCCATAAAGTTGACGCCGAGTTGAGACTCTATGGGCGCGCTCCGGTTCCCGGGCTGAAGGGCGGCGCCAGGACGACGGATGAGACCGTCAGCCCGTATAGTCGTAGAAGCCGCGTCCCGATTTGCGCCCAAGGTAACCCGCGTCGACCATTTGCCTGAGCAGTGGGCTGGGTCGGTATTTGGGGTCGCCGAAACCTTCGTGAAGCACATTCATGATGGACAGGCAGGTGTCCAGCCCGATCAGATCGGCCAGAGCCAGCGGTCCCATCGGGTGATTCATTCCAAGCTTCATGGCCTGGTCGATGTCCTCGGCGCTGGCCACGTTCTCGGATAGCACGAAGATCGCCTCGTTGATCATCGGCATGAGTATGCGGTTGCTCACGAAACCGAAGCTGTCATTGACGGCTACAGGCGTCTTTCCGATCTGGCGGGCGACATCGGTGACTTCTGCCGCAACCGCTGGGTCAGTCTGTCGCGCCGCGATCACCTCCACCAGGGCCATCATCGGCACGGGATTGAAGAAATGCATACCGACGACACGCTCCGGGCGTTTGGTTGCCGCAGCGATACGGGTCAGGGAAATCGACGAAGTGTTGCTGGCCAGAATGGCTTCCGGCGCGCAGGCCGCATCAAGGGCCTGGAAGATGCCGAGCTTGATATCGGTATTCTCCGTCGCTGCCTCGACGATGAGTTGCCGATTTGCAAGCCCCGCAATGTCCGTCTCGAGGCTTATGCGCTCAAGTGCTGCGGACTTTTCGCCGTCTTCGATCCTGCCCTTGCGAGCAAGCCGTTCAAGGCTCTGCTCGATGCTCTGCAGGCTGCGGTCCAACGCCGATTGATTGACATCCTGCATGCACACATCGAAGCCGGCTACCGCGAAGGTCTGGGCGATCCCACTGCCCATGATGCCTGCTCCCACCACCCCGATTTTCTCTGTCTTCATTACTGCTGCTCCTCGGTTCTGTCAGGGATACCCTGACTTATTCGATGGGCGAGTCTATCAGTTCCGTCCTCCCCGAATTCGATCCGTGCAACGGTGATATTGGCGAGGCCGCGGGCCTGGGTCAGTGGTAGCCATGGCACCACAGCCGAGCCCCCGGCCAGACCGAGCCGCACCGTGGCGAGTCCACGGCGACGCTGCCACCAGCTCTGCCGGATCTGGACCCCTTGGACTCTGTCCAGCGGGAAAACGAGGCTCCGACGACCGAGCAAACCGTTTCGAACCTCCGAAACGCCGCCCTCGATACGCCAACCAACCGCCAGCCAGCGCAGCCGACCGTAAAGGAGCGCTGGCAACGGCAATAGAACAAGACCGATAAGCCATCGCCAATCCAGAGTCAGCAGAGTCGCAAGGCCAAGCAACAGGGCACCGCCCAAGGCGAATCTAAACGCGCAGGCCCTGGCGAAACGCCGATCCACCTGTTGCAATGCCCCCACCAGCGGCGCGCACTCCCACAGAGTCGCAACCAGTTCGTCGGCGCGCCGGCGGGTCAATCCCGGTACCAGGAATGCTCTGGCGGAATGCTCCCCTCCCCTCGCCGGACTGCCGATCTGTCGGCAGATCAGATAGCGTCTGCGCAGCAACCGGCCCGGGAGGGTTTCCACCGACTCCACCACCTGCAGTCGGTCTGCCGACAGGATCTGCTCGTGCCGGTTCAGCAGGCCACTTCGCTGCACGTAGCGCCCCTTCTCGAATGTCAGGCGAAAACCGTGAAATCGAAGCCAGGCACCCACCACCGAGAGGGTAACGATGAGTGCCGGGAAAGCGACGACTAGCAAAATTGCCACAAGCCATGGCGAAACCAGCAGACCGGTCAGCCAGGTCGCCGATTCGCCGTCGGCGAGCGTGTGACGGGAGACCCGTTCCACGGCGGGAACCAGGGGAGCGAGCATGGCCAGGAAAACGTAGGCGGCATTACTGGTGAGGCCGTGCAGGGTGACCCCCTTCGCAGTGGCCATGTGGATAAGCTCGGGAGCCGCTTCAGCCGCCCCGCTCGCTGGGTCGAATGCCGGTTGCCCCTGCTCCTCGTCGCCGGACAGGCTCCGCCGCAGCGATTCGGCGAGATCGCGGCGGATACCAGGCAACTCCACCTCCGCCGAAACGCCCCCTGGCGTCTCTGCCACAAAGCGCACGATGCCCAGTGGTCGAAAATAGAAGGGTTGCTGCAGGCCGATCTGTTGTACGCGGCCAGCTGCCACCTTGAGTTCTGTACGCTGCAGCAGTCCACGCTGCACCAGCAGCACGTCCTCCTCCATTCGAAAACGAAAGCGGCGGTAATAGGCAAAGGCGAACAGCACTGAGGCGAGGACGAGCACAACGGCAAAGAGAGCGACTTCTCTGACTCCAACCCGCTCGAACAGGGCAACACCCGCCCCTGCGCCCAGCAGTATGGGTATGTTTTCCCGGGCGAACCTGCTGCCGCCGCGTATCAGCAGGAAGGCAACCGCCCATGGTGACAGGTAGTGCCAATGGGTGAGGTCGCTTTGCATCAGCGACCAAAGTCCGGGGCTTGCCCGTTCATTCGCTGGACAAGATGCTGGCGCAGACGATCGGCCGACTCTGTATCCAATCCGGCAATGACAAGATCGGCACTTGCACCACCTGCGGTAAAGCAGGTGAGGCGAACCAGCCCAAACAGCCGCTCAAGAGGGCCGGTCGCCGTCTCCACGTGCTGTATCCGGCACAGCGGAATGATTGTCGTGCGCTCGACGAGCAGGCCCTGGCGATGGATCAGGTCTTCCTCACGCAGTGCATAGGCTCGCCGACGTGCCTCGGCACGGGACAGAACCATCAACCCAAGCGCCAACATGACCGCAAAGACCAAGAGAGCCGCATGCCAGACCGTCTCAAGCCCCCACCCCACGGGCAGTGCGACGACCAGAAGCAGCGGAGGAATGGCCATGATCACTGCTGACCATGTCCTGTAACTTGCATAGCGGCTGGATACCGGCAGCAAAGCCACCTTCTCCACTGCCGGCAGCGCGTCCACCGGCACCTGGTCATTACGCATATCCACGACTCAAGCCGCTTTCCGCACAACAAGTGTACCGGCGATGAGGTCATGCAGGCCCTGCTTGCGGCGGGTAAAGGCCACCATGATGTAACCGATCAGGAACAGCACCGCAGAGAGGAATTCGGCAAGGTGGCGGCCGGTCGCCCGCAGGAAGCTGATCCTTTGCCCCTGAAGGTCAGTCACGCGCAGTCCCATGACAAGCTTTCCGGGGGTCGCCTGGTAGGCGGAACTGTGAAAACCGGCCCAGTACAGCCAACTCGCCAAAAGCGTCAGGGTATCCCAGGTTGTCCACCTGGTAGCCGTAGCAGGGTCGGCATTGCCGGCCAGTAGTGTGCTCTCGATCAGCATCAGCGGCACAAACAGCACGACGGAATCCATGAGCGCTGCTGCGACCCGCCTCCAGAAGCCGCCGTAGCCGGCGGCGCCCGTGGGCAATCCCGTGAAATGTCCCAGCTCTTCGGCAACCAGGCGACGGTCTTCGGCAGCCATCGGGGCACCACACTGCCGACAGAACCTGGCGGTGACGCCGTTAGCGGCACCGCACTGCGAGCAATCCATCCAATATCTCCATGCGAGCGTGCATCAGCGAAGGTCGGTGTTGGCGTACAGCTTACTGGGCTTGGACGATCACTGCATGGGGTGGTTCATTGCGCGGCAGGCAGCCCTGCGGTGTCAACGCCGGAGATGGAGTCGCGACCTGTTTTCGGGCGGGTGTAGCAGGCGGTCGGTTTCACGTTTGACTACGCCATAACATTCGCATGCAAGTCGCTCCAGACGCTGACGATCGAGGACACGGATCAGACCACGGGTGTAATGAATCACCCCTTCGCTCTGCAGGCGATGTGCGGCCTCCGTGACGCCCTCTCGCCGCACACCCAGAACGCTCGCGATCAGTTCGTGAGTCAGCGCGATACGGTTGTCAGGCAGGCAGTCATTGGCTAGCAGCAGAAGCCAGCAGAACTGTTGCCGAAGGGAGTGGTGGCGGTAACATGCGGCCAGTTGTGCCGTCTGGACGAAGCGAATCTGCACGTAACGAAGCATCAGGGCAAGTAGCTCGGGGCTCGCGTCCATTTCGCGGTGAAATGCCTTGATCGGCAAGCGGTAAGCCTTGCCCGGGGTCAGCACCACGGCCCGGCTGGGGCTGGCATCAACCCGCATGACCAGATTGATACCGACAAGACCGTCGTTACCCACCAGCGCCACCTCGGCAGAGGCGCCATCCTCCATGACGTACAGCGACGAAACAATGGTGTCCTCGGGGAAATAGACATTGCGCTGAGGCACACCCGCTTCGAAAAGTACTGCGCCACGCGGAAATTTCATCAACTCAAGTTCTGGCTGCAAACGCATCCACAACGCAGAGGGCATCGCGGCAAGCACTTGATTTCTGGGAGTAGGCGGCAATGCACCGCATGCTGCCTGTTCCAAGGCGGGTGGCACCGAGCTTAAGGAAACCATGGCGTCTCTTCCTTGTTGACCCGAACGCTTTCACCATTGTCTGCCCGCAGACCGACGGTTGGTCTGTGCGCTTGCGCACACACCGATGTCGATCTCCGGATACTTCGAGAATAGTCCTATTTTTATTCCCCGCCAGTATTATTTTTTGCCCTGCAACATAATACTAACTTTTTTGTAAATATTAACTTTTTTTGAAATCACACGGGGCATTGACACCTGTAGGCGACGGACCACGATTCACCAGTCGGCGGAGAATTGGCTTGGCCTTGATGTAGTATCCGGCCAGCACCCGACCGATGGCTCCCTTGTTGAATGCGATCAGCCGCATGGTCTCAATGGATTCATCAGCCCAACGCCGCTTGTTGTTCATGGCTCCACCAAAGAAATCGTATTTTTCGTAACTGCGCTCACCCATTAACAACTCCAACTCGAGTGCTTCCAGCAGGGTTCCCGGCGAGCAGTGATCGAAACGCTGATCGTGGGCGATCTGTGCCCCGTAGTAGGTATTCCCATCCATGACGGCGATTGCTCCGGCAACGGGCTCGCCACCGCACTCGAGCAAGAGCACGCGGGCGCGGCCTTGCCGCGCCAACAGGCCGATGAAACGGCGATAGTAGGCCCCGTAATTATTGGTCTGGGCGAAGGCGATGCCAGCACTCTGTTTCCAGCTCTTTGTAAAAAGATTGATGTAACATACTAGACTTTCTTCGATTTCTTCGGGTGTATTCGCTATTTGCAGTCGAACGGCACCATGCTTGGAAAGCTTTCGATGCCCTGCCTTCAAGTTCTTCGCAAGCCGCCTTCCACGGGAGGCAAGATAGGCCGTCCATTCCTGATTCAGATCCAGGTAGGGACAGGCATGCAGGGGAAACTGACGCCACTGCAAGCCCTGGACTTCAACCTGATACAAAAGGGCATTGAGCTGCGAGTCGTCGGGAACGACTTCATCGATCTGGAGTATGTCCCAGGCGGGGACGGCCCCTTCCTTGCCCACGCCACTGCCGGCGAGAACAGCGACTGCGTGTGCAAGGTGATGTACCTTGCATTCACCCAGGGCGAACTGTGGACGATTGATCTCATCCGGCATCCCGACGGGCTCGAGCACGCGGGCCGGCAGCCCGAGTTTGCGGCACCGCCTGATCTGCAAGGGCATGATGAGGACCGCCACACCCTGCTCTATCACGACAACCACGCATAACTGATGCGGAGCGCCCATCGCCGGCCACCAGGACGAGAACCACTCCCAACTCTGCCAGGGTGTGGCATTCGCCGTCAGGGCGTGTAATCGCTTCCAGTCGCCTGCCAGATCCTTCATGGCGGAATAGTCGCGAATGCATCGCACTTCAAGGGGTGCCGCGTCCACCGGCAGCACGCGACTCATGCGAACCTCCCCTGCTGTCCGAGCAGGCGTTTGATGCGGATTGCCGTATCCAGCAGGTCCAGTTGCACCAGGCAGCGACGGAGCCAGGGTCGACAGCGGAAATGATAGGCATGATAGGCAAGGCCGGCGACATCAGGGGGGTGCGCGAACAAAGCCCGGGTTTCCCGATAATGGGTTGCCCATCCGCGCTTGTTGCTGAGAAAGCCACCGAGATAATCGACACGCTCACACAGCCCCCGTGCGTGGATCTCCTCCAACTCCATGCCTGTCAAAACAAAGCCGGGAGAGTAATCTTCCCAGGCCCTGGAATGGGCGATATGCATGGAATACAGACAGCGTTGCCAGTAGAGACCCAGCGTCGCAGCGATGTCTTCTCCGTCAAGCACCAGCACACGGACCTGGAGCTGTGGGCGCGGATCTTCCATGCCCATCAAGGCATGCAGAAACCCGAGATGGGCAGAGCTCCGCGCGACGCCAACGGAAGAGCCAGCCTTCCAGCTCGCCTGTTCCACGGCAAGATAACGTGACAAACCTGCCGCCTCACCTGCATCGCTGTCGATCGTGTCCATGGTCAACGCTCCCCCCTGGCGCAATCGGTCACGATGACGGCGGTAACTCTTGCGTTGTGCCTTGCTCCGGGATGCGAGATAGGCATCGAATGTGCCCTGCACCTCCACCATGGGACAGACCGGCCCTTCCGGCGATTCCACCAGCATTCCCAGGCCGCTGAGCCGTGTGCGCATGGCCTGATAAAAGACACTGTCCGGGTTCTGTTCATAGAGGATGCTGGAGCGCCAACCGACGCCGTGATGGCCAACGAGATAGTCCGCGATCAGACTCGGGCTCAGCACGTCGCCCTCTGCAGCCAACACTGTGGGCCGATCGACTTCCGACGGCATGCCCATGAAGCCAAGACAGCGGGTATTCGCACCTGGACCAGGCCGGTGCATGATCTGCATTGGCGCGATTGCACGCACCGAGCCATCGGCATCCAGGGCGACCACCAGGTACGGCTCCGCAGCAAGGCCCAGTTGTTCCCACCAGGCTCTCAAGTAGGCATAGCTGCAGAATACCGTGGCGCCCGGCGTGCGGCTGCAGAGGCGCTCCCAATCGTCGCGCAGGCTGCTCCAGCCAGCGGCGGACCGGACCACGCCGACAGTGCATTCCCCGCTGGCCAGTTCATGAGTCACCGTGTCCCCCAGCAGCGATCTCACTCCCGGGGTGGCCAGCCGCCCTTCTCTTGTCGGCCTGCCACTGTCGAATCGCAGCCAGTAGACAGTCGCGCCGGTATCCGGATCACAGACCGGCGTTGCCTTGACCAGGCTGAAGCCGATGCGCCGCAGGGTGCGCCGCCGCGCCTGCCAGAACGGCAACAACGCCTGGGTGCACAACCCCTCCCGAGGGAGGTGCCTGAGGTCAGCGCGGCTTTCGATGACTGCCGCCGCCCGACGCAGTAGCTGCCAACTTTGGTCTCGGTGATCGGGATGCACCGCCACGTCCACCACATAGATGCCCGGGCCATGGAAATCGTTGTCGACAGGTGGGGGCAGACCTGTATACGCGCAAATCCGCCGGCGATCCTGCTCCACGAACATCATGCAGTAGCCGAGCAGGCGTCGACCACGGTACAGGCCAATGCTGAGGTTTTCTCCCGCGCGCTCGGCAACGGCCAGTTGCTCACGCAGATCGCGTGCGCCTGTGCGCTGTTCACGATCAAACAGGGCTGCCTCGAGCCGTGCCACAGCACGGGCGTCCCTGGGGCCCAGCCATTGCAGACGATATGCCGGCGTCATGGCGCCCTCACCTCGGTAGCGGCCAGTGCGGGTTGTGGACTTCGGCCCCGAAGGACTCCAAGAATCAGGCTGCGCTCCCAGGCATCCAGTCCGCCGAAATAAAGCGCAGGCAGATAGGCAGTCGCAATACAGGCTGCAATGAGCATGAAGTCAAAGAGTCCAAATGGCGCACGCATGATGCCGAGGGTCCCGCCAAGGACTGCCGCCGGCCCAACGGCCAGGATGACCCGGGCCACCCCACTGGCAAGCAGATCGACCAGGCCCAGGTTTGCGGCTCGGCAGGCCGCCGGCAGCAGAAAGAGTGAGCCGACCAGCAGCCCCGCAATCAGTACGGCCCAGGCCACGCCAAGCAACCCCAACCGCGGCACCAGGATCAGCATCAATGCCACGCTGAGGCCGATTTCGGCCAGTGTCAGGCATGCGACAAGGCGGATGCGATTGACCGCCATCAGCACCAGCGTTGGTGTCCAGCAGATTGCAGCCACGAAAAAGCTCACAACCACCAGAGGGAGCAGCCCGGCAACCAGCACCGGTTCAAGTTCTGCCACCCAGAAAACCAGTAGAGATTCGCCGACCAGCAACAGGAACACCGCAACTGGTGCGGCAACGGCGACTGTCGCCTTGGTGCCCGTCCGAAGAACCCGGGCAAGTTCTGACTGTCGCCCCGAGGCATGCAGCGACGAGGCCATGGGGAAGAAAGTCTCCGCGATGGGTTGAGCCAGCAGCAGCAACAGCCCAGCGACAGCGATGCAAAGCGCATAGGGGGTGACCAGGGCCATGGGTAGCAAGAGCGCCACCAGCAACTTGTCGATGTGCGCGCTCCCCTCTACGAGGAGGTCATCGACAAAGGCCCACAGCGCGAAGGGACGAATACGCCGCCAGACCCTTCGATCCATGCTGAGCCTGGTACGCAGCAGACCGGGCAGCAGCCGACTCACCAGCAACAGATCGATGCAGGCCCGTAGGGCCGAGACGCACAACTCAACCAGCGCCAGGGCGACGATGCCGTAGCCCTGCAGCAAGAGCCAGACCTGGACCGAGACCGCCACAATACGAAGCACGATGGAGCGCAGATTCCTGATGTCGAATCGTTGCTCTCCCTCGTAGATGTTCTCCAACGCTGAGGCCGGAAGCGCAATCAGCAAGTTGAGGCCGAGGATGATCACCACCAGCCTAAAGTCGAAGGCCAGTCCACCTTCGACGGAGAACACCCGCTCAAGCGGCATCAGTCCGATAACCGCTGCCGCGACCGCCGCGACCACGCCGGCCACGATCAGCGCCGGGACCACGTTACCGGCTAGCCGGAGGGCGGCTCGTGGCCGACCCTGAGCCACGTGGCGTGCGTGAAACCGCACATGTGCCTGACCGATACCCAGATCCAGCATGCCCAGGTAGAAGGTCAGCGTGTGGCTGATCAGCCAGACAGCGTAGGCCTCGAGGCCAAGGTGATGGATGATGAACGGCGTGATCAGGACATAGATGGTCCCACCCAGCAGTAGGTCGCCATAACTCGTGGCCACATTGCGCAGCCAGCGCCGATCGTCCCTGGCCGGCATGGCGCTCATGCCGGCACGATGAGTCGGTGATGTGCCAGGATTGCCGTAACCCCGGCGTGTGATTGTGGAAGCCCGATCCCCAGGCGAGCCTGGGGAAACCGGGTCGCTACCGGCACGGCGCCAAAGCGGGCCTTGTAGCGGAACACACCATTGGTGACTACGGGGCGGGAGTTTCCGAAATGCACCGTCTTCACACCATCAAGCCAGGCCTGCCGCAGCACCAGCGCATCCAGCGCCTCACTGGCCCCGGACGGTGGCGGGCATGTCGCTGCACCGAACCAGCCGAAGCGCATGGCGGATCCCCTGCGCTTGACCAGCATACCGGCAACCGCTGCGTTGCTCCGACGGAGCAAGGCCAGATGCTGTCCATGCGCAGATGCCAGGAAGCGATTGCGCTCCACAACGACGGCGCTGCTACCGAAACGTGCCCGGATATACGGTAGGTACAGATCGTCGTAAAAGGCTTCGAACTCGGCAGGCTGATCGGTGATGACCAGTGAATAATCGCTGCGCCGGATATGGCGTTCCACTTCCCGGGCCAGGCTCCGCGGCAGTGGCCACAGCCGCTCACTGTGCTGCAGAGGTGGCAAGACCAGCTTTTGAGCCACCCAGGCCGGCACCACCAGATCACAGTCGGTCCTCTGGAAACATCGCCACAGCGGCGGCAGATCGGTCAGTTGCAGATGCGAATCCCGCCACCAGCGACGGATACTGCCGCCAGTAATGATCGGCAGCCCACGACTTGCGACCTCTTCCCATTGGGAGCTACGGAAGAAATGCGAGCGCAGAAATTCCAGATTGTCACCGCTACCCAGGTACACCGCAGACAAGGTGGAGCCCGTCTCGCGATCCTGGCCCTCGATACGCACCAGACGAAAGGAGGCCTTGCCGATCAAAGGTGCCAATCGCGCAGGAATCGCCTGTATTCCGAGAGCTGACAGCTTCATCGCCCTATTTCACCTGGTCATAGAGCGCAGCAGTGGCGTTCATGGCGTCTCCAAACGCCTCCGAATAGGCGGTGGCAATACGCGGCCACGTGAAAAGCGCAGCACGCGCCTGGGACCGTGTACCTAACTCGGCGCAGGCGACGGGATGGTCGATCAGCCAACGCAAGGAGCGCGACAGTTCTGCCGTATCTCCGGCGGGAAAGACGATACCGGCGTCCCCGACTACCTCGGCGCAGCCGTCGGCGTCGGTGGTCAACACCGCGCATCCGGCCTCCATGGCCTCCAGCAGGACCATTGGAAAGTTCTCCTTGATCGAAGGGAAAACGAACACGCGGGCGCGCTGGTAGAGGCCCTGCAGTTCATCGCGAGGGATAAACCCGGTAAAGCGCACCCGGGGACGAACGGTACGCGCCATCTCCCTCAGTGCCGCCATGTGAGGCCCGTCCCCGGCAATCACGTACTCCCAGCCCTCATCATGATCACGTATCGCTTCAAGAAAATGCTGTACCCCCTTGCGTGGAAAAAGCCTTGCCACCACAAGAACGAGATTCTCCTTGGCAGGGCGTTGCCCTGTGGTGTGGACGACATGACCGTTGGGTATGACCTGTACGGGTCGGTCGATCTGGGTCGCGATCAGTCCCGCCAGGTAGTGGGACGGAGACGTCACGACCGCTGCATCCCGCATCACCCGACGCCAGGCCCGGTTGATGAATCGATGGGGCAAGTGAAAACGATCCGGGTTGTATCCCGGTACGTCGGAGCCGTGCACCGTAACCACATAGGGCAGCTCGAATCGCTTGGACAGTGCCCAGGCCACCAGGCCACCCGGCAAGGCGAAATGGGTATGGATGAGGCTCGGCGCCGTCGCCTTGATGATTCGGGAAGCAACGTTGTAGGCAGGCAGCAGCGTGGTCATCAACTCGGCAGCGCTGGTGTAATGACGATGCCGCCGTTTACAGGCATGTCGATGGATTGCGACGCCGTCCAGGGTTTCCCGCCAGGGCTGATGATCGAAGCGGGAGGTCACCACATCCACGTCCACTCCCGTGCGGACAAGTTGTGCAGCGAGAGCGGCGGCAACCACACCGCCACCACCGCCGATGGGTGGGTATTCATAGCAGACCGTCAGGACGCGCATTTGCCCTGCTCCACTTCAGATCGAACCGGGCGGAATTTCCGCTGACCGATGCCCGGCACACCGTCGCCGCCGCCGATCCTGATCGGCACTGCTCTCCCGGTAAGCGCTGACAGTTCGCGTTGGACGTTGCGACACAGTTCGGGCATGACCTGTGGCTCTGCCCAGATGGTCACATCCAGACTGAGATCCACCCGCTGGGTGATCTGGTAGCGGCGAATATCAGGCTGCGATTCAAGCAGAAGTGTGATGCGATAGGGCGAGATCAGTCGACCACCCGGCAGGTGCAGGCAGTCCACGGTTCGACCGCGAAAACCAAGCACACGACGATTACCCGGATTGCCGGTGCGCTCGACGAGATCCCCGGTCTCATACCGTATCAGCGGATGACAGCCGCCGGCATGCAGATCCGTGATGATCAGACGCTCAGCGACCTCACCCGATCCGATCGGCAAGAACTCGGCGTGCAGATCACGCTCCGCAAAGCGGTAACTCTCGGCACCCGGAATCCGCCAGGCAACCAGGCCACATTCGCTCATGCCGTAGAAGTCCGCCGGGTCACAGTCGAAGGTGCTGTTCAGAAAGTCGCGATCCGTCCCGCTCAGACTCTCCGCTGTACTCACCACAAGCCGCGGCCGGTGGGTTGCCGCCGCCGCCCGACCCAACTCACGGGCCAATAGCAACAGGGCGTTCAGCGGGCCGTAAAGCACCCCTGGTCGCATTTGCCGGTAGATGCGGGCCATGGTCTCCTGGTCGGCGGCAAGGTCGACACAGAAGCCGCCGGGCAAGGTCGGATGTCGACCCGTGGGCCGTGCGCTCAGCATAAGCAGTCGATCACCGGGTCGATAACCGCAGTTCATGAGCGCCCGAAGGAAGCGCAATTGGCGCCGGGCATGGGTCATGGGGTCGATGGGAATTTCAATCGGGGTACCGGTGGAACCGCCCGAACGCTCAGTGTGAATGAGCTTGCGCGGCCAACGTGAGTCCATGCGTTGCTCAAGGCGGACTTCACCGAGCCGGGCCCGATTGAGCAGCGGGTAGCGGTCCAGGTCCTCCAGCCGCTGCAGGCCGGGCTCTCCCGATCGCAGGCCTGCCAGGTTCCAGAGACTGTTGTATGCTGGCACCCGTTTCCATGCCTGGCGAATCACGGCGTTCAGCAGTCGCACCCTGCCGCTGTCCGGGTGCCGCTTGCCCAAGAGGAATTGCGCAATCATCGCGCCGGCTCCACAAGACCGAGGCTCGGCAGCAGTGCGCTGATTCCCGCATCCGCGCGCTCCGCCAGGGCGTGCGCCCGACGGCCGATATCGGCATGCTCAACCAGTGCGCCGCGGGCCCGGTGAACCAACTCATCGACGCAATCCTCAACGCCCAGCCGACCCAGGGAGAGGGGTGCGTCGGGCAGATCGAGCATTCGAAACAGTCCATCAAACTTCTGGTTGTAACCGAGCCCGACGATCGGCGTCCCCATACTGGCCGCGAGAATCAGGGGGTGCATTCGCGCGGAGATCATCAGCGACAGTCGCCCACAGACAGCCTTGTAGAGGCCAGCGTCCCGGATGACGCTGATCCGTGGCTGCAGTTTCGGCAAGCGCTGAGCCAGGGCATGGCACGCAGCGAGGTCACCCTCGTGAGGCAACGGATAACTGGGAAGCAACAGGAGTCTGGCCCCATCCATGCCGTTTGCGAGGATCTGCAATGCGCTCGCGAACTGATCCAGACATCGTTGCATGGCTGCCGCGCCCTGCCCCCGGTCCAGCCCGAGTCTGCCCCGGAGACGATGCGGGATGACGCCACCGCGTACGTGAAACCAGCGTCGAAAGGTCACACCGATCAGTGGTGTGCCGGATGGAATGCCCAGGCGTGCGAGCAAAACCTCGGCCGCTTCGCTCTCCGCAACGGGCAACAGGAAGGCGGGGTCGGGCACGACGGCCACCTGCCGGCCAATGGCCGTTTGCAGGCACTGCGCCGCTGCCTGGTCACGCACCGACAGTGATCGGGTGGCATCGGCGACACGGCGAGCAAACCAGCGGCTCTCGGCATGGATCAGTGGGCCGGCCCCTACGCTGACAGCGACCAATGCCGGATTGGCCAGCCGCAGGGATTGAAGACGGGCTGCCCAGTACGGCATCTTGATGCGGCTGTCGTCATCCTGAAGGAGCCCACCTCCTGCCAGCAGAACCCCGGATTGGCGGGCGGCGCAGGCAAGCACGGCTGGCCAGTGCCGCAGCCCTCTGGGCAACACGGCGCAGACGCCGGGAATACGCCGCTCGGCTATTCTGTCCCATGGCAAAGCGGAAACCAGGGTAATGCGGACGTCGGGCACCTGCGCCTTCAACGCATGGCACACACCACGGAGAATGGCCTGATCTCCCAGGTTGTTATCCGCATCTCCACCCAGTACCAGCAGACTGGCTTCCGACGGACCCGCCAGTGCACCGGCCGGTTTTTGCACCGACTCCATCCCACCCTCCTTCGAGCTACCGCACCCGCCGGGGGTCCGGCTTTGGGTGCTGCCCACATCCCCACCCCCGGTTGCCACTAACCGGGGGGCGCGGAACGTTTGAGTCTGGCCATTGCCGTCATCACCGTATCCGACGCAGGATCACTGCTGGCCTCAATCGGCTCCCCTCCCTCGATCACCACGTCGATGGCGTAGTCCGGCAATTCCCTGGCCCTGGCATAGATAATCAGTTCCCCCAGCAGACCCATGAAGAAAATCTGCGCGCCCAGCACCACCAATAGCGCTGCCAGCAACAACGCCGGTCGGTCTGCAAGTGGCATGTCCAGGACCAACTTCTGAAAAACCAGGAATGCCATGTAGGCCCCACCCAGGCCCGCCGTGGCAGTCCCGGTAAGCCCGTAAAAACGCATGGGGCGGCGAATGAACTTGGTGATGAAGAACACCGTCAGCAGGTCGATCACGCGGCGAAAGCAAGTGCCCGGCGCAGAGACCCGTACTGCTTGCTCAGAGCGGGATTGCCGCAGGTCTCGTTCAACAACCCGAAAGCCCTGGTTGAGTGCAAGTATCGGCAGAAAGCGATGCTGATCACCGTAGAGCACGACCTCATCGGCGACACGGCGGCGTAACGCACGAACATTGCAACCGAGGTCCCGAAATCCAGTACGAGTGAAGAATCGCACCAGTCCTGCAAACAGATTGGTCTGCAGGCGATTGAACGCCGAGTCGGTTCTCGGCCAACGCCGCGCAGTGACCACGTCGCAGTCGCGCAAGGCGTCGACGATCTCTGGCAGATCGTCTGTCTCCACCTGCTGAAAAGCGGGGAGGATGAGGATAGTGTCTTCGCTCACATGGCGGAATGCTGCGGACAGCGCCGCAGCCTCGCCGAACACCCGGTTCAACTGAATGATGCGAATGGGTTCACCGTGCTGCTGGAGCTTGCGAAGGCACTGCTTCACGGCATCGAACGGGCCGTCGAGCACGTAGATGAACTCGAGGCGTCGCCCCAGTCGCTGCAGGCTGTCGCGATAGGCACCATAGACCGTCTCGGTGTCGTCGTATCGGCTGGTCACCACGATCACCACGGACAGACCGCGCCCCTCTGCAGACCTGCTCATCATCATGCCGACTCTCCCGAAGTCATGGCCTTGTCCTTGTCAACGACACCGGACTTGTCGATCTCCGCAGTGATCAGGGCACGCTCAACGCCCCCGGGGCGTCCTGTCCGCACAAGAAGTTCCGCAACAGCCCCACTGCCGAATAGAAAAACGGCCAGCGCCATCAGGGTCATGCCGGTTGCCGCAAAGGGCATCGACATGGGCTCCCCCAGCGGACGCACCAGGATCGCAGCCATCACGGTGCTGACGCCGACAATCGCGATAGGCAGGCCGAGCAGACTGAACCAGGCCAATGGCCGGTTCGCGAAGGCGATGAGTGTCTTGACCACCAGCATATCCAGCAGCACCTTGTAGACCCGCGACAGGCCGTATTTGGACTCACCGAATCGCCGGGCATGATGGCGGACACGGATTTCGGCGATTCGGCACCCCACGGTGGAAGCCATCGCCGGAATGAAGCGATGCATCTCCGAGTACAGCGGCACCTGACGGATGACCTCGGCGCGATAGGCCTTGAGGGAGCAGCCGTTATCCCGAATCGGCACGCCGGTCACCCGGCCGATAAGCCAGTTGGCAATCACTGAAGGGAGCTTGCGGCTCAGGAGTTTGTCCTGCCGCCGATGGCGCCAGCCGACCACCAGGTCGTAGCCCTCTGCGATCTTGTCAAGAAAAAGCGGGATGTCCGCCGGGTCATTCTGCAGATCGCCATCCATCGTGATCAGAATCCGGCCACGGGCGATGGCCATACCCGCGGTCATGGCCGAGGTCTGCCCGTAGTTGCGCCGCAGTCGGACCAGACGCAGACGGGTGTCGTGCCTGGTGAGTTCAGTGGCCCGCGCGACTGTCTCGTCCCGGCTACCGTCATCGACGAGCAGAATCTCGTAGTCCAGTCCAAGCGGGCTCAGGGCCTGATCAAGCGCCTGATGCAGGGGCAGGACATTGTCCTGTTCGTTATGCAGCGGGACGATCACCGAGAGATCCATATCAGACCACCTGGCCCATTTCGGGGCCGATCGAGAGCGAAGGCACAAGCCGGCGGAGGCGTTCCAGTTCCTGGCGCTTTCGTGTCGGGCTCCAGTTGAGGCTGGTCGCTGCTGTATCGGCGGCCCAGTGCAGCAATAACGGTGACAACTGACCGCGAACAGCGAGATCGGTCCGGCGCAGCAGCAAATCATCCAGGCGCATCACCATCTCGTGCTTGATGGCCTGGCGGCAGCGCTCCCTGAACCAGGCGGCGCTCTCCTCGACGCACTCGGGCGCGACGGACAAACCGGCACCGGGCAGCCGCGTCTGCAATACGCGGCAGGGGCGGCGCCCGAGGTCAAGTCGTGCAAGAGCCAGATCCACGACCCGCTCTGCCATGCTGCGCGCCGTGGTGTACTTCTCGCCGATAACAGAGATCAGGCCGCGGACATGATCCCGCCGCCAGTGATCGATCAACCGTCCGCGGCGCGCCAGTCGCACATCGACGCCCGTGCCACCCTCTGCCGGTAACAGGCCGGTGTAGTGATACCGGACCTGGTCCTCGCGCAGTTGTGCCGACGGCCATGCCGCGTTGACCTCGCCAATGAGGCGCACCACCTCGGACTGGTCCGTTACCAGGGAGTCGGGGTCCTCTTGATAGGCATGGTTGATGGTTCCGATGAGCGTGCAGTCTTTCCAGGGGGCGACGAAATAGAGTCGCTTACCGTCGCCGGCGGGCAAACCGAACCCCCTGGACAGACCGAGATCCCCGACCACCACGTTGGTGCAGCGGGCAAGCGCAGGGGTCAGGGGGTTCGAACCCGCCAGGAGCTGATCGGCGTAGGGACCGCAGGCATTGATCGTGAGGCTGGCGCGGACCGAGAAGGTATCCCCCTCAAGCTGATCTCGACACAGCACACCCCGGATCACGCCTTGATCCTGTTGAAGCGACTGCGCTGCAATGTAGTTGCAGGCAGTCGCACCGAACGCTACCGCCTGCTGCACACACTCCAGTAACAGCCGGTCGGCCTCCAGCATCTGCAGGTCATGCCACAGCATGCCGCCGCTGATGGTTTGATCGTTAAGTCCGGGCAAGGCTGCCAGGCAAGCGTCTCTGGACAGCACCCGTCCAGCGGGCATGGCCACCCCGTTCACGGAACACCGCGACGAGAGCAGGCCGTAAGCGGCCAGGGCCAAGCCCACCGCATAGCGACTTCGAGCACCCCAGCCCCGAGTCGGCAAGATGAAGGGCAGAGGACGAACAAGATGAGGTGCCGCCCAGAGCCAGTAGCATTGCTCGCTGGCGGATTCCAGAAGGCGCGACAGATCCAGTGTTTGCAGATAGCGAATGCCACCATGAATCAGTTTCAGCGAATGGTGTGAGGTAGCCCCGCCAAAGTCACCACGATCGATCAGGGCGACCCTGAGTCCACGCATGGCCGCATCCCTGGCGATGCAGGCGCCATAGATCCCGGCACCGATCACCGCAAGATCGAATTGGGAGTCGGCAAGCCGATGGGGTTCACGCTTCATACGGGCATCCCGCCTCGGGCATTGTTGATTGCCA
This sequence comes from Natronocella acetinitrilica, assembly GCF_024170285.1. Classification (NCBI taxonomy): domain Bacteria; kingdom Pseudomonadati; phylum Pseudomonadota; class Gammaproteobacteria; order Chromatiales; family Ectothiorhodospiraceae; genus Natronocella; species Natronocella acetinitrilica. The sequence goes on from NZ_JALJXV010000007.1 coordinate 87,211, forward strand.
TGTACTGCCACCCTCAGCGCAGGTTAATGAGGTGGGTCCGGCCTAATCTGTACGCTGGCGAACATACCCCCCGCGCGCGAGGCGATAACGTCGTAGGCCATGGGCAGGAAGGGGGGTTGACCTATGCCGACACCGTATTCCAGGCGACGCCGCCGGATTCTCCTCGGCCTCGGGGTGACCGCGGTCGCAATGACTGCCGGTGGGCAGGCATTGCTATCGCGACGAAACGTGCTGATCGAGCGCTATGCAAGACCAGCCTACGATCAGTACCTCGGCTTTGCTCCCGAGCAGCGCAGTGGCCCACTCGCCGGGGAGGCTGTCTCAGAGGTGCAGGCGCTGGCGGAGGTTATCTACCCGCCGGCCGGGGCGGAAGAGCAACAGGAACTGCAACGCGTGGTCAGCCAATGGATGCGGGCCAGAACAGAGCTGGACGGACAATTACCGCTCTATCAGCAGGGGGCCCGCCTGCTCACGGGCATGGCCCGGCAGTCTGCAAATTCAGACACCTTTGCTGCCCTCGATCAATCCACAAGAATCGCACTGCTGGCCAGCCTCGAGCCGCCGGAGACCGATAGCCCGAACTCCCTGCGCAGCCACTGGTTCCGCTTCCGTCGCCGGGAGTCACGCTTCTACATCTATGGTCTACGAGATGAGTTGATCGACGCCATATTCACATCTCGACTTGGCTGGCAGATCGTCGGCAATACCCACACCTGGCCCGGCGCCCCGGGTGATCCGGCGGCTGTGGCACTGCCACCGGGAGCCTGAAATGGGGTCGACAAGCGAGGTAGATATCTGCATCGTTGGGGCCGGCGTGGCGGGCGCCCTCATAGCCTACCACCTCGGGCAGGCGGGTTACACGGTGGCGGTTCTGGAATCCGGACCACGCTACAGCTACCCGGACATGGAGCGGTATGGAGTCCTGCTACGGGGCGGAGACCCCTGGCCCTGGTTTCGTCAGGACCTTGACGACTACGAAGACCTGGCGGAACCGGCCCTGCTACTGAACAGCAACCGAATCAAGGCCGTCGGCGGCACCACGCTGCACTGGAACGGCAATGCGCAGCGCTTGCAACCAGGCGACTTCAAGATGCGCAGCCTGTTCGGTGTGGCCGAGGACTGGCCATTCGAGTATGCGGACCTCGAACCCTGGTATCAACGCGCCGAAGAAGAGATTGGTGTGTGCGGTGACGATGCGCCGGGACAGCCTCCGAGAAGCGCGCCGTTCCCCCTTCCCGCCTTCGACTACAGTCACGTGGAACGCAATTTCGTCATGCCCGCATTCGAGCGCATGGGTCTACCCATGGGAGCCAACAGCGCCGCCATCAATTCCCGCGCCAGGGACGGACGCCCGGGCTGCGCCGTGTTTTCGACCTGTATCCCCATGTGCCCGATTCATGCGCGGTACACCGGCCTGCATCATGTGCAGAAGGCGGAAGCGACCGGCCGGGTGGAAATCCGCTCCGACTGCCACGTGCGCCGCCTGCGGATCGATCAGGGCCGCCGGGTAGGCGCGGTGCAGTTCGTTGGCGCAGACGGTCGGGAGCATGAGGTGACAGCGCGACAATTCGTGCTTGCCGGCGGCGGTGTGGAGAACCCGCGAATCCTGCAGCTATCAGCGTCACTGAATGCTGGAACAGACGGTCTCGCAAACAGTTCCGGTCTGCTCGGACGAACGTTCATGTCCCATTCCCGGATCATCGTCAGAGGACGGCTACCAGAGAAATTCGGCCCGCACCGCAATGGCTATGCAACCTCCAACTGCTGGGGACTCTATCAGCACGATCGGCTGCCGGAGATTGGCAACATCATGCTGTCCCCCGACCCCAATAACGGGCCAACGCCGGCCACGATCGCGAGGCGCAGCCGCGCCTGGGGACATGATTTACTGGAGGCGGTCAAGCGCGAGCACGGGCAGGAACTCGACATACACGTCAAGGGAGACATGCTACCGCTGCCGGAGAATCGGGTGCGCTTGAGCACCCGGCATAAGGACCGATTCGGAGATCCCGTTCCGGCTGTCGAGATACGACTGGCAGAGTTCGATCGACGCACTCTGGATTACGGTGCGGAAGTCGCCAAGCAGCTATTTTCTGAAATGGGCGCAACGGAGATCACGGGATTCGGCTACGGCATCATGCGCAACCACTTGATGGGCACAACCCGCATGGGCCAGTCTCCCGATAGCAGTGTCTGCGATGAATGGGGGCGCTGCCATGATCTGGACAATCTCTACATCGCCGGCGGCAGCCTGTTTGCCACCGCCGGATGCTCAAGTCCGACGCTGACAATCGCCGCCTTGGCACTGCGCACTGCGGACTACCTGGACCGCGCCGTGCTTTAGGCAGCCCTGGCCGTGGGCTTGCCCCCCGCTGCGGGAGGCAGATACCCCTCGGCACGATACCACTCGGCTGTGCGGCGCAAGCCCTCTTCCAGGCCGATCCGCGGCTGATAGCCAAGCTCTACCCTGGCCCGGGAGATGTCGAAAGCCCGATTCTGCCGGTACCAGTCGACCCGCCTCGGAAAAATTGGCGGGGTCACGCCGAATGGCTTGCAGACACGCTCGCACACGTGACCGGCAACGACCACGGGCCAGACCGGAAAGTGCGGGATACGCACCTCTACCGACAACGCCTTCGCGACGGCCCGGACCAACTCCTCGACGCTGACATAGTGCTCATCGGCGATCAGGTAGGCGCGTCCGTCGCCCTTGCCGTCTTCCATGCAGAGCATGAACGCGTCCACCAGGTTATCGATGTACAAGGGATGGTAAAGGGTGCGCCCCGAGCCGAACATGGGGAAGCTGCCGGAGGCAACACGGCGGTAGATCAGATAGAAGCGCTCGGGGTCACCGGGGCCATAAATGGCCGCCGGTCGCAGTATCACCGTTGCCATGCCCTTGCCGTTGTAAGCCATCACAATGGGTTCGGCTTCATACTTGGTCTTCTGGTAGTAGTCGGCAGGCTGGATGGGGGCATCCTCGTTGGCCGGCGGATGATCCACGTTACCGTGGACACCGCAGGTGCTGCAGTAGATCAGCCGCCTCACGCCGGCGGCCTGCGCCGCTTCAACCACGTTGCGCGTACCCTCGATATTCACCTCGTCGTAGAACGACTCGGGCACATTGAGTTCCCGGAAGGCCGCTGCCAGATGGAAGACAACCTCCACGCCAGCCACACTGCGGGAGACGATCTCCTTGTCCGTCACCGAACCGATGATCACCTCGGCGCCAAGCTGACGCAGCTCCTCCGTTTTCAGCCCTTCCTTGTAGTCCAGCGCTGTGACCTGATGTCCCTCGGTCAGCAAGCGGGTCACCAACGCCTTGCCACTGAATCCCGTACCACCCGTGACCAGCACTTTCATGTCTATTCTTCCTCGGAAGCCGAACGTTGTCCGGCAGTGCGCCTGTCGGCACGAATCATGACCGGTGAACCGAAGCGATCACGAAGCCCCACGCGCGCAGCCAGTGACTCCAGGCCTCGCGATACCGGCCCCGCACCAGTGAACCTATGCACCACCATGGGCAACACGAACTGCCCGACCCTCGCCGCCACGTGATGACCATTGCGGTCGAACGCCTCTGCGATCTGTTCATCACTGAAACTGCGATAGTTTCGTGTATTGCCCTCGAAGCGCTGCTTGACACCAAACAGCACCGGCGTCAGCGCGTTCACCCCGACGGTACGTGGATAGTCGATGATCACTGCACCACGTGCGACCCGACACATTTCGGCAATGAGCCTCTGCCAGTCTTCCATGTGGGATATCAGTCTCACCGAAACCACGACATCAAAGCTTGCGTCGGCGAAGGGGGTCGACAGCAGATCACCCGTGGCGAGCCGACAACGATGCTGCAGCCCCAGTGCGCGCAGGCGGTGGAAGGCCTCCGGGGTGCTGCCGAGTACGGTGACGGCATGACCCTCCCGGGCGAGCACCGAGGCTGTCTGACCATGCCCGCCACCCACGTCGAGAACCGTCAAGGGGCTGCCGTGGGGCAACAGGGAAAGCAACGCCCGCTCCTGGGCGCGTAACAGATACTGCCCCGCGGACCCCTGAAAGCGGCTGGCGTAGCCTTCCGACGCCGTTTCAACGTCCGGGGGCTGAAGAACCATATTGTCCAAGACGTCCGCCTCCTGCGACCGGTTCGGCCCACCGATATTCTCAAGCTCAAGTTAGTCGCAGGTATGGGGCTTATCTGTTCGCTGGCGAACATACAGCCACGCGCCTCCGTCCTAAGGTGAATCCCTGCGTGGCGCCAATGCGCAAGGGAGATCGACCGTGATGGATGCCTATCCGCACAGCCTGGTGGACGGACATGTCCACTTTCATCCGCAGTACCGTCGGGGAAGCTTTCTGAACGCTGCGGCTGACAACTTCGCCTTGCAGGCAGGTGCCCTTAACTGGGGCACGGACTGGGTCGGGATACTCATGCTGAGCGAGGTGCGCGGCCGCCACTGGTTTCAGGACCTCCTCAGCGAAGCAGAACAGCAGCGCAGTGCAGATTCCCCCGCAGGCTGGCGCTTTGCCGTCATGGCGGGCCTGACCCCATCGATACTGGCCCGGCACCCGGGGCGACCGGATCTACTGATTATCCCGGGGCGACAGATCATTACCTCCGAGGGGCTGGAAGTCCTGGCGCTGGCGACAGCCTCGACCCTGAAAGACGGGCTCCCCCTGCTGCAGGTGCTGGAATGGACCGAGGTCGACGAGGCGATAGCCGTGATTCCCTGGGGCGCGGGCAAGTGGCTGGGCCGCCGTGGCGATCTGGTGGATCAACTCATTCGCAGCGACGCGTGGCGACAACGCATCCTGCTGGGCGACAGCGGCGGACGTCCCGTCGCCTGGTGCCATCCCCGACACCTTGAGACAGCACATCGCCTCAATATCCGCGTGCTCCCGGGCACGGATCCCCTGCCCCTCGCAGGAGAGGAGCTTCGGGTGGGCTCATATGGCGCGATGATCGCCGCTCGCCTGGACATGACATATCCCACCGCGGCGCTCAAGCGCCTGATACGCGATCCGAATGTGCCTCTGAACCCGTATGGCAACCTGCAGACCAACACCCGCTTCGTGCGCAACCAACTAAGGTTGAGGCTGAGAAAGGTGAGTTAAAGGCATGAAAATACTTGTTCTGGCACCACATCCTTTCTATCAGGAGCGGGGAACACCCATTGCCGTGGACTTGCTGATCCGCGCGCTTAGCGAACGTGGCGATCAGATCGACGTACTGACCTTCCACGAGGGGGCCGACCGAACCTACCCCGGGGTCTCCATCCATCGCATCCGCCAGCCTCTCGGCCGACTGCAGGGCGTGCGCCCCGGACCGTCCTTCAAGAAGCTCATCTGCGACGTTTACCTGTTTACGGCATTGATCGCTCACTTGCGCCGGCAACGCTACGACCTGATTCACGCTGTCGAGGAAAGTGCGTTCATGGCCATGTTGATGCGCCCCTTTTTCGCGACGCCGTACCTGTATGACATGGATTCGTCGATGGCCACGCAGATCGTCAACCGGTATCCCGTGCTGCGCCCCTTGCAGGGCCTGTTCCGCACCGTGGAGAAACTACCGGTTCGCTATGCCGAGGCGGTGGTTCCGGTGTGCGATGCGCTTGCCGAAGAACTACCCCGCAATCGCGTCCGGTATCTGACCGTCCTCAAGGATATTTCGCTACTGGGTCTTGAGCCGGTGGACCTACCACCGGAGAACCTCAGGGAGCAACTTGGTATCGCGGGCAGCATCAGCCTGTACATCGGAAACCTGGAGCCCTATCAGGGCATCGACCTTTTGCTTGCGAGTTTCGGGGTGGTCCATCCCGAGGACACGGGAGCGCATCTGGTCATCATCGGTGGAGAGAGAGATGAGATCGAGCGTTACGAATCATTGGCGCGCAGACTCTGCATCGACGACCGCACCCACTTTCTCGGCAAGCGGCCACTGGGCAGCATGGGTGCCTATCTGTCCCAGGCGGACATTTTGCTGTCGCCCCGCATCGAGGGCGTTAACACGCCCATGAAGATCTACAGCTATCTGCACACGGGCGTTGCGGTGCTCGCTACCCGACTGCCAACCCATACCCAGGTCATGACTTCTGCGCTGGCCATGCTCGCCGAGGCGACTCCCAGCGGATTCGCCGAGAGCTGGTTGCATTTGCTCAAGGACAGGGCCCTGCGACAGAAGCTAGGACACGAGGCCAGCCTGTTTATCGAGCGGGAACACAGTTACAAGCAGTTTCGCAAAACGCTGTTCGAGCTTTACGCGCACCTGGATCACACCTTGCCCGCCACTCCGACCGCCAGTGAGGAAACGCGATGAAGAAGCCGCTCGTGCGCACGATCAAGCTGCTCCTGACCCTGGCCTTTATCTACCTGTTGTGGCGCATGGCGGACAAGGAAAGCCTGCTGGAGAGGTTCACCCAGATCGATTTGCGTTATCTGGCCCTGTTCGGCCTGGTCGGAATCGCCATGCTCCTGGTCAGCAATGCAAAGTGGTTTGTGCTAATGGGCATACACGGCGAGCGCCCAGGCTTCTGGGCGACGTTGCGGATCTATTTCATCGGTTATTATTTCTCCGCCCTGTTGCCCTCGAACTTCGGTGGCGACGCAGCACGTATCGTGCTTGCCTCCAAGCACACCGGCAGCACCACTGCAGCCGCTACAAGCGTGTTCATGGAGCGCGTCACAGGGCTGGTCATGCTCATGGCCCTGGTAGCCATCATGCCGCTACTGGCGCCCGCATTGCTCTGGCACCCTGCATTTCTCATCCCTGCGGTACTCTGCGCCGGCGCATTGGTCCTCTTGCTGGCCATGGCTATCGTGCGTCAGCGGGTCAGTCGGGGCGCTCGGGTGCTATCACGCTGGCTGGTGGCACACCCCCGGACTCGGCGACTGGCGCCCGTCGTCGACTGGCTGACCCGTTTCTTCGCTGACGCCGGCAAGGCGTTGCGCGCGCTATCCGGGAATAGACGCATCGCTCTACAGGTCTGGCTGCTGACTGCGGCCTTTTACGGGCTGGTCTGGCTCAATGTGCTGGTTGCCTACAGAACCTTCTCCTTCGACCCGCCACTGGCCTTCGTCTTCATGACGCCCATCGCACAGTTCATGACGTCACTTCCTGTCTCGGCGGGCGGCAATCTGGGTTACTCCGAGGGCGTATTCGCGTACTACTTCTCGCTGGTGGGCATCGCCGTGGAAGCAACGGTTGCCATGGCCGTGCTGCTACGCCTCAAGGTCTGGTTCCTCGGCCTGATCGGCTTGGGATTTTTCCTCGGTGCTGGCGGTCGGAGCAAGCTTGGCGTGGAGCGAAAACCCACCGCTCGCCCCATGGCCACGCCGGATCAGGGCGCGACACCCTGATCCTTGCTGTGGCAACAGTCAGCGACGTTCGAAGATGGCTCGCGCCGGACTTCCAGTGGCAATTCGTCGCGCCGGCAGTTTGCCTGTCACCACCGATCCCGCATTGACGATACACCCCTCCTCGATGTGGCTGCCGTCGAGCACCGAACAGTTCGCACCCAGCCAGACATCATCCTCGATGGTGATGCCAAGTGAGCGCAGGCCCTGTTGATTGATGGGTATGTCCACCCGATCGTAACGGTGGTTGTTGGCAATGAGTACCGTATTGGCAGCAAGCAATACATCACGGCCAATACTGATCCCGGCGGTGCCGGAGCTCAGCACGCAGCCGGCACCGATTGACGTTCGCTCACCAATCACCATGGGCCCGTCCGTCGCCTTGATCTTGACGAAGGCGCTGATGACAACGCCCTTGCCAAGAACAAGGTTGGGTGTGTAGTCGACTTCGGCCCTGGGGCTGACCCACGCACGAAACCGCAGCCCGTAGAGCAGCGTGCGCAACGGCGATGGGACAAGGAAGCGCCGGAATAGCTTCGTCAGGCGCATTCGGCGACGGCCAACCGGCCGCTCGATGGACTCAGCGGTTTTCGTAGTCATGGATCAAACGCCTCTTCAGATGGAATCCCCCCTGTTGCTGTCAAAGCACGGCACTTGCAGCCGCATGACGGTCGACGACCTCCCGGACGCGGGCGACGCTACCCATCATGTATTCGATATCAGACATGCTGAGACGGAAGCCGAATGCCTCTTCCAACGCGGTTATCAGGCGAAGGTGATTAAGAGAATCCCAGAGCTCGACGGTTTCCGGTGTCATATCGTCGGTGATCGAGGCCTCGTCCAGACCGAAGATATCGGCGAATGTGGAGGTGATGATGTCGTGCATGGTCATGTCCTCAGAGTAATGATTCGACAGTGATTCCCGAGCAGGAAAGACTCTCGGCATACCCCGCGTTGAGGCGGTAGCGGCGCGCCCCGTCAGGAGTTTCATCAACAAGCTGGAAACCCTGGTTGTCGAGATAGTCCCGAACCGGGGGATTCTTGCGCGTGGGCAGAAACTGGCCGCGTAGCTCCTGCACGGAATGCTCGCCGAAAACGATGGACTTGAGAGTATTCATGAATGCCGTCTCGATACCGCGCCCCATGGCGCGGCAACTCATCAGCAGGCTGTCGATATCCGCCATGGAGCCGTCAAGGCGAACAATACAGACCAGGACCAGCCCGAGATCGCCGTATCGATCACTGACACTGCCGACCAGTACCAGGCAGGCATCGTCCACCAGCAGGTCCTCGACTTCTGCAGCCGTGTATCGGCGGGTGGTCAGGTTGAACTGATTGGTCTTGCCGATCAGCTGCGCAATGCGCGCACAATGCTGCGCGCCGGCGACTTCGATCCGCAGCCGGGTCTCCAGACCTTGCAGAAAGTCCTCGAGGTTGCCGCTGGCATGGACGAGGCGTTGCCGCACCGCCTGCTGCCTGTATTGCTCGCCTCGCGCCCGGTCCTCATCGGTCAGGGCGTGTCGCTCGAAAAGTGGCATGTGGCCAAGCAGGCTCGGCCCGCAAGTCACATCGTCGGGCAGCAATATGGTCTGGACCTCAGGCAAAGCGCTGCACATCAGGCCACATTCCACCGGGTTGTCATCCATGAAAACCAGGCTGTCCGTCCCGATGTTCAGTTCCTCGGCAAGGCTGCGCACGTTGTCCGGCTTGGGTTGCCAGTTGATTCTCGTCGCCACGAAGTCATCCAGCGCGAGCGGCATATCGGGGCGCTGGGCAAACAGTTCCAGAACGTCGTCATGGTTGTTCTTGCTGCAGATCGCCAGCAGGACGCCACGGTGCTTCAGCGAGCGGACGACGCGCTGCATGTCGGCGTAGGCACGGGATTCGGGATCACCATCACCAACCTTCACGCCCCAGACCCCGGCCTCCCCCAGTACTCCACCCCACAGGGTGTTGTCGAGATCAACGACCAGGCATTTCCGGGCAGTCCCCCTGATGGCTTGAAGATGCCGCTGAATCTCTGCAGCCATGTCCCGCATCGCGCCCTCGCTCCACGGTATGCGTGCCAGGTAGTGCAAACGCTGGTTGTCCGCCGCCACATGGCCACCACGGCCAAGCGACATTTCCAGATCCACGATGGCGACCCGGGGATCACTCCGAAAAGCGCTCAGCAGGGCGAGGTTCAACGTCTGGTAGAACTCGGCCTGACCGAAATCCAGGCTCCAGTCAGCCACGCCGGCAACGGGAAACGCCGGACGTGGGAAGTTGGTGAGCAGGAGCATGGCGGACGTTCTGGCCCGGGCCTCGCTCACCCAGGCCTGCAGCTGCTGAACGATTTCGTTGACCGCCTCCCGTCTTCGCTCCGCGGACGTAGCGAGAAAGTCCTCGTGCAACTCCGGCGCTAACGCCGCAAGACTGAGATGAAGAAAGATCGCGTCAGGCTGGAAATCGTGCAAGCTGCTGGACGCATCCAGAACCTGCTGGAAATGCTGATCGTAGGGGCCGAGGTGGGCCTGCACCCTGATCCCGTTTGTCGCTGCCAGAGCACTGACATGCCGGGCCAGCGGTGCCAGTGTGCAATCCGAGAGAAATGCCATGCGCACATCCGGGGGGCCTGGCAGCGTTTCCGTCGCACGGGCGATGGACTCGACCAGACCACTGTCCATCCTGCTGGCGTCGACTCCGTCGACGATTGCCCGGACTTCGTCCCACGAGCCTGCCTTTCGAAGGGCGAGCCGGCGCGCTCTTGCGGCATGGTCCGCACTCTGGGCCGGGCCTTTCATGACCTGCATTGGGCTCTCCTCAATCAACGATCTGTCGAGAACCACCGCTCAGAGTGAGCGTCTGACCCGTGATCGCATCCGACCAGTGGGACGCGAGGAACGCCACCGCCTGGGCCACGTCCCCGGGTGTCACGGGCCGACCTGCGCCTGCCTCCTCTCGCAAGCGGATCCGATACGCTTCGGGAATGGCCCTCACAAGATCGGTTTCAGTCATTGCGGGGGCGACCAGGTTGACCTGCACGTTGTCGGCGGCCGCTTCAAGCGCAAGCGTGCGCGTATAGCCTTCAACCGCCGCCTTGGCCGCAATGTATACGGCCTGGCCGGACACGGGGCTGCGCACGGCCAGCGAGGAAAAACTGATGATCTTGCCGCCGCCACCGCGCCGCATGATGGGCAGCGCCCGGGAGCAGACCGTGTGCAATCCCAGGACTGAAACCGCCAGTTCAGCGCTAAAGTCCGGAAGCCGTGTGGACGTGATGGAATGCGGGGTGAATGCGTGGACAGCGCAGTTGACGAGTATGTCGAGCCGGTCATGGTGGGCAAGCACCGAGCCGAACAGAGCGTCCACGGATGCCTCGTCGCGCACATCACAGACCTGGGTTCTGGCGACACCACCGGCATCGGTAATCTCGTCCAGCACGCGCTCCGCATCCAGTGGCCCCTGGAAGTAGGTGAAGGTCACGTGGGCGCCCAGCAGCGCAAGAAATTTTGCTGTAGTTTCACCCAGGCCTCGGCTGCCACCAACCACCACGGCCACTTTCCCGTCCAGCCCCAGGGGCAGCCACTCGCTGCGCAGCGCCATCACTGATGGCATGACCGACGCGGGCTCGTTGACCAGCGCCTCGAACGTCCCCGAGCCGACAGCTTCCCCGTCGCACTTGAGTGAAACATCGGCCTTGAGCAACGTCGCTGCCGGCAACAGGCGGGTGACCTGGCCACGCAGATCACAGACTCCCTCCAACCCCTCCGTCTGGCTGAAGTCCAGAGCGAATCCAAGAAACGTTGCCCGCCGCCCTGGCAGACGCATCCCGACCAGGGTCGAGAGCATGACCATCAGAAGCAATTGCGGGCTCGGCAGCGATTCGGCGCCCACCCCCATGGGTTGCAGTACACGTTCTGCCAATGCGCGAGACATGGCCAGATCGGCTCTGAATCGTATGCGCTCGGAGCGGCCTTCAAGCTCTTCGACTGACAGATCGAGTTCTTCGATGAGCGGTGGCGTGTGGCCATCCGTCCGGGCCGGACGCTTCTCGCCCCCTACGCCGGAGAGCAGCGCCAACGTGCCACTGATGCGCGTCGTCCGATCCTGATCGTCGATCCGGTACCAATCGGCCGAGAATTCAGCAGCACCGGGCGTAGTCGGCTTGACCCGCAACTCAAGGCGCAGGGTGTCCCCAGGCATGACTGCTCGAAGGAATCGGCCCTTCACTGTGGTAAGCCGTACCCTGCTGGCCGGAAAGAGATCGTCCAGCAAGACAAGCGCCAGTGCTGGCAGCATGCCGTGGGCGACCCGCCCACGAAAACGGCTGCGCCGGGCGAACTCCGGATCCGTGTGCAGCGCACTGCGATCGCCGGTGATGTCGGCGAAGGCGTCGATCACCGCATCGGTGACAGACAGGTGAACTGTGCGCGATAACTCGTCCATTTCCCCTTCATACTCTGAGAGCGCGGCGCCCTGTCACCTATGATGCAAGGGTTTGGCAGTACGCGGATTTTAAAGGGGGAATGGGGATTTCACTGTTCGCAGGCGTACTGACAGTGCATGCACGTTTTTTGTTGTCGGTGCGATTCGCAACAAATCGAGAAAATCGCATGCCCATGTAAAGACATTAAAATAATGTAATCTAATACATGAAAATGCTATAAATAAATGAATTGAATATTCTATTTTTCATGATCAAACCTGTCCCCGAAGAACGACACTCAGAGCGGGTTCGTTGTCGTTTTTTTGCCAATCTCTTTTTCTGTGAAACCTTTCACACTTCCGACCATGGACACTGCCTAGATTTCACCCTGTATCATCCGCGACTGAGACGCTGTTCTTGCCCTGCGATACAGCGGCATACCGCGCTTGCGCTCTCATTGGCGCCCTGCCGTTGCTTGTCAGGAACAGAAAGAAAAGAGGTCATGGGGCGAGGTGCAAGACGGCCTCCTGGAACATTAACCACTGCACAGGTTGAAAAATATTGCATGCGGACAATCATTCACAATTGCGTTAATCGACTCGTTGCTCTGCTAGCCATATTGCTACTTGCTGCGCCGTTATCGGCACAATCCAATAACATCATCTGGTCCGGTTCTTTCGAGACCGGAGATATTCTGCAATGGCACCACCACGAAAGACATGACTTGCCATGGATCTGGGGGATTCCGGAATACTGTCGCCCGGAGGGCTATCCCGACGTATTCGGTGGCGACGGGTCCTGCCTGTCACTTGACAGTAATCGGGTACGGCACGGCCAGTATTCGGCACGATTCACGATCAAGAATTCGCTTAACGGGGCTGAGCCGAGAGACTGTGACAATGGTAACTGTGAGCGGCGCCGCTCACAGCTATCCGCGTTTCGGACGTTGCCCGAGGTCTACAACGTGCTGCCCTACATGTCCGAGCGCTGGATTTCCTTCAGTGTTTACCTGCCGGATAACTGGCAGCCCACCGGCGGTGGCTGGGGCCCGGTACTGTTCGGTATCAAGCCACTGACCAACGGTGATCAGCTCTCGGGCATTGCCAATGTCCATCTCGAAAAGGACAGCTGGGAAATTCATCACCGCTGGTCCCCTGTGGTCAACCCCTCCTCCTCGGATGTGCCCTGGCAGTACCAGATGTTCTATCGCAAGGACTACCCGGTTATTGGTGGCAATCCTCGCTGGGACGATGGCGTCGCCGATTTTCCGAATCCGGATGTCTCCCGGCAGGCGCTTGCCAGCGTCAACCGTGGCGGCTGGACCGACTGGGTCCTGCACATCAAGTTTGACGCCCGTGGTTCGAGCCAGGGGGGCTCCGGGTTCATGCGCTACTACAAGCGCGAGGACGATGGTCCGTGGATCAAGGTGGTCGATATAGCGCCTCGACGCATCGAACGCGGCGGCCTGACGTTTGATCGCGGCATTGGCTACAACTCCCCGCCAACGAACAACAATGGCGGCTTCGGGATCGGAATTGGTACCTACATGGCGAAGAGTCAGGTATGGAATGCGCCCAATAACCTGTCCCTCAATTTCGATAACATCCGCATTGGCAACCAGAGCGCATCGCTCTCGGAGATGGAGCCGAATGGCGCCCCGGGCAGTGCTGGCGGCAGTGACGGAACCGAATCGCGTCCCACACCGCCTTCCGAGATCCGTGTAACGCAACAATAGCCGAGATCAGTTCGCCAGGGATGGCGTTTCCTGACGCACCTCTCGAATCACGCCCCGCAACTTTCCGTTGCTCGTTCGAGGCAGGCGAGTAGCCGTCTCTACACGGATGGGAGTTCCGGGCCCGAGTCGCTCGACGGCGTTGTCCATCAAACGGGCGCGCACCCCCTCGTTGAAGCTTTTCAATGGAACAACCGCAATAACGATCTCCCCTGATGCCGACTGCCTGATCTGGGCTTCAGCAACCCCCTCGATTCCCTTGTAGATATGATCCAGCCGACCAACGTGCCTGCCGTCATCCGTCACCACGTAGTCGTCTTCCCGGCCCACAACCGTCTTGACCACCGGGAATGCACGGCCACAAGGGCAACGCGATGCACCCGTTGTGGCGACTTCGATAGTGTCACCCGTGCGGTAGCGGAATAGCGGCATCGCCCGCTCATGAAAAGCCGTGCCGATGATTTCCTGCAGGTCCCCATCGACTTCTGCCAATTCGACATAACTGTAATCCCCCAGCAGATGCAGGCGGCCATGCTCGCATGTGCCGATGGCAGCCACTCTTTCATAGCCGCCATACCAGTTGAAGACACGGCAGCCCATCACCGCCTCGATGACGTTGCGTTGCTCTGTGCTGAGGGTCTCCGAGGAGGTCAATACGGCCCGTAGGCTTTTGCCACCATACTGTTGTCCCGTGGCCTTGAGATACTGCGCAAGGTAGGCCACCGAGGACGGATAAGCCTCGATGATCACCGGATCGAATCGCTCCAGGGCCTCCCTATAGAGTTGCAAAGTGCGCTCGGACAAGTGGTAGGAAGACAGCATGAGCATGTTCTCTCCCTTGTTGAGCCGCCAATACGGTGGGTCGGTTCGCGCCACTGGTGCAATCAAATCGCCCCGCCACCAGGCTCGCCGCTCACCGGCCCGATAGCTCGCCCAGGCCCGCTGCCTGTCCACAAAGGCCTGTTCCCGAATGACGGACGCAAGGTCGTGGCGCACCATTAGCGGCGAGCCGGTGCTGCCGCTGGTACCCCCTGACACGCTGAGGGTGGGCAATCTCGACCTCAGGCTGCCCTCATGTTGCCTGACCCAGGCCTTGTCGATGACCGGCAGTGTCTCGAGCCAGGAGAATACTTGCCGGGTTTGGCGATCGCTCAGGCTCTTGCGATAGTGAGGCACGTAGCGTCGCGCATAGCTTAGGGCTGCAGCCACTGCGTCTTCCTGATAGGCCGCCAGAGCCGCCTCGTCCAGCCACTGGGTTTGGTCCAACTGCCGCTGATACTTGCGGTACAGCACACCCTCGCGAATCAGGCGCCGAAACCGCGTCCATGCGGTAATCAGTCGTTCCTGTCCGGCTATCCCGAGGGATGCGTAGAGTCTTGTCGTATACATGCGCCCTGTTCCTTCGAAGGACTCCGCGTTACGCCGATCTCTCCATAGAGACGCTCCAGGGCATCAAGCGTGTTACGAATGTCGAAGTGTCTTCGAACACGGTCTCGCGCCGAACGCCCCATGCACTCACGCAGGGCCGGATCGCCCAAAAGCCTGCCCAGGGCCTGCTCAAGACCGTCGATGTCCCCGGATTCCACGGTCAGACCCTGTTCTCCGTCGATGATCACTTCCGGCATGGCCCCGACACGGGTGACGACCGCCGGCAAACCTGTAACCATCGCCTCAAGCAGGGCTATCGGAAGCCCTTCCGCCCTGGATGGCAGGCAGAAGAGCCAGGCACGACGAAGGCGCTCCAGCCTTGCAACCTCGTCAATCCATCCGAGCAGACGGACGTCATCGACAACGCCAAGGTCAGACGCCAATCGTCGGATACCCGCATCATCACCGACTCCGGCGAGCCAGAGTTCGGCATCCACTCCCCTGCTCCGCAGACGAGCGAAGGCCTGCAGCAGGTCGAAGACTCCCTTGGCGGCTTCCAGACGGCCCATGAACAGGACGGCAGGCGGCAGATGCGGCGATCCGGCTGATCCCATCGGAACGTTCACCCCATTCGGGAGGATCTGTATACGATCCGGAGGCAACAGTTCGCTGTAGAACCGACGCCAGTGCTCGGACAGGACAAGCACGCGATGGCATCCCCGGAGTATTGCGTGGATATAGGCGCGGCGCAGCGGTCCCGTCTCGTGCCAGAAAAATCGGTCGAACTCCCCCCCATGCATATGCAGGATGGCGGGCACACGAAACATTCTGGCGAGCAGGACGAACACGCTCTTGCGGTAGAAACTCCGGCGCGATGCTGCATGGGCGTGGACCAGCGCCACACGCCCGCGCAACAAACCCCATGTGAAGCGAATCAGGCTCCCGAGGAAGCGCTTGAGCTTTGACAACCACGAACCATCCACATGGGTGGCCAGGAACACCAGGGGCCAGCGTTGATCGAGGCCCTCTTGCCGATAAGCCCTGATGACCGTAGCAACGCCCCCGGCAGCGTCCGGATCCGTCGAGAGCATCCATATGGAACCGCGTCGTGGACGCTTAACGGAGCGCATGGTGAAGGCCACCATTGTCGATGACCCGCTCAAGCAACGCGGCGGTCTCTTCGCCCATCCGTTCCTTGCGGAAACGGGCTAGCATGTCGGCTCTGGCATTCGCGGCCATCACTTGCCGTCGGGGTTCGTCGGACAGGAGCTCCAGAATGGCCGTCGCCAGCTCCTCGGGCCTGCCGGGCTCAAGGATCAAGCCGGTCTGTTCATGCAATACCGCCTCAGGCATGCCGCCAATGGCCGTGGCAATCACCGGCACCCCCATGGCCAATGATTCAAGTGCCGCCAGGGACAGCGTCTCAACGGCAGTTGAGGGCAACACGGTGAGATGTGCCCCGGAGAGGATCGGTCGCACATCCTGGATGATACCCAGAACGACAACACTGCCAGCCAGGCCGTACTGGTGAATCAGGCCCTCGATGCGGCCACGCTCTGGCCCATCCCCGACCAGAAGTAATTGTGCATCGGGTCTTGCGGCGATGACGCCCTGCCAAGCTCTCAACAGGATACGGTGGCCTTTTTCCGGGCGCAGTGCAGCAATGCACACCACGGTCGGGCGCTTTCGCCCGAGCGCGTCACCTTCAGACGGAGCAAACCGCATCGTGTCCACCCCGTTATGAATGACCGAGGTCCTCTCTTGCTCAAGCGGGATCTGTTGCAACCAGTGCTCCCGTTGCCGATGACTGACAAAATTCACGGCATCACAACGGCGCAGGATGGGCGAGTACAACCAGGACCCGATCAGGGCATCCTTGCGGTTACGGCTGGTGGTGGTGTGGATGGCCGCGATAATCGGCGGCTTTCGCGAGGCCAGAGTTCTCGCACACCAGGCTGCGAGCACCGCGATATTGAGCGTCGCATGAATGATATCGATCTGCGCCTTGTCCACCAGTCGCCCAAGTCCACTGATAAACGAGGGATTCCATTTACCGCGCCGGGGAATATGGTGGTGTTGCACGCCAACAGCCTGCACCCTTGCCAATTGATCAGTAGCCGGCTCGAAGGTGGCCAGATGAAGACGCCATGGGCCGCCACTGAGGCTCTCGAGTAGATCCAGGACCTGACTTTCGGCGCCGGCCCGAGCAAGTGAGGGCAGAACGAAAAGGACATTGCGACGCTCTGCATCGCCTTGAGTCATTCTGCCCGCGACAGTCGCCATGGTCCATCCCAATGCCGGGTATAAAGATCGAGATACCGCTCCGCTGTTACACGGCTGGAAAAATCCCGAATTACCCGCTCACGCGCCGCCGCACCCAGGCGACGGCGCAGAGCCGGCGCCTCGGCCAGACGGCGTATGGCTGCTGCGAGGGCCTCCGGATTCTGCGCTTCCACCAGCAAGGCCTCCTCCCCTTCAGTGACGGTCATGGGGATACCACCGACCCGGGTCGCGACAATGGCCCGTCCGCAGGCCATTGCCTCCAGCAATGCCATCGGCTGGCCTTCGTGGATCGATCCAAGGACAAAGACATCGAATTTGTTCAGCCAGTGGGCAATGTTCGACTGGTAGCCGGGTAGCAGACACCATTGCTCGAGGCCATGATGGCGGATGGCTTCCATGATGTTTCCACGCTCCGGACCATCCCCCACCAGGTAACACTGAAATTGCAGTCCCTCATCGCGAAGCCGGGCAAGGGCGCTGATCAACCCCGGGAAGTCCTTTTCCGGCACGAAGCGCCCGACACTGCCGATGACCAGTGTCCTATCTCCCTTGAAAGGGTCATCTGTCACTTGCTCGTTCACCACTGTGCCATTCGGTATATGAAGCAACTTTGCACGGGGTACACCTTCGACATGCGCCCTGACTTGCAGAATGTGCTCCGAGACGCAGACCCGTCTGTGCGCCAACGGCGTGATGACGTTCCGCTCGATCCAGCGATGCAAAGCGCCTTTCCACCATCGATCATCACCGTGCTCGGTGGTGATGATGACAGGCGTGCCAGCCAGACGTGCCGCGATCACCCCAAAGACATTTGCCCAGAACATATGGGTTTGCAGAACATCAACCCGCAGTCGGCGCAAACGCCAGGCGAGGCGCAGCAAATCAATGGGGAAACGCCTTAGTCGGACATGCAACTGCAGCAGTTGGACCTGGGGATCGAGTTCCTGCTCCAATCCCTCATCAACCGGCGCACCGATCATCAGGACGGTTCGTTGCGCTTCAGGCATGGCGTTGAGCAGATTCACCAGTTGCCGCTCAGCGCCGCCATAGCGCAAGGCACCCACCATATGGCAGACATGAAGGTGTCCGGAGGCGTTGGATTCAGTCATTGTGGGATGGCCATCGTCGTCATCGGAGATACAACCGACCATGCTCTTTCGGGCGGAGGCCAACTCGCGCTCCCGCCTGCGCGTCAGGCACTTGAGAAAAGCTAACAGCCGGTGACCTGGCCCTCTGTACGGAAGCGAACACAGCCCGAGCTGGCACAGGATCAAGTCGTCTTGAGCACGCTGTCTATCGTAGCCAGATACTCCGTTGCGAGACTGTCCCAGCGAAACTGCTCCCGGCCCCCGAACCCATAAGACTTCTGTTCGAGCAGCAGTCGGCGCAGCGCCCTGGTCACGGACAAAGGGCTGTCGCCATAAGCGAGTTCGCCGCAGTCCACCTCCTGCATCAGATCGGCAACCGCCGACTCCCGGGATGTCACTGCGAGAATTGGCCGCGCAGCACCCAGGTAATCGAATACCTTGAAAGGCAGGGCATAGGAGACCTCGCCTCCGGAGGGCAGATAGAGTACGTCCGCCCCACGGAGCACCTTGGTGATGTCGGCATACTTCACCGGATCGTGTTGGCGCAGCAAGCCTCCCAGACCTGCAGCCTCGACACGGCGCCTGTCCTCGTCACGAACTGTTCCGAACACATGGACCAGCGGTTTAACACCGGCCGCTTCCAGCTCGGGCATGAGGGGTAAAAGACCATCCATCAGATCCGACACGCGCCGTCCGCCGTAGAGCTCTCCCGCGAAAACGATGTTTCGATGAGATGCATCGAGGCTTCTGATTTGTCGCGCAGATTGCTCTTCGTAACCGTTGGTAATCACGCGTAGCAGCGACTGGGATCGCAATGACGATCCGAGGTGGCGAATAAATTCCGCGCGCATCCGCTCCGTGGCGAAAACCAGCGCGTCCGCTGCTGCAACCAGCCGCTTCTCCAACCACCGGTGCACCCGTCTTGTGGGCCGACGGACACCGCTGGAGTTCCGCCAATCAAAGGCGGTCCAGGGGTCACGATAATCAAGGATCAGACGTGCGCCAGCCCGTTGCGCGAGCCGCTGGCCGATCACAAAACTGCTGTGTGGCGGGCCAGTTGCGATGATCACCTCCGGCGCGAACCGGTCGATCAGGCTACCGCCCATGCGCATGGCCGGAGGAATCCAGCCCACATACTGATCAGGCACGCCGACATGGCCAAGCAGTAGGCGATCATAGACGCGTTGGGTAAGCGATCTGCCCCGCCCTGTCCGCGGCAGCAGGTTCCGCGCGCGGTGCACGGGCATTGCACTGATCAGGGAGTCATCCTGCTGCTCGTCCGCATGGAGGCACAGAGAGAGCGCCTCGACGTGATGTCCCCTGGCAAGAAACTCCCTGCAAAGAAACGCAAAGCGCTTGCCACCCACGGCAGTGCTCGGCGGCAGAAATGGGGAAACAACCAGGATACGTCGCCGCTGGCTTGCCTGCGCTTGGGTGGCGACGCGGCCTACTGCGGACGCGGCGTCTACGGTGTTTGTCGCCCAAGTGGTCATCAGGGCATCCGCTGAACCGGTGGACCCGACGACTGCAGCTGTGCTCGCCTCGCCGCCTCAGGGTGAAGGCTCTGGACTGCAGGCTGTGTTACCTGTTCACGCACCGCTTCTGCGGCCAGTCGCATGGCCGTGCCGCAATAGGCCCAGATGAAGTACCAGGGTGCCCAGAGGTCGACAAACATCAGCCCGACCATCAGGGCAGTAAAACCGAATCCGAACCCGAGCAGGTTCGCTGTGTGGGCGGCGTTACCGGCGGCGCCGACCGTGGCCAGTCGTGTGTAACGGAGAACGGAACAGAGCAACAGAAAGAGGATCAGGACACCAGGTGGCCCAAGTTCGAAGAAATGCCAGAAATACGTGTTGTGTGGCGCAATATACATGGTGGCGTAGAAAGTGTCCCAGCCGTAACCCGTGACCAGGCTCGTCGGGTGCTGGAGCATGTAGCCTAACGCCGTCGCCCAGATCCAGTTTCTGCCTGAACTGATTTCGAAGGCATCGCCTGTGCTGGCCGCGTCCACCGTGCGGTCCATGACCAGATCCGCATATTCCTGACCGAGGAAAACCGCCACGCCAATTCCGCCGAGCACTCCCAAGCCAAGGATTCTCAACACATAGCGGCGGTTGAGGAATCGACGAAAATAGACGGCTGCCAACAGCGAACCAAGCAACAGCGCGACGTAGGCACCACGGGACACCGTCATCGCCAGAACCCAGAAAGAGAACGCGCTGCCCATCGCGAAGAAGGCGCGCTCCAGGCCCCGTGTACTCCAGACCCGGGCGAGCAGGATGGGCAGGAACATGGCGATGAACAGACCGTACTGATTGGCCTCACCCAGTGGTCCTTCCACGCGCCCATCACGCCGCACGGAGATCACGTTCAGATTCGGCAGATTGTAGGCATCAAGGACGGTGGCGATGCTGCCTGCAGCGATGACCACGAGAATCCAGCGTTGCAGCCAGAGCGCATCGGCGGCAGTTCGACTGCCCAGGAAGAAAACCAGGAAAAACAGGTAGTAATCAACAAGCCTTCCCTTGAGGGAGATCAGGGCGGGGATGGGCCGGTAGTCCGTGTAAAGGCCGATCATGGTATTCGCCGCCCAGGACAGGAAGGCGATGGCGATCAGTAGCCCGAACAGTAGATGAATCCCCGGTAACTCAAGGATATTACGGCGCTGGGTGACCGCGAACTCCATGGCGAGCAGGAGTACGATGAGGTAGAGCGCAGCATTCTTGATACTGAGTCCGGGAGCAATTCCGAGACCCCAGCCGAACATGCCATCCGCCATCAGGATCACGAACAGGGATAACAGCAGACGCTTCATGTTGGGCACTCCGATTGTTGCAGGCAGGCCACCATTTGCTCGCTCATCGCCGCAGCACCGACAGGATCTCGCGGCACTGCGGGCGGTTGAGCAGCCCTGCCGCCGCGAGATACCCCAGGAACCCGACCACCGCCAGAGCAGCCAGCAGCAACACCGGTTGTATCAGCCAATCATCCAGCAGGCGGCGGCTGACCTCGACGCAACCAACCATGACAGCGGCAGTCAGCGCAGAAGGCAAAATGGCACCCAGATAGCTGCGAGCGGAGACCTGCAGGACAGCGAGCGACCGCCACAGCATGATCGCGAAATAGACCGGATAGGCGATGACCCAGGCCAGGCAAACCCCAATGACGCCCCACTGCACGCCGATCAGGAAGGCCGGAACCATGATGACAAGCGCGATCAGCAGGTTCACCACATTGACGTCCGGCCGCCCGATACCCATGAGCGCGGGGGTATTGATCACATTCAGTTGACGCAGTGGCATCACCAGGGCCAGCAACTGGAACGGCAGGACTGCGGGAGACCACTTTTCACCCAACACAACAGGAATTGCCTCCGGGGCGATTGCAGCCATGCCGAAGAAAAGCGGAAAGGTAAAGAAACTCGCAAGGCGTGCCGCCTTGCAGTAGTACTCGGGCACGGACAGTCCATCACGATGGGCGCTTGAGTAAGCCGAAAAACCCACCTCGTTGACGATGCCACCGAGCCTGTCCAGAGGCATGGATGCAAGGCGCTTGGCCACGGAGTACACGCCGAGCAATTCCGGGCCGAGGAAACGGCCAAGGACGACCACATCTGCCTGGCTGTAGCTGTACCAGAGAATGCGATCGAGGGTAACGAAGCCCCCGAAACGGCACTGTTGCCCCATGCCTCGAATCGAGAATGCCGGCCACACCCGGACGGGCGAGGCGATATAGGTGCCGATGACCTCCACGACACCGCCAATCAGAATGCCGACAACGATGGACCACACGCCGTAACCCATGAGGGCAAGAACCAGGGTCGCGGCGCTGCCGCTCAGTATGCCGGCGAGGTCCACCATGGCCTTGCGGCGGAACAGCATGTCGCGCCGTAGCATGGAGCGTGGCACCACAAGCAGTGCCATCAGCGGCAGGCGCAGTGCCATCACCTGAATCAGCGGAGTGACACGAGGCTCGTCAAAAAAAACGGCGATGGCGGGGGCGGCACCGATCAAGGCAAGTGCCAGCCCCAGGTTCACGACAAGAAGCAGGCCGAAAACCCGTTCCAGTTCAACACGGCTGAGCGAGGCCTGCTGAATCAGGGCAGAGCCGAGACCCATCTCGTTCAGCAGCAGGATGAGACCGAGCACCACAGCGGCCATGGCCATGAGGCCATAGTCCGTGGGCTCCAGTATGCGAATGACAACCAGGGACGCGAGCACCGCCCCGCCCTGCCCAAGCATCTGGGCAAGGACCAGCCAGCGCATGGAGGATGTGACGCGCTTACCGATCATGGATGTTACGGCCTCCTCATGGAGAACTCCGGAACCAAACCGCATGCGTCAAGCTCCGAGCTGGCACACTCACAGCAGATAGCGCACGTGAACGCCCACCCCCAATGCAATCCAGGCCAGACCGGAAAGCGTCCGCAATGGCATGTAGGCCCCTGGCAGCAGGCGCTTGCAGAGCAACATCACGACCTCCTGTGCCAGCAGGAGGACGATGGTCATACCAGTGATCAGGCTGCGAAATTCGATGTAGTCGTTGAATCGCGGCCCATAGCGTTTTTCAGCCTCCCCAAAGGCTGTTCTGAGCATCTGACGCCCTTCTTCAGAAGCCTCGGCGGGGACCCATTCAAAGAGGTCCGTTGGCTCTGTTGTCAGGCCATTTTGCAGGCGCAGGCCACCAGGCGTCCGTTCAACGATCAATTCCCAGTCGGCATCATTGATGGCCAGACTCCACTCCTCGGGCCCATCCCAAGCAAGCATCTGTGTGGACAGGGTCTTGTCGGCAGGCGGTGCCGCACTGGAGACTGGCAGGTGAACGACCAGCGCTGTCCAGGCTTGCTCAGAAACCTGCTGCATCATGCGCAGGGCTTCTGCGGCTCGCGGCGTGCGATCCGTATCAACGACCCAGCCACCCCAGGGTGACTCGGAACCATGCAGACGTTCCACTTGCAAGCCGCTGGAGCCGGTCCAGGCGAGCCGAAGATGTCGGGAGGACGGCTGATGACGCAGAGTCGTCTCCATCGCGTCGACCACACCTGCGCGGTCGCGTTGCAGTTGCGGATCGAATGTCCATGTGGTCCGCACCGTGCCCGGTCGGTCGTCGCTGAATGCGTCAATAATGAGCCAGTATTCGCCATACACCTGCAGCACCTGTCGGCGTATGTTCGCCCCATTGCCTCGGGTACGCTGCAGATCTGCCGCCATGAGTTCCGGTGCCGACGCCATGGCGAGCAGCTGACTGTGGCGCTCGCCATCCGCCGGCTCATCGACCCAGTGCGGGGCATTGTGGCCGAGCCACGACACCGCCTCCCGACGACCCGCCAGCCCATAGGGCCAGTAGCCTGGACCGGTGATCCACTCCACACCGTCGCTCCAGAGGTTCACGCTCAGTTCGGCTGCGTGCTCATGGGCATGGCCCGGGAAATGCTGCCAGTTGAGCACCGTCTGCCGTCCAGGGTCACTGTCGCTCGCTGCGCGACCGCCCCACCATATGGCGTGTCCACCGACTGGCTGGACCTGCAGGTCTTCAAGGCGCTTGAGGTTTGCGACGTGATACGGGCGCAGCGCTCCCCCGTCCGGTCGCCGCTCCGTGACAAGCACGCCACGCGCCGCCGCCATGACCCCGGTGTCGCCGATCCGGGGCAGGCTGCCATCCGGTCTTTGCATCGCAGCCTGCAGGGACATCGCACGCGCGTAGAGTTCCCACCAGTCATCCGGGATGGGAATGTCTGCCAGGGTGAGGTAGCGAAATGCCGTCGCCATCCGCTCAAGCCCGGAGTAGTGGTACTCGGGGGAATGCTCAAGCACGGTGCCATCCGCTGCCACCAGGTAGGCCATCTGCTCCGTGAGCCGCTCAACGGCCAGTGCCGGATAACCGACGAACTGATCAAGCGTCGGGAAACTCAGTGCCAGGTGCATCAATGCAAGCGTCTGGAACGTCCCGTGATTCGTGGCGTAGGTGTAGTGGGACGGTTTCGCCAGGAACTGGCCGGTACGCACCACCAGTTCCAGCACCTGCCTCGCATGGTCGGGGCTGTAGGCGGCGTGCTGACGATAGAGCCGCCAGAAATCTGCAAGCGCTACGGTTCGGGCGGCGAGTGCATGATCGTTCCACATGAAGCCCCTGGGCAGCCGCCGATGACGCTCGAACCGGTTCCAGTCCAGCAGGAAATCACGGGTTGCCAGCAGATAGCTGTCGTCGCCGCTGCGCTCATGGGCCTCGAGCAACACGCCTGGCAGAAGAAAACTGGCATAGCGCAGTTGCCAGACACCATCGTCCGCTTCCACGTCTTCGGGTCGAAACGGGAACCCGGTCTCCCGGAAGGTCCAGCCGGGCAAGTTGAATCGTCTTTCCAGGAGGCCTGATGCCGCCTCCAGAATCTCGGCATCGTTATAGTGCGTGAGCCGTGGAACACCGAACGTCTGGCTTCGTAACTCGACAAAGGCGTCATCCGTCGGCGAGTCGCGGGCAGCGGCAACCGCCTGGGGATCGATATCCGCCCCGGGTACGTAGTAATGCGCCAACACCGGCGCCCATAGCCACACCACCAACAGCAGCGGCGGCGCGATGGAAACCAGAACCCCCAGGGAGCGGCTAGTGTCGTGAATCATCAGTTCGTCACCTTTCTGAGCCAGTGCGCGCCTTGCTGGTTAGGCGCGGCGACGAGTCATAGCCGTCGCTATGGCGAGGAGCTGCAACACCGCCAGCAAGGCGCGCACTGGCTCCCGAAGGGCAGGTGGGCAAAACGCTGTCGCGGTGTTGGCATCGCTCGACGTGGAACCACCACGCCTTCGCGATACCGCCTTGCGACAGCGCCTTGCCCACCCGCAGAAAGGTGATGAACTGATGATTCACGGCACTAGTGTCGCTCATTCACCAGAGCCTCCGTCGCCGGAGAAGCTGCGTTGTCAGCCGTTACGGTCACGCCCGGAGGAATGCGATACACGGCAAAATGTCCATCGACACTGCGATAAGCGCGATGCTCGGCGAATGCCTGCTCCGCAATGATTTCGCCGTCGGTGCGGAATGCCGAGACTTCCGTGCGGGCGATCAGCCAGACCGTGCGTCGGGAAGACGTAATCACATCAAGCAGGTCATCCGCGGATGACAGCAGCGGCGCGCCCTCCCAGATGTCCCGCGTCCCGCTCTGCCCTGAAATCCCGTGAAAACGCCCGCCCAGTCGATCCATGTACAGGTAATCCATGCGTTCGAGATAGTACGGGAGAGCGTATTCAGCCGAGATCACGATGTCGTCTGCAGACTTCTGTTCATTAACAAATGCTGCCAGTGAACGGAAATCATGCCGTGCGTAGAAATGGTCAGTCCGATAAGGACCGTACTCCATTCGGTAGGTCACCCGATCGGAGTCGATGGCGAGCAGGTGATCAAGGCTGAAATCCTCGGAAACCACGATCAAGGTTGCCAGTACGGCACCCAGAGCAGCCAGGCGCCGGGGCTCGCTGCCAATCACCGAGGTGAGCCGCACGATGGCCACGGCAGCGAGAATCAGGACAGCCGAGTAGATGGCGTAGGTATACCGCGTGCTGGTGTATAAGGAATCAATAACCGCAACGATGATGCAGATCGCGATCACCGCTCCTGTCAGCAGAAGATACCCCTCGTCCCGGACGTTCTCGCGACGCAGCGCCTGCCAGATGGCGAAGGTGATCAGCAGCGCCATCACCGCGGTCTGCACCGGCATTGCCCGCATCCACTGCAGAACCACGACCGCATAGACCGGCGGATAGTCGAATAGGAGCAGAACTGCATCCTTAACGGGATGCCCGGTGGCGTTGTAGAGCATTGCCTCCCCAGGCGAGACGTGGACGGCGACGGCAAACCAGTAGGCAAGTGCCAGCGGTGGCAGCAAGATCGTCATCTGCACCAGGCGACGCCGCATCAATCCGGGCCAGGATTGTCTTGCTGGAGCAAACCACAGGACCGCCAGCGCACCTGCCAGTACCAGTAGCCCGAACTGGTGCAGCATGGCCAGAATCGGCACGCCGATGGGTAGCAGCAAGGTCCAGCGCCGGGAGACTGGTGACCTGTCTCCGACGGCCGTCCAGAGCCAACCAACGGCCACAATCGCTGCGAGCAGAATGACGAGCGCTAGCCCTGCCAACCACGGCCAGGCAGTCGGCACCTGGGTGAGGAGAATCGGTGGCAAATGTACGGGAAGACCAAGACCAGAGCCTTGCAGCGGCATGTCGGGTGGCAGGAAGTCGGTAACACCAAATCGACGGAAATTAACCATCGTGTAGACGACTGTCACGGCGAGCAATATAGCCGGGACAGTTACTTGGCTTACTATTTTCAACTGACGACTGAAGAGCAGCGGCACGAAGTTCAGCCCCACCAGGAGGATCGCAAACTCGGAGACGAGAATCGCCAAAGCCGACAGAACCAGCATCCAGTGCATGGCGCGTTGATCGCCATCGAAGACGACGCGGTGCAAACAATAGAGATGCCAGATGGCCAGCGTGCCGAAAGGCGCATACATCCGCGCGAAGCGGGCAAACTCCACCTCCCAGAGAGAGAGGCTGAACAGGATCAGCGCCGCACAACCCGCGGTCAGGCCGGCAAGCCGATGCGCCAACAGGAATACCGCCGGGAGCGCAGCCAGATTGAACAGGACGGTGACAAGGCGGAAGGCAAACTCATGGCTCATTCCCGAGAGGAACAAAGGTGCCACCAGGTATTGGACCAGGATGCCGCGGTCGTAAAAGCCGCCGCCGTGAAACCGGGGTAGGCCGTGCTCCAGGATGCTCTTGACGGAGGTGGCGATATAATACTCGTCAATAGCGAACGGCGATTTTTCCAGGCCAAGGAATCGCGCATAGATGCCAAAGCCGATCAGGACAGCCGTAACTGCCAGCGCAATGGATCGGGCTGCCGGAAACGCCTGTGACGATTCGCCTGTCCAGTCCTTCATGACACGGTTCATGCGCCCCCCTGCTCCTTGTCGTATGGGCTCTACACAGGCTCAACCGCCGTAGTAGTCCTTCCTGCTGGCGCCACGATCCGCAAAATTCAGCACGGTCCCGATCACGTTCGTTCCTTCCAACAGGGCTGTGGCCTGCTGCAGTTCCGTCTCCAGCGTGCGGTGGTTCGCCACCACAAGCAGCGTGGCGTCCAGATTGGCGGCGAAGACCATGACATCGCCGCCGACCAGCGCCGGTGGCAAATCGAAGATCACTACAGCCTTCGGGAACATCCGCTTCAGACTGGAGATGAACTTCTGGATCCGGTCCGCGGAGAGTTCTTCGGGGCGCAGGCGTGTCTCGGTAC
Source organism: Natronocella acetinitrilica (assembly GCF_024170285.1). NCBI lineage: Bacteria > Pseudomonadati > Pseudomonadota > Gammaproteobacteria > Chromatiales > Ectothiorhodospiraceae > Natronocella > Natronocella acetinitrilica. Next base: position 114,734 of record NZ_JALJXV010000007.1, read on the forward strand.
GCCCGGGGATCAGAAAAAGCCCCGGTGGGGGCAGTTGCAGAACGACATCCCCGATGGCGGCGTCCTTGACCAGTGCATCCCCCAGCCCGGCATTGACCTTGAGCCCGAAAAGACGGGCCAACGAGGGGCGGCGCACATCAGAGTCAACCAGCAGCACCGGAAATGTGCGTATCTGTGCAATGCTGATGGCAAGGTTCGCGGAGGTCAGGCTCTTGCCATCACCGGGAGATGGGCTGGTGATGCCCAGGGTGGACATGCCGTCCTGACGAACCCGGTGCAGAACACGGGTCCGCAGAAGCGAGTAGCAATCGATCATCTGCTGCGGCGCCGCGCCGGTGATCAGCCGGTTGCGCTCCATCACCGTCTCATTCCATTGCACCCGGCGCGGCCCCTTCTGGCCGCCTTGTTCGCCACCTCTGGCGACCATGTCCGGGCTGTCGCCATCTTCATCCTGCCGCGCAATATCAAGCGCTCTGACGATCGTGTCGGTCATGACGAGACGTCCTCCGGCCAGGCGAGAAATCCTTCGGCGAAGCCGTACCATGTGGCTGCGACGATCAGGGCGACGACGAGCAGCCAGCCAAGTCCCGCCCGCAGCATGCGATTTCGCCGCTCACGCCGGGTCAGGTAGACGGGAATCGCTGCGAGTGGCGGCGCGCCCCACACGGCCAGCACGCCTCGGGCGCCCCGGACCGTCTTGTCGAAATATTCCACCAGTGCAGCAATCCCCGTACTGGTGCCTGCAGCGAAAATGAAACCAAGCGCGGCGATCCCTGCACGCATGGGTCTGGCAGGCTCCGATGGCATCGCCGCCTTGCCAGTCAAGGTGAACCGGTCACCGATCTGCCCGCTTTCGATGCGCTCGGCCGCCTCTGCCTGCAAGAGCTTGTTCCGCGTTTCCTCATACTCCCGCAGGATCTGTTCGTGGTTGCGGGTCAGTACCTGGAACTCCCGCTCCACGGTTGGACTGGACACCACGCGGGTATCGAACTCGGTGACCCGACGTTGCAGCGCTTCACGACGGGCCATTTCGGATGCAATGTCCGACTCCACGCTGCGCAGCCTGGACACGGCGGCTATGTAGGCTGGGTTATCGGCCTGAACAGTTTCGCCGTCTGCGGAGCGATTGAAATTATTGAGTCGATCCCGATTTGCCCCGACTGCCCGCTCCAGCGCTGCAATCTGCGCGGGATCAACGTCCGGGTCGGCACGGGCTTCGAACAACCGGGTCCGATCCGCTTCAGCCGCCTGGATCAGGCGTAGCAGTTCCGACGCCCCGTCGGACTGCCCCACCAGGGCCTGCAGTTCGTTTCTCAGTCTGGCGAAGCTCGGATGTCGCGGCGCGTAGGACCCGGCCATGGTGAGATACTCGAGACGCAACCGCTCAACCTGGTTGGATGGCGTCAACTGCCGTCGATCTCCCGCCAGCACATTCATGCGCGGCTCTATCTGGCTCAATTGCGCCTCCAGCCCGATTCTCAATTGGGTCAGGCCGTTGATGCCCTCACTGATACGGTCGATCTGGTCCTGGATCGCTTCCAGCCGGTTCATGTTGAATTGCACGAACTGTGGCAGGCTCGACGCATTGGCCGTCTTGAAGGCCTCGAGTGCGTCTTCGTGCTCGCTGATCTTCTGTTCCAGTTCCTGGGTCCTTGTTCGCAGGAAACGAGTCAGCCGAGCGGCCTGCTCGGCGCGCGCACGGTCACTTTCCTCCAGATAGCGTTCGGCGATGCCGTTGGCGACTTTCATTGCGGTTTCCGGGTCAGCTGAGGCATGGGTGATCGTGAAGGCCACCGCCACAGCGGCGTTGCGCCGCATTTCTTCCTCGCCTACATCAACATAGAGGATCTCGCGACGGGTCTTCCGACGGATGGTGGCCGCAAGCTCCCCGCGGGCCCCTGCTTCGCGCAGCTCCGGATACACGTCAAGCTGCTCGGCAAGCTCCCACAGGCTGCTGGTGGACATGACCGCCTGACCCAGATTGCTCAGGTGCTCGTTCACATACCCCACCACCACGGTGGACTGGATCAGATTGGCCGGCACGTGGTGACGATCGATGCGGATGCTCGCGGTGGACTCGTACTCCGCCGGCAGCCACATGGCTGCTGCTACGCTCCCACCAAAGATCATCGCGAACACAAGGAAAAGAAGCATTTTCCTGCGGCGAAACATGTCAATGTAGTCGGCAAATGAGGGCACGGTAAGCACGTTGTGTCTCCCTCCCCGCCAGGCCTCAGGGACCAAGCAGCGGGGTATACTGAATACCCAGATAGACCAGGTTGCTGTTCGCCGTGCCGGGAATGCCTTCCCGGTCACGGTGACGGAATTCGTAATCAACGGTGAGCTTCCACTCGGGGGTCAGCCGATAACGCACACCAGGCGCGACGCTGACGAAGCGCCTGGTGGTATCCACCGGTGTGGGGCGACCAACGGCTCGCGTGGTGAAGCCGCGACCGAGTATCGACGCCTGCCACCGCGGCCCGAGGTCGTGGGTCGCCGACAACAGAATCTGATCGGTCTCGTTCAGAACGCCGGACAGGGTTGGCAGCAAGCGCCGTTCGGCCGTGATGGCCCCCACCCAGTCTTCACCGCGTGTGTTCAATTGCAGAGATCCCACTCCGCCGGTGGAGCTATCCAGGTCATCGGCACTTCCGGCAGGTTCCAGCCTGCGAACACCGGCCGATGCAATCAACCCGGAGCGTTCGGTGAGGAACCGCCGGTAGTTGAGCGAGACACCATAGAGGTCCTGATCGTTACCACCTGTTTTCGGTCGGAACTGTCCGCCGATGATGGAGACCCCTGCCGTGTCACGTTGCGTCAACGCGTAGTCGGTTCGTACCTCGACCTCGTGATTCCAGGAGTCGACGTAACCCGGCGGGCTGCCCTCGAACCCCAGATAGCGTCCGATATAGCCAGCGCCGACAGAGAGCCGATCGCTGAGGTCATGGCTGACAGATGGCGTGAGGAACAGCCGATACCGGGTGATGGTTTCACGGCTAATGCGCGTGTCGATATCCGATCCGGCGTCCAGACTGTCGTCCGGATCTGTCAGGTCGATAGTCTGCTCATTACGCTCGGTGTTGCGGTCGCGGTAGGCACGACCATCCAGTTGCCACGTGGTGTTCTCCCGTACGAATTGACTGCGCCCCTGTACCTGCTGGAATGTCTCGCTGCCCAGATCATCATCGCTGCCCAGGTAGGAGGAATATCCGGCCTGGCCACGCAAACGGATGACCTGCACGTCTGTGCGCCGTTCTGCCACCGCCCCCACGGCACCGGTTACCCGCATGGCGTCCTCGCCATCGCGCTCATCAAGGTCGATGTTGCTCACGTAGCCCACCCGGCTCTCGAACTCCGGCCCGAAGGCCCAGCTCTGGGCGCTCGACTGTGTGGTTACAGACACCGCGGCCAACATCAGAGCCATGGCAATCCACGGTGCCATCTCGAACCGGTGTCGCAACAAACGCTGCTCCTGCCGGTTCGAGGCGAAGGCGTGCTCATGGGACAAGGACCACGTCCCCGCTCTGCAAGAGCACGTTCTGATCGAGGCCGCGTCCGCGCTTGACGGCCGAATAGTCGAATGGATAGACACGTTCGCCGTCCGCGGTACGCCGTATGACACTGATGCGACTCTCGGCGGCAAACGGTGTCAGGCCGCCGGCAAGCGTTAGCGCCTGTATCACATCCACGTAGCGGCCTACGGTGAACTGTCCGGGATTGTTGACCTTGCCCAGCACATAGATCTGATAGCCTGAAACCTTCACCACCGAGACGGTCACCAGGGCGTCGGGAATATAGGCGTGAATGCGTCGCGTCAGCTCCTCTTGCACCTCGGTCGCCGTTCGCCCGGCTACCTGCAGGTCGCCCGCCAGGGGGAAGGAGATTCCACCATCGGGCCGCACCAGCACTTCCCGGAGCAGGTCCTCCTCCTGCCAGACGGAGATCTCCAGCACATCCTCCGGCCCGATCTGATATTCCGGACCGGTACTCGGTTGAATAGCCTGCGAAGGCGCGGCAGCATCACCGCGAGGCCGCGGATCACTCGCCCCGCCGAGGGCACAGCCGGTCATGGCAACCAGCACCGCACCGCAGACGAGCATGCGCGTCGCACTTTGCAGAAAGTCTTTCAGGCATGTATGCATGCTGATCCCCACCCTGGCCGAATTGGACTAATGAGTCATCTGGGGCCGGGTTGCATGCGTCGACGGGCGACCAGAAGTAGGCCCACCACGCCGAAAGTGATCGCCACCGCCAGACCGGTATGACCGCTCTCGCTGGTAACGACCACGTCACCACCCTGCCCGCTATTGCGTTGATTTCGTGTTTCCGGGCGGACCGCCCGATGCGCGTTGTCCAGCACACTGTTCTGAACTGCCGAGGGGAATACGTTGCCAACGGCCGATCCGTGCCCGTCCTGAGCAAACACCTGACCAGCCCCAAGCAGGCCTGCCAGGCAGACTGTCAGGCCCAGACCACCAAGTGCGCCACGCGACGATAATCCCACCATCGAACTGCTCCCGTTCGCATCGGCCAACTGGCTCGAAGCCCCTTTGCCAGGCCGGTTTCGACCGATTTGTTCTGAGTGCAGGTTAGGTGGGTGGTCTGACAGGGTCTGTACGCTAACGTACAGATGTTGAGGGGGGCCAATCCTAAGGTGTGACAAGCGTGGATTGGACACCCGGAGACGCGGAAAACATGGACACGCTTTTCGCCACGCTGACCGCCTTGGCCGTCAGCCTGGCGCTGATCCCGATGATGATCCGGTTGGCCCCCACCCTGGGCATGCTGGATCACCCCAACGCCCGAAAGATCCACCAGCAGCCCATCCCGAGAGTGGGCGGCTGGGGTATCTGTCTCGGTGCCGTTGCCGCCGTCCTGCTCTGGCTGCCCTACTCATCTGTAGCACTGGCCTTCCTGGTCGGTGCCCTGGTGCTGCTCGCCGGCGGGACCTGGGATGACAAGGGAGAGCTTCGGGCCTCCGTGAAACTGGCCATCCAGCTCGCGGCGGCCACCCCCGCTGTACTACTTGCCGGCCTCGCCATGGACCAGGCCCCACTGGTGGGCGACTTCGTGCTTCACACCTGGGTGGCGATTCCGCTCACGGTGCTTGGGCTTGCCGCTTGCATCAACGCCAGCAACACCTCCGACGGGCTGGATGGGCTGGCAGCCGGTATCACGCTACTCAGCCTGCTGGGCCTGCTTTATCTCGGCTACAGGCTACAGAGCAGCGAAGTCCTGCTGTTGACCGCGGCAGCCATCGGCGGGCTGGCGGGCTTCCTGCGCTACAACACCTATCCTGCCACCATTTTCATGGGGGATTCGGGGAGTCAGTTTCTCGGCTTCGCGGTGGGGTTTCTCGGTCTTGCCGTGGTTCAGGCCCAACCGGGCCTGCTCTCGCCCTGGCTTTTGCTGCTACTCGTGGGGCTGCCGCCGGCGGACCTCTGCGTTGTCGCGCTTCGCAGGCTGCGTCGAGGCCAGCACCCATTTCATCCGGACAAGTCACATATTCACCATCGGCTGCTTGTCCTGGGATTCAGCCACTCCCAGGCTGTTGCTGCAATCTATACGATCCAGGCGTCTTTCGTTTTCTTCGGTGTGGCGCTGGCTCCGTCACAGGCCTGGAAGATACTGCTGGTCTATGGCCTGCACCTGGTCCTGATTTACGGGTTCCTCCATCTTGCCGAACAGGCGATGAACGGACGTCAGCGCAATGCCGTTGAAAGTACCGACGTCACGGAGCGGCAGTTCCGGCCATTGCTGGTGTGGGCACCACGCATCGGGCTGGAGCTGACCGTCCCGCTTGTGCTGGTCACCTTCGCCACTTTGACGGCGCGCGTTCCACGGGATTTTGCTTTGCTGGCCGGTGTACTCCTCATACCACTGCTGCCACGGCTGTTCCGACTTGGCAGCCCCGCGACTTTCATGACACGGATCCCGGTCTTCATGGTGACCGCGTCGGTGCTCTACCTGTACACCGAAAACCGGCCGTTCGTGAGCGGCATCGCCCTGATGACCGAGATGGTAGGAATGCTCTGCATCGCGATTCTCGCCGTCCTCGCCGTGACCTATAGCCCCATGCGGCGCGCTCGCGAGTTTCGCACCACCGCGCTGGACCTGCTTCTGGTCATTCTTGCAGCCCTCGCGTTTCTTGCGGTGCAGAGCGGCCCCCTGCAGATCAGCCCCCTGTTTCTGCTCTACGCACCGGTACTGCTCTACGGCTGTGAACTACTGTTGGTCGAGCGCCGTGATCGTCGTGAATGGCTAGTGCTGGCCGTGACGGTCGCCGCGCTGATCCTGCTTGGACGGGGGCTGCTACCATGAGGTGGAACCCGGCTGGCCTTATCCCGCAGGCTGGCCTTGGCAGCCTGCTCTGGTATCTGCAGCGACTGCGCATGATGAGTGCCGGTGAACTGGGTTATCGACTCAGACAGCGCGGAACATTGCGACGACTGGAGGCCAGCTACCGCAGTCGCCCCAAGGGCAACCTGCTGAGAGAGTCTTTGCCGCTTTTCTGCTCGGCCACGGAACGGCAATTGCCCGCCATCCCCATCCACGGTGCGCGCCTGCGAAACCTGGGCCCCCGGTTACTGGCCGGTCACCTTGACGGCGCTCACCCGTGGCGCTGGCGCGACGAGACCGATGTCTGGCATCGAGCCCCGGACAGCGGACGCATTTGGCCAAGAGGCTTTTTCGCCAATCTGCCTTACCGCCCGGGCAATGCCTATGGCGATATTCGCCTGCTCTGGGAACCGGCCCGGCTACAGCATCTCGTGGACCTGGCGCTTTATGCAGACTCCATGTCACGCGACTTGCGCGGTCGCGCGGTGACAATGATCCGGGACCAACTGCTCAGTTGGGAGCGGGCCAATCCGCCACTGGACGGACCCCACTACATCTCGGCCATGGAGTGCGGGCTGCGACTGATAGCTGTCTGTCATGTTCTGGACATCCTGCGACCGATGCTGCAGGCCGATGACCCCATTCGCAGTTGCATAGCCGGCATCGCCGAATCCCATGCGACCCTGATCGACCAACGGCTGTCGCTCTATTCATCCAGGGGCAACCACACCATGGCGGAGGCGGCCGCGCTCGTTTACGCCGGCGCTCTGTTTCCAGAGTTTTCCGAGGCAATCGACTGGCGGCAGACCGGTTTGCGTCTACTTGCTCAGGAAGCAGAACATCAGGTGCTGCCGGACGGCGGCGGCGCGGAACAGGCGATGAGCTACCATCAGGTGAATCTCGACCTGCTGGCGCTGGTTGACGCGCTTCTACGTCACAGACAAATGGCCTCGGAACCCCGCCTTGCCGCAGCTACCCATCGGGGTGACGCCTTTGTGCGCAGCATGACCCTGCCCGATGGCCGGCTGCCTGACATCGGCGACGGCGACCACGGCGTCGCCCTGGCACGGAGCATGTGCCGTCACCAGGCCAAGGCCCGGTCCAGGTCCTGCGGGATCCGCACCTATCCACACGCCGGCTACACCGTTGGCCGCACAGACGAACCCCGATCGCTCCAGTGGATACTGGACCACGGCCCACTGGGCATGCCGCCAGCCAATGGTCACGGACATGCGGACGCGCTCTCCCTGCTGTTGAGTGTGGGTGAAACGCCGCTCTTCATCGACTCCGGCACCTTCCTCTATGGCGGCGATGCGCAATGGCGACGCTATTTCCGAGGCACTGCCGCGCACAATACGGTGGTGGTTGATGGCCACGATCAGGCACGACAGACCGGTGCCTTTCTCTGGTCGCAGCCGTATACATCCTGTCTGCTCAGTCGCATGCAGCACAGCGATGGTGGCGGTCGATTGCTCGCCATGCACACCGGCTACAAACGCCTCGGCGTCACCCATACCAGAGGTATGTGCTGGTCGCCGGACGGTTGGCTGCTGGTGCAGGACCAACTCACCGGTTCCGGGAGTCACGAAATCGCCCTGCATTGGCATACGCCCATCGCCGTCGAGCCCTTCACCCCGACAGGCCAGCGTCTCGCAATGCCAGCGTGCAAGGTGGTTATGGAAATACAGGGGGGGGACATGGCTTTGCATTGCGGCCAACTCGAGCCCCCACTCGGGTGGCTGTCACCGGAATACGGAACACGAGAGACCGTCAACACCATCCTCGTGTCTCATCGAGGCCCACTGCCCCATTGCTTCGCGACCCTGATCCTCCTGGGTGAGGCACGGCCAAGCAGACATCAGACCGAGGAGTTTCTGCAATGGATGACCGAAACCACGGGCTAACACCACCACCACGCCATGAGGTTCTAGGCGTGCCCGTGCACATGGTAACGATGGACTCGGCCCTTGCCGAGGTGCGACGACTCCTGCTGACGCCAGGCGCGGACATGATCGTGGCCGCCAATCCGGAAAAGGTCGTTGCCGCGCGCCGCAACCCGGACCTACTGTCGGCGATCCGGGACGCGGCCCTGGTGATTCCGGATGGCATTGGCGTGGTTATCGCGGCTCGCCTGGCCGGGCAACAGGCGGTGGCTCGGGTCCCCGGCTCGGAGCTGATGCCGGCCCTGTGTGCTCTGGCTGCTGAGGAGGCAGTCCCGGTGTTCCTCTATGGCGCACAACCCGCGGTCATAGAGACAACCATGAGTCTGCTCCAGGAGTCTTATCCGGGGTTGAAGATCGTTGGCCATCAACATGGCTTTCTGCCGGAATCGGGCATGGAAGGCCTGCTTGACGCCATCAATCGATCGGGTGCGCAGATCCTTTTCGTCGGTCTCGGGAGTCCGCGGCAGGAGCTCTGGATGTCCCGCAATCGCCACCGTTTGTCCGGCGTCCGCGTCTGCCAGGGCGTGGGAGGAACATTCGACGCCATTTGCGGGCATCCTCGACGGGCACCCGACCTGATGCGGCGCCTCAACCTGGAATGGCTCTACCGCCTGGTTTCGCAGCCGGCACGCATCCACCGCCAACGGGCACTGCCACTGTTTGCAACGCAGGTTATCAGGGAGACACTGGTTCGACGGCGACGGGCTCGCTCACAAGGCTGACTCTCACGACGCCTCGCGACGGCGAACGGCCACCTGCTCGCCGTCCCGGTCCAGGGCGTCGGCAACACGGGCGAGCTGGGCTTCCAGCCCCGCCAGCCTCTCATCCAGTTTCGAGACAGCGTCTGCCAAAGAGGTGGGGTCGAGAACGGCCGGTGCGGTGGTGGTTCCCCGTGGCCTCTGTTCACCAATCTGGGTACGCCTTGCGTCATAGGGCTTCCAGCCCAACTCCTCAATGGTCTCCTGGAACAGGACTCCACGCAGGAATCGCTTTCCGGCGAGCAATGCCCTCAGAAATGCACGATCACACAAAGTGTTGACGAGGCGCGGGATGCCCCCGGTATAGCGGTGAATGATCGGCCAGGCATCATCGGCGATTAGCCGTTCCGGTTGCCGGCTGCCGGAAATGCCCAGGCGATGAAGCACGTACGCCGACACCTCTTCCACGGTCAGTCCGCTCAGGTGGAAGTGCAGTCGCACCCGCTGCCGAAGCTGCTCCATGCGAGGCGACTCCAGCACATCCCGCAGTTCGGGCTGCCCCATCAGGATGACGCTGATCAGCCCGAGCTTGTCGTACTCCAGGGCGGTCAGAAAGCGAATCTCTTCCAGTACTTCAAAAGACAGTGCCTGGGCCTCATCCACGCAAAGGATCACCAGCCGCCCCTGCAAGGCCAGCTTGCGCAGGGCCTGCGACAGCTCGATGGTCAATGTGACCTTGCTGTCGCTGCCCGGCGTGCCGGTGAGGCGCTGGTAGACAGCCTGCAGAAACTCGACGGGCGTGAGCTGGGTTTGCTCCAGATGCACCAGGACCGCGTCGCCGGCCTTGTCCTCGAGTATTTTCTTCATGAGCGTGGTCTTGCCAGCGCCCACGTCACCGGTGATCACGACCAGCCCGTCACGGGTCATCAGCGAATAGTCGACGTACGCGCGCGCCAGGGCATATCCGCTGCTGCGGTACAAATAGTCCGGATCCGGCGTCAGCCGGAACGGATAGTCGCTGAGACCAAAATGCTTCAGATACATCGCTCGGTTTCCCTCCCGTAAAAGTGCGCTGGGTTCATTGCCGCCAGAGCCCGCAGACGTTGATCAGGATCTTCTCCTGCAACCGGGCGAGCGGTATGCGCCGAAACTGTCGATGGGCCACCAGTGCGACGACAATATCGGCTTCCTCCATTGCCCGCTCCAGTGACACGAGTTCCACCCCGGACCCTGCCAGTGCGGGCGGCAGTTCGCCGATATTCGGCTCCACGGCAAGCACCCGGCCCGCGGCGTCCCTGGCCAGTCGGCGGGTGATGTCCAGCGCGGGGCTTTCCCGCAGATCGTCGATATCCGGTTTGTAGGCGAGGCCCAGACAGGCGATGACCGGATCGCGCAGCCGCGCCGCCCGGGATTCCGTCCAGCGCACCACGAAATCCGGTTTTTCATCATTCAGTTCCCGGGCAGTCCGGATCAGGCGTGCCTGCTCCGGCGCGCTGTCGACGATGAACCACGGATCAACGGCAAGACAGTGCCCGCCAACACCGGGGCCGGGCATGAGAATGTTGACCCGGGGGTGACGATTGGCCAGTTCGATCAGTTCCCAGACGTCTACATCGAGATGATTGCAGACCATGGATAGCTCGTTGGCCAAGGCGATGTTGACGTCCCGAAACGTATTCTCGGTAAGCTTGGCCAGTTCCGCCGTCCGGCTGTTGGTGGTCAATACCTCCGCCGAGACGAACTCCCGATAGAAGTCTGCAGCCGCCTCCGTGGAGGCCTCGTCCACCCCACCGACGATGCGATCGTTGCCGACCAGTTCCCGCAGGATCTGGCCGGGTAGCACCCGTTCCGGACAATGCGCCACCAGAATGTCGGAAACCTGGTCACTGATTGCGTAACGATTGGCCCTGGGCAGGCGCAGGTCGGTGCGCTCCTCCTCCAGCCAGCGGGCGACGCGCTCCGTGGTGCCCGGTGGGCTGGTGGACTCAAGTACCACCAGGTTGCCCTTGTCCAGGATGGGAGCAATGGCCCGGGCAGCGGACTCCACGCAGGAGAGATCCGGGCGATGCCCCTCCATGAAAGGCGTGGGCACGGCGATAATGAATATATCCGCCGGTTCAGGTGCAAGCGCGACGCGCAAACGCCCGCTTTGCACCGCCGATTTCACCAGGATGTCGAGCTCCGGTTCAGTGATGTGAATGCCGCCGGCGGCGACGGTCTCGACGACCTTTGAATTCACATCGACCCCAAGCACCTCAAAACCCTTGGTCGCCAGCAGGCTTGCTGTAGGCAAGCCGATGTAGCCAAGACCCATCACACAGATGCGACGCCGCTCAGCCATGGGCGATGACCTCCGATATGCGCTGCGCTGCCCGGCCATCCCCATAAGGGTTGTGGGCCCGGGACATGGCCTGATAAGCCGCCTCGTCGTCGAGCAGCAGGCTGGTTGCAGCAACGATCGCCTCGCTGTCGGTTCCCACCAGCCGGACGGTTCCCGCCTCCACCGCCTCGGGCCGCTCGGTGGTCTCACGTAGCACCAACACCGGTTTGCCCAGTGAAGGCGCCTCCTCCTGTACACCACCGGAGTCGGTGAGAATGAGGCTGCTGCGGTCCATCAGATAAACGAACGGCAGGTAGTCCAACGGCGGTATCAGGTGAACATTGGGCAGATGCCCCAGGGAATGCTCCACCGTCCCGGCCACATTGGGGTTTCTGTGCAACGGATAGACGATTTCCACGTCGTCGCGCTCCGCGAGGCGGGCCAATGCGAGACAGATCCTCTCGAAACCACCACCAAAACTCTCACGGCGGTGCCCGGTGACCAGCAGCAAGCGTCGTTGCGGATCGAGGTAGGAGAAGTCCTGCTCAAGCGACGCCGTGATGCTGGCGTCTCCGCGCAGACGGGCCACCACACTGAGCAAGGCATCAATGACGGTGTTGCCGGTGACGTGGATCGTGTCCGCGACCACGTTTTCGCGCAGCAGGTTGTCCCGGGCCCCGACGGTGGGCGCAAAATGCAGGGACGCGATCGCGCCGGCGACACGGCGATTGATCTCTTCAGGCCAGGGGGCGTAGATATCGCCGGTTCGCAGTCCCGCCTCCACATGACCCACGGGGATCTGCTCATAGTAGGCAGCCAGTGCCGTGGCCATCGTCGTCGTGGTGTCACCATGGATCAGTACGAGATCAGGGCTGCTCTCACGGATGATCTCCCGCAACCCGATCAGCACGCGGCTGGTGATATCCGTCAGATCCTGCCCGGGCTGCATGATGTCGAGATCGAAATTCGGTTGCAGGTCAAAAAGTTGTAGCACCTGATCCAGCATATCCCTGTGCTGGCCGGTCACACACAGCAGCGAGGTCACGGCTGGCTCACGACCCAGCGACGCCAGCACCGGCGCCATCTTGATCGCCTCGGGACGCGTGCCGAACACGGTCAGTACACGACGCCTCAGCATGGCCCGGCTTGCCTCCCACCCTGGGGGCACCGGAGGAGTCAGCCCCACCCTTGGCGCTGTCAGAGGTTCCCCTGATGCCTCATGGCACCGTAGCGCCGCGGCATATCAGGTTCTGTACGCTAACGAACACTGTGCCGGCGCCTGTACGCGAAGGGGCGGCGAAAACCTCTGTGCGGTACCGCGCAGACTTTCCACCGGCGCAGAGACAACCTTTCCGAGGATTCCCTGCCACCGCCCTTAGAGAGGGAGTAAATCTCCTGGCCACCAAGTCGATCATGCCTCGCAACCGACTCCTGGGCGCCCTGTGTCCAGCGGACAGGGAGTGGCTATTGTCCCAGGGCAAAATCGTTCTGCTTCCGTTCGGGAGGGTGCTCGCCGAACCGGGCCAGCTTTTGGAGAGCGTCTACTTCCCCCTGTCCGGCTTCATATCCTTGTTCACCGCGGTCGACGAGCGCCACAGCATCGAGGTTGGGCTGATTGGGAACGAGGGCATGGTCGGGAGTTCCCTCGCCCTTGGCGTCGACAGTTCGCCGGTTCACGCCCTCGTGCAGGGACCCGGCAAGGCGTTGCAACTTGAAGCGGACGTTTTCGAGACGGCACTGGGCAATAGCGCGACGCTGCAGCGTGTCATGCAGCGCTACTTGCACGTGGTGCTCGGCAACCTGGCCCAGGCGGCAGCCTGCAGTCGGTTTCATCTGGTGGAGGCACGGCTGGCGCGGTGGTTGCTGATGACCCAGGATCGTGCCCATTCACCAGACTTCCACCTCACCCACGAGCTACTCGCTCACATGCTCGGTGTCAGACGCGTCGGGGTCACCAAGGCTGCCACGGCCCTGCAACAGCGTCGCCTGATTCGCTATAGCCGGGGAGACATTACGGTGCTGGATCGAACAGGTCTGGAGCGTGCCAGTTGCACCTGCTATCGTGCCGACCGCGCGCTCTACGAGGAAATACTGGGTTCCCGACAATCGCGAGGCAAACCACTGGAAACCGAACTGACCCCTGTTTCAAGCCCGCTCCGCAACAGCGCCAAACCCATTAACTGAATGCCGGAACCCGCTCGATTCTCAAAGCGCGACGACCTCTTCCAGTTCCGGGATAACGGCATGTAAACCATGCGCAAGCAATGCCTCTCGCAGAGCTTCCCGGGCAACAGTCTCGCCATGCACCAGGTACAGCCGGGGCTCGTCACGAAAGGCACCGGCCCAGGACAGCAGATCCCTCTGCCCGGCATGGGCGGAAAAGCCACCAATGGTGTGAATCTGCGCACGCACCGGCAAGGTCTCCCCCAGAACCCGCACCTCCGTCGCACCGTCGACCAGTGCGCGGCCCAGGGTCCCGGCGGCCTGAAAACCGGCGATGACGATATGCGTGGAAGAGCGGCCGAGATTGTAGCGCAGGTGGTGGAGAATACGACCGCCCGTGCACATGCCCGAGCCGGCGATAATCACCGCGCCACCATGAATGCGGTTGATCTCCATGGATTCCTCGACAGTCCGCGTGGCGCGAAATCCCGGCAGAAAGCGGTGCGGTTCGCCGCCCGCTGATTCGTTCAGGCTGGAAACATCTTTCTGATCGAGTGCTCGCCAGTTTCTTGCGTACAACTCCGTTACCCGAATCGCCATCGGACTGTCCAGGAAAACTCTCTGCTGGCGGAGCCTGCCGGCATGGTGAAGGCGACTGAGATGGAACAGGATTTCCTGAGTACGACCGACGGCAAAAGCGGGTATGAGTACGTTTCCGCCTTCGTCATGGGCTGCCTCCAGCACCTGCGCGAACTCCTCGATGGACTCTTCCTGTGGACGGTGGTCGCGATTGCCGTAGGTGCTCTCCATGAGTACAACATCGGCGCCACTGACGCGCTCCGGATCGCGCATCAGTGGCGAGCCCGGGTTTCCCAGGTCTCCGGAGAACACGATCTGACGTCGTCTCCCGCCGGATGGCACATTGAGTTCGACGATGGCCGAGCCGAGAATGTGGCCGGCATCGCGAAAAACAAGACGCGCATCACCAGGCAGGGTCACGACTTCTCCATAGCTGTGGGGAACGCATTGCTCCAGTGCGCGATCAACGTCCGTTTGCTCATAAAGCGCTTGCAATGGTTGTCGTCCGGCCCTGATTCTTCTTCTGTTTTCCCACTCAAGATCCCGACCCATGACTGCCGCCGCATCACGCAACATGATGTCCAGCAACTCCAGCGTCTCGCCGGTGCAGTGAATCGGCCCCCGGTAACCCTCGCGCACCAGGCGCGGCAGCAGACCTGCATGATCCAGGTGTCCATGGGAGATCACCACCACCGACAGGCTGCGAGCAAGGTCCGCCATTGGCTCCGCGTTACGCCGTTCAGCGTCCGGGCCGCCTTGTCGCAGCCCGCACTCGAGTAACAGTTTCACCGGCGCGTCGTCGTCTATGTCGATCAGGTAGCGGGAACCCGTAACCTCGCCAACTGCACCCAGAAACGTTAACGTCGACATGATTTCCTCTTGTCAGTCGATTCATCTTCAGCATAGCGAAAGTGACGAAGTACTGGCGCTATCGGGGCTGACGACCGAGAAGACACGGATCATCGAATCGGAGGAAGCCAATGAGCTGGCTCACATTGTTTGTTTTTCTCGGAGCCTGCATGGCAGCAGCGACTACAGGCGCGCTGTTCCAGCCCGGTGAGTGGTATCGCCGCCTGGACAAGCCCGTATGGACTCCACCTGACTGGCTCTTCCCCATCGCCTGGACCGGGCTTTATATCGCCATGGCGGTCGCAGCCTGGAGAGTGGCCTATGCAGAGGCGGCGCTGGTACCGCTTGGCCTGGCCTTATGGGCCTGCCAGATCGCACTGAATACGCTTTGGACACCTATCTTCTTCGGACTGCGCCGCCTGCAGGCCGGCCTGATTGTTTTGAGCCTGCTGTGGATTGCCGTGGTTGCGACGACCATCGTTTTCTTTGCCATCGACACCTTGTCCGGATGGCTTTTCCTGCCCTATGTGGTCTGGGTGAGCTATGCCGGCGCCCTGAACTATTCGTTACTTGTTCGGAATCCGTCTGAAAAACCATTGCTGCCAGGAGAGATTTCAACGTAATAACGCTTTGACAAGGCCGAGTGTCCACTTTATGTTACACCTATGGCCAACGCTGTTGTTACGCAGTCGCCGGTGACCCGCCCTCGGGCCGCCACCGTGCTCGAACTGCTCAAGCCCATCACCTGGTTTGCACCCATGTGGGCCTTTGCCTGCGGCATTATCTCCGCAGGCGTTCCCCTATCCGGCAACTGGCTGATGATAGCCGGCGGAATTCTTCTGGCGGGTCCGCTGGTCTGCGGCACCAGCCAGGCAGTGAATGATTGGTTCGATCGCCACGTCGACGCCATCAACGAGCCGGATCGCCCCATTCCCAGCGGACGCATGCCTGGGCGATGGGGGCTTTATATCGCCATCGTCACCTCCCTCATGGCACTTGCACTTGCCGCAGTACTCGGACCGTTTGTCCTGGGAGCGGCTCTGGTCGGCGTTGCATTGGCCTGGGCCTACAGCGCCCCACCCATCCGCCTGAAGCGCGACGGCTGGGGTGGCAACAGCGCAGTGGCAATCTGCTACGAAGGTCTGCCTTGGGTCACTGGCGCCGCGATCATGGCCGGGACCGTGCCCGACTGGCGCATCCTGCTGCTCGCCCTGCTCTACAGCGTTGGCGCCCATGGCATCATGACCCTGAACGACTTCAAGGCTGTCAACGGCGATATTCGCATGGGTATCGCCACGCTGCCGGTTCGCCTCGGGGTTGAACGAGCCGCAAGGTTCGCCTGCCTGGTCATGGCTCTGCCGCAGATGGTCGTGATTGCCTTGCTGGTGAGCTGGGAACAACCATTGCACGCGGCTGCGATTGGTTTGCTGCTTGCCACCCAGTTCGTCCTGATGCGCCGTTTCCTGCGGGACCCGGCGAAGTTTGCACCCTGGTACAACGCAACCGGGACCACCCTTTACGTGCTGGGCATGCTCATTTCCGCCTTCGCGCTGGCCGGTATCGTGGGTGGCACCCAGTGACCGCCCCCTGGCTGGGCTGGTTCGGGATCTTTCGACTCGGCCTGGTTCAGACCGCCCTCGGTGCCATCGTCATTCTCACTACCACGACCCTGAACCGGGTCATGGTTGTGGAGCTTGCCCTGCCCGCCATGCTGCCAGGCATCCTGGTGGGCTTCTATTACGGCATGCAATTGTTACGACCAAGACTGGGCTACGGCTCCGACGTCGGCGGTCGACGCACTCCGTGGATTATCGGGGGCATGTGCCTGTTGGCAATCGGTGGTGTGACCGCCGCCGCAGCCACGGCATGGATGGCCACAGCGCCCCTGGCGGGCATCGCCCTGGCTTTCATTGCATTCCTCATCATCGGCGTAGGCGTCGGTGCCGCAGGCACCGCGCTTCTGACCCTGCTGGCCAAGCGGGTTGAACCGACCCGGCGCGGTGCAGCAGCGATGATCGTCTGGGTGATGATGATCGCGGGCTTCGCGGTCACGGCAACCCTGGCCGGCAATTACCTGGACCCGTTTACCCTCACCCGCCTCGTGGCCGTTACGGCGGTTGTCTGCGGCGCGGCCCTGTTGCTGGCTGTCGTGGCTGTCTACGGCGTTGAAGGGAAAAAGCAGCAGCGCGCAGATACGCCAGCACCTGCCAGCGCGCCCGAGCCAACGGCGTTCAGGCAGGCATTGAGACAGGTCTGGCAGGAGCCAACGGCGCGCCGCTTCACCATTTTCGTTTTCGTGTCCATGCTTGCCTACAGCGCCCAGGACCTCATTCTTGAGCCGTTTGCAGGCATAGCCTTTGGCCTGACGCCCGGCGAATCCACCAGGATGGCTGGGCTGCAGAACGCCGGCGTGCTGTGCGGCATGCTGCTGGCAGCGGCGGGGGTCAGCCGGCTTGGGTGTGGGCTATTCGGCACACTCCGCCACTGGACCATTGGCGGTTGCATTGCCTCGGCGCTGGCGCTGGTCGGTCTGGCCTTCGGCGCCTACGTCGGACCGGTGTTCCCCTTGCACCCCGCGGTTTTCGTGCTCGGCATCGCCAATGGCGCATTCGCCGTCGCCGCCATCGGTTCGATGATGCGTTATGCCAGCGCCGGTCGGACGCACAGGGAAGGCGTGCGTATGGGGCTGTGGGGCGCGGCCCAGGCAATAGCCTTCGGCGTTGGCGGTTTCCTCGGGACTGTCGGCGTCGACGTCACAACTTACCTGATCGGTGCGCCTATTGGGGCATACGGTCTTGTCTTCGCCTCATCCGCCCTGCTCTTTCTCGTGGCCGCAGCATTGTGCGCGCGAGTCGAGGGTGGCGAGGCAACGCACACGATCCCGCAACAGGGCCCAGTGATGGGCGATGGGGTTCAGCCGGAAGGGAGTACGCCATGAATGATCATAAACAACCGGAATACGTCGACGCCGTTGTCGTCGGCGGTGGCCCCGCCGGCGCAACGGCGGCCACTTGCCTGGCCAGAGCCGGGTACTCGGTCATGCTGCTGGACAAGGGCGGACGCATCAAACCCTGTGGCGGGGCCATTCCTCCGCGGCTGATCGAGGACTTTGCCATTCCGGATGCCCTGGTTGTGGCCCGGGTGAACTCGGCACG
The DNA here is from genome assembly GCF_024170285.1 of Natronocella acetinitrilica. Lineage (NCBI taxonomy): Bacteria > Pseudomonadati > Pseudomonadota > Gammaproteobacteria > Chromatiales > Ectothiorhodospiraceae > Natronocella > Natronocella acetinitrilica. The sequence goes on from NZ_JALJXV010000007.1 coordinate 132,780, forward strand.
CATCGTCTCCCCCAGCGAACGCTATGTCGATATGCCCATCGACAACGGCTACGTGGGCATGGTGGATCGCGACGAATTCGACGAGTGGTTGCGGGAGCGGGCCGCGGCCGTGGGGGCCGAGCGCAGAACCGGCGCCTTCCGCAGGATCATCCGTGAAGATTCAACGGGCGTGGTCATCGAATACAAGGACACCTCGGCGAGTGGCGGGCGCGAGACACGGCTGGTGCATGCGCGGGCACTCATCGGAGCCGATGGTGCCAACTCGGCAGTGGGTAAACAGACCATTCCCGGCGCAGACTGCATCCCGTATGTCGCGGCCTACCATGAAATCATCACTTCGCCTGCCGCCAATGACCGCAACTTCGACCCGGCCCGTTGTGACGTGATCTACCGGGGCACGATCTCGCCGGACTTCTACGGCTGGGTGTTTCCCCATGGAAAAACCACCAGCGTTGGCGTGGGGTCGGCGGTGAAAGGGTTTTCCCTGCGCGGTGCCGTTGACGCTTTGCGGGCCGATGCTGGCCTCGAAGGTGCGGAGACCATCCGCCGCGAGGGGGCACCGATACCGCTGCAACCCCTCAAGCGTTGGGATAATGGCCGCAATGTGATACTCGCCGGCGACGCCGCTGGTATCGTTGCGCCGGCATCGGGCGAAGGCATCTACTACGCCATGGTTGGTGGGCAGTATGCCGCAGAGGCGGTGATCGGCCTCTTGCACACCGGCGATGCGCGGGCCTTGAAAATGGCCCGCAAGCGCTTCATGAAAGCCCACGGCCAGGTGTTCAGAATGCTGGGCATGATGCAGCGCTTCTGGTACGCAAACGACGGCCGCCGCGAGCGTTTCGTGCGCATCTGCGGCGATCCGGACGTGCAGTTCCTGACCTGGGATTCCTACATGCACAAGCGCCTGACCCGGGCGCGTCCGATGGCCCATGCCAGGATCTTCTTCAAGAACATCGCCCATCTGACGGGCCTGGCTCCGGCCTGATCACGGCATGGAAGCACTGGTGACCAGCGGTCGTGTTGTCGATCTCGTTCTGCTACTCACCGCCGCTGAAGCCATCGCGCTTGTTGCCTATCATCGACTCACCGGTCGCGGCGTTCCGCCCGGTGAACTCATCCCCTACCTTCTTGCCGGTGTGTTCATTCTACTGGCACTCCGGGTAGCACTGGTTGGTGCCGCCTGGTACTGGATACCCGTCCTCTTGCTGGGGTCACTGTTCGCCCACCTGGGCGCGTTGGCAAAACGCGGCCTGTCGTAATAGGGAACACGCATCTGATGACAAGCACTCACCCCATACTCGTCTTCGCCGGCAGCGCTCGCACGGGCTCGTTCAACAAAGGTCTCGCCCGGTTGGCTGCGGATAGTATCCGGCGTCAGGGTGGAGATGCGACATTTGTCGACCTCAGGGATTACCCGATACCACTCTACGACGGTGGCCTGGAGAAGGAGTCCGGCATTCCGGAGAATGCCCGGGCGCTCAAGAAACTCCTGGCCGCGCATCAGGGACTGGCGATCGCCTCCCCGGAATACAACGGGTTTATCACCCCACTACTCAAGAACACGCTGGATTGGCTGTCTCGCCCGGACGGCGATGAAGATGGCCTTGGCCTGTTCCGCGACAAGGTCGCCATTGTGCTTTCCGCGTCTCCGGGTGGTTTCGGAGGCATACGCAGTCTCGGGCTTGCCCGGCAGTTGCTGCTCAACCTCGGCATGATCGTACTCCCCAACCAGGTCGTCGTGCCCCGGGCAGGCCAGGCCGTCACGGACAGCGGCGAATTTGCCGACAAAGGTATGGGCGAAAGGCTGGACACGGCATGCGGCGCACTGGTGAGGACGCTAGCCCGGATTGCTTGAAAAAAGATGGCGCCATCAGGCGCCATCCCAAAGGACGAGGGAGGAGTTCCCCGCCCACACCATTACTCCATGTCGTCGAGGAAGCGGCTCAACCGGTCTGCCAGGACAATGCGATCGTCCTGATCGCCCGCAACACGGGCCATGTCGCCCTCTTCCTCGAACTCCGGGTCGTCGTCGGCATCCAGGTCGTCGTCCGGTACGGCCTCGTCCGGATCCCGCTCCATCATCACATCCCACTGCATTTCACGGGTATCCTCGTCCGGATCCCCGATCAGAGACGGATAATCCTGCACCATGCTGGCCCCATACAGCGGCTGCTGGATGCCCTGGTGGCAGGTCGCGCAATTCACCTTGCCAACGTCGCCTGTGGGGCCAAGCCGGTTCTCCGGGAAGACGCCGTGCAGCGAGTTGATATAGGCGTTGTTGATCTCCCGCACCATGCGGATACCATGCCACGCCGTGGTCCGCTGCGGTGGGCTCTGATCCCAGTCACCGAAGGCGCGGCTGTTGTGGCAGACCTGACAGGATACGCCCAGCGCGTCGGACATGTGCATCATCAGGCTGAAGGTCATTTCCGTATGCTGAATTGAAGCAACGTGGCCTGTGGGCAGTGCGTCCTGCTCCTGGACGCGGATTTCACGATCCCCTTCCAGGTAGGCGTCGAAGGCATTTCTCGGCAGTGAAGAGAGCGCCGTCTTGTCGCTGGGCATATTCTGCATCTGTCGATTGCCGGCACCGGTAAAGCGCTGCGGCTCCTCGTAGAACCACTGCTCAGCCGGGACGTTCTCACCCCGATGGCAGGTATAGCAGGTCACGCCCACGTCACCGACGTGATCCTGCCAGCTTGCGTTGATATTCCGTGTCATTTCTAGCATTCGTCGGGAGACCACCTTGGTGTAGATGTCCTCTGAGGCGAAATTGCCGTCAATGTGACAGTAGTTGCAGCCCTGCTCCGGGGAGACCCACTCGGTCATGGCGCGCATGACCCGCTGGAACTGCGGAATGCTGAGATCACCGAGCACCTCGACGTTCTCGTAGACATCCCCCGCCCGCGGCCCGGCATCCGGCGCCGCAGACAAGGCTTCCGGCGCCTCGTGCCGGGAGCGCTCCCGCTCCCGGATTCGTGGATTCTCGGGATTCTGGGTACCGGTTCCCCGGTACCCGATCTGCTCTACATCCACCGGCGGCCGCTCACAACCCAGCAGGGCTATGGTTGCAGCCAGGGCAATGGCGCCCATCACTCGACCAATCGTGTGCGTCATCATTGCCCCATCCCCTGCGTCGCGGTTGGATCCACAGCCGGTATCCAAACCTCGGGATACGCTGGCGCTATGCCGTGTTTCACACCCCAGAGGTACCAGTTCTCGACCACTGTCCCGGTGAGCAGGATGCCGATACCACCGGTTATCACGGTCAGCACCGCGAACCAGTAGGCCCATCTGTGGATGGACTCCATGGTGGCGTTGAAGCCCATGGTCCAGCGCCAGAACAGGCCGGCGCGCTCAGCGGCCGTACCACGGTCCACCGATTGCTCGATCTCCCGTTCGCCGCCGTACCGGCCCACCGCGAGAATGGTGGCCCCATGCATGGCGAACAACAGGGTCGATCCGAACAGGAACACGATGGACAGCATGTGGAACGGGTTGTAGAACAGGTTGCCGTAGCGTTGCGAGAAGGCAGCCGTCCAGTCCAGGTGCGGGAAGATACCGAAGGGTACTGCCTCCGCCCAACTTCCCATGAGCAGCGGGCGAATGAAGCCCAGCACCAGATACAGCCAGATCGCGGCGGCAAAGGCCCAGGCGATATGCGTGCCCATGCCCATGGATCGCGCCAAGCGGTAGGTCCGTACCCACCAGAGCAGAATGGCAGCAGTCAGGAAGAAGCCGGCCATGAGATACCAGCCGCCCTCATTGAGCGGTGGAATACTCAAACCGTACTGCGGCGCTGGTGGCTCAAGAGCGAGCCAGAAGAACTGGCGCACGAACTGCACCGGATCCCAGTTCACCGAGGCCCACATATTGAGGCCGATGATCTCGATGGCGATGAAGCCGCAGATCAGTGAGAGCACGCCAGTGGTGCCGAGGTAAACCGGACCGATCTGGGCATCACCAAGCTTGCCTGCCAGCCAGGAGAAGAAAGGTTGCCCCTGTCGTGGCCAGAGCCTGCCCGGGACTTCCACCCCGGGGTAGGCCGGGCCGCGCACCTGGACGCGGGTAAATAGATTCTGGTACTCAGCCATTTCGTTATCCCCTCGCCCTATGCCCAGATTGGCAGTTCAAGCCACCAGCTCCACCATTCCGGCCAACCACGCGTCCAGAATGGGCCACTGATGATGATGCAGACGGCACTCCAGAAACCGGCGTTCAGGGCCAGGAACAGGCCGAGTCGGTGTATACCGAGTTCGCCGATGGAATAGCCGATAAAGTCACGGAAGAATGTGTTTTCGTGCTCCGCCGTCTTGACGGTTTCGCCCTTCTTGGGGTTTAGCGCCGACAACACCAGGCCACCGTGGAGTGACAGCGCGAGCGTGGTGGTGAAGAAGAACGTCACCGCCAGCATGTGCGCCGGGTTGTAGTGGAAGTGCAGATACTGGTAGCCGACGTTCGACACCCAATCCAGATGACTGAGAATGCCGTAGGGGAAACCATGTCCCCAGGCACCCAGCAGCAAGGGTCGGATGACCACCAGGCTGGCGTAGGCGAAGATCGCAACTCCGAAGGCGACGGGAATGTGATAGCCCATACCCAGCTTTCGGGAAATCTCGACTTGTCGCAGCGCCCAGGATATGAATGCACCCAGAGCGCATATGGTGATGATCTGCCAGAGCCCCCCTTCCATCAGGGGCGCCATGGCCAGACCGTAACTGAGATCCGGTGGTGCGATACTGATCTGCCAGAGATTCCAGGTGTCTCCCTGGGAAGCTCCCCAGACGATCATGAGCGTACCAAGTGCTGCAAAAAACAGCGTTGTTACGCCAAAGAAACCAACGTAGAAGGGGCCTACCCAAAAGTCGAACAGGTCCCCGCCAAGGAGCGTTCCACCTCGTACGCGATATTTTTTTTCAAAACTGAGCATGGACATGGCCGGGTCCTCATTGTCACTTGCAAGTCAGTGCCCCAGAGAATCCCCGACCGCTGGGTTATCACCACCGGGCGCGAGGCGCCCGGCAGAAGCTTGGCCCAGGGTCGGAGACTGTCGTTGCGTCAGCTCAACCGGTGGGTTGGCGGCGCTGCCGCCTGTTCCACCGACACGCTGGCGACTGCTGCACCTTCCAACCAATTGAAACGCTCGGTACTGAGCAGGATGAAATGAATCACCAGGGCCAGCACGAACAAGAACCCGAACAGCGCAACCAGCGCGCGACGAGGATCGAATAGCTTCCAGACTCTCCACATGTCGTCGTCTCCTATGTGAGGTAAGGCGCAACTTGCGCGAGAGTGGTAGCTACGCTGTTACTGCCTTCAATCACGGCAGCGTAACCATCTTTTCCGGGCAGCCACGGGCGCCAGATCCACGCAAGAATATGCGCGAACACAGCGACGGCGACGAAGATGATGAAGCTCTGCATGAAAATGCCATGGAACTCCTTCGCCTCGTCGTCGGTGAGCCCCGAAAGCGACGTGTTTTTTGAATCAGCCATACGCTTGCTTCCTTCTCATTCGACCTGTCGGTCGTCGCCGCGCAAACCCCGCGCGGCCCGGGCGACCAACCGCAATGCGTCACGGTCAGTCCCACTCCTTCGGGTCACCCCGAAAGAATCTGGTTGGGGCATCAGCCCCGGAAGGCGAACGGAATGGCGATACTCGCCGCCGTCTTCGCCTCCGCGATAATCGAATTGGTCCGACCGCCACGCCTGCGCCCTGGCACCAGCCGCATCACGGCGCACGCCGGCAGAAAGAGGAAGAACCCAACCGCCATTAGCACTCGGCACTGTTTCTCGTCCGTCCGGCGCATGCGCATGGTCTCCGCCTTGATTCCGCTGTGGTCAGTCATTGATCTGTCTCCTCTGGATACTGCTTGAGTCTCACGATGCGAAGTGCGCGTCCCGTTCATCAGGCGGCACCTCCGGCACATCGCAGATGCGTTGAGGTCACCCTCTCCTCACCCGCTCTGCGCGCATCCCGCTCGGCGTCATCCCGCAACCGCTTCGCGGCGGAGATGCGCACCAGAACGGGGTGTTCCTGAACCATTTCATCCAGTAGCTGCCTGGCCTCTTCATCCCACGGCATCGCGCTCTCGCTGCGCGCCGGGGTGGGCTCCACGGTATCGAGGTTGGTTGCCAGCGGCAGGATGTTGAAAAGTGCGTCGAACAGGGCATTACAGACCTCCTGGACCAGGTAAGTGGCCCCGGAGTAACCCATGAAGGGTGTGCCCGTGTGACGGCGTATCGCAGCACCGGGAAACGATGCCGGGATGTATTGGCCGCGATTACCGATTTCGGCGAGATACATGCGCTCGTTGTAACTGCCGAACAGGATCAGCGGCGTCTTCTCGTGAATCAGCTGACGCACCGCTGCGTTGTCTGTTTTCTTGCCCGCATGCCTGGCAACAGCGAAGTTGCAGGGCATGCCCATGTCCTCTTCCAGGAAGTGGCGGATGCCCCGCGTGTAGGTCTCGTTGGCCACTACGCCGAAACTGGCAGTGCCGTAGAAGTCTTGTGTCACGGATCGCCAGAGATCCCACAAGGGCTTGATGGTGGTGTGTTTCTCCCGCTCGATGAACGGCTCCGGATCGATCTCCAGCAGCTCGCCCAGCTGGCGAAGGAACTTGGTCGTGCTGTGCAGGCCAATGGGCGCCTGCAGGTAGGGGCGCTCAAGCGCCTCACAGAGTTGCCGACCAAATTCCCGGTACATGCAGATGTTTACGTCGGCGTCCACCAGGCGGGGGACCTGGTCCACGTGGCAGCCCAGCGGGAAGACGATGTTCACCTCTGCCCCGACGCCTTCCACAAGTCGACGGATCTCTGCCAGGTCCGATGGCATGTTGAAGGTGCCGTAGGCGGGGCCGATGATATTCACCCGCGGCTTCGCGCCCTCAACGGGCTTCTTCGCCTTCGGCAACTTGCCGCGCTTGGCACCGAAGTGATGCAGCAACCAGACCATGGCACGATCTGCACACTGCCATTGATCTTCATCGATGGTACGCGGCAGGAAGCGCAGGATGCCGGTGCCTTCCGGTGTGACACCGCCGCCGATCATCTCGGCGATGGAACCGGTGACCACCACACTGGGTCGATCGGGATCCAGGGTCGCATGGGCACGCTTCATGGCGCCTTCGGTGCCATGCTGGCCGAGTTCATCCTCGGACAGTCCGGTGACCACGATGGGCAGTTCGTGCGGCGGCAAGGCATCGGTGTAATGCAGCACCGAGGTCACGGGCAGATTCTCGCAACCCACCGGGCCGTCGATGATGACCTGCAGGCCCTTCACCGCTGTGAAGACGTAGACTGCGCCCCAGTAACCCCCGGCCCGGTCGTGATCAAGTACCAGCATCAGACCGTCTCCTCGTCGATATTCGGCGTAGTACGCCCACCCTTGGCGGGTTTGGCGAACTTGCTCAAGTCGACCCTTGGCTTCACGACGGGGGTGTCTTCCCAGACTCCGGCCTTGTCGCCCACCCCCACACCCTCGAAGAAGGCGTGCATGGCATCGAATCGACTCTTGTTGGCGATCGCGTTGTTGATGACATCGGCAAGCGAGCCGGCGCCGGCCACGCCCATCAGGGGGCGGGCAGAAATAAGATTGGTGAAATACAGACCTGGAATCGCGAGCTGCTTTGCCTTCTGCACGACCGGTGTGGTGCCAATGGCAAGATCCGGCTGAAAGGCCTCCACCGCGCCCACGTCCTGCTCAAGCGACGCGCGATAGCGAACAGCGATACCCCGCTCCTCCAGCCAGAGCCGATCCGGCTCCGACCATTGCGTGTGCGGGCAAGCCGTGCCGACGTAGAGCACATCCGCCCCGCTCTCCACCAGCAGCCGGGCCACAAGCAACTCGGAACCTTCGTAGCCCGACAGGGTGATACGCCCACGAATGGGCTTGTCAGCCAGGGCTTTTCGGATCTGCGGCAGCAGCGCGCGCTTTGCCGCGCTCACCTTGCCCTCGTCGACTCCGCAGGCCTTGCCGATGGCGTCCAACCAGTCAGCCGTACCGTCATGACCCACGGGCGCAGATGGAACGATCGGACGGCCCGCCGCCACGAACTCGCGAATGGATGCCGTGTAGAAAGGGTGAATGGCGGCCACCGCCGCACCATCCAGGGCGCTGTAGAGTTCGCGCCATTCCCGGGTAGGCACCACCGTGCCGGCAGCCAGCCCGAGTGGTTCCAGCAACTGGCCGATGGCAAGCGGATCTCCGGGGAACATCTCTCCAAGCAGGGTCACCGTTGGCAACTCCGCCCGCCCACCGCGGGGCGCCTGCACCGGCCCCGCCTCTACTTCTTCGCGTGCGTACTTCAGCATGGCACCAGCCAGCACGTCCTTGGCTTCGGCATGCGTGGGCACACCGAATCCGGGCACGTCTATACCAACGATGCGGACACCGTTGATCTGCTTCGGCAGCAACCGCAGCGGCACGCCGGATGCGCTGGGCACGCAGAGATTGGTGATGACCACGGTGTCGTAGTGCTCCGGGTCCGCCATTTCGTGGACCGCATCCCGGATATCCTCGAACAGCTTGCCGGTGACCAGCGACTCGGAATTGAATGGCACATAGCCCACGGAGCGGCGCGCACCGTAGAAATGCGAGGTAAAGGTCAGGCCGTAGACGCAACAGGCGGAGCCGGACAGGATCGTCGCGGTCCGGCGCATGCGCAGGCCAACGCGAAGCGAACCGAATGCCGGACACATGCTCTGCGGCTGATCATGGGGACCGAGGGGGTAATCTTCTGCGTAGCGCTCCAGCATCTCGCTGTTGCCTGCCGCCGCAGCCGCGCGCCGTAATTCGGCCTTGCCTGCGTGGCAACCCAGGCCATCGGCCTTCGTCGCTTCAAGGTTGGCAGGTGCCTCAGACTTCGTCATAAATCACTTCCAGCGACGGCTTGGTGATGGAGGCCTTGCCGCACATGTCTTCCATGTTGGCCGGCTTCAGTGTCACCTCACGGCCGACGTCTTCGCTTTTAAAGAGGCCAAGCAGTTCGTCCTGACTCAGGGGATTGGGCAATACTGGCGGTGCCTCGGCCACGTTGATTCCGAGTTCCTTGAACAGGGGCGCCCACTCGCTGCCCTCGCGACCGATAATTTCGTAATTCGCGCTTTTCTTGCGGATGTCATCATGGGCGGGAATCGCGGAGAGCACGGGAATGCCTACGGCTTCGGCAAAGGCGCTTGCTTCACCGGTCCCGTCATCCTTGTTGATCACCAGGCCGGCGACCCCGACGTTGCCGCCGAGCTTGCGAAAATACTGCACCGCCGAGCAGACATTGTTTGCCACGTAGAGCGACTGCAGGTCATTGGAACCAACCACGATGACCTTCTGGCACATATCCCGGGCAATGGGCAGACCGAAACCGCCGCAGACCACGTCGCCGAGGAAATCAAGCAGGACGTAGTCGAAGCCCCAATCGTGGAAACCGAGTTTCTCCAGGAGTTCGAAGCCGTGGATGATCCCGCGGCCACCACAGCCCCTGCCCACTTCCGGGCCGCCCAGCTCCATGGCAAAAACGCCGTCACGCTTGAAGCAGACATCGCCGATCTCGACCTCTTCACCGGCCAGCTTCTTTTTCGAAGAAGTCTCGAGAATGGTGGGGCAGGCACGGCCGCCGAAGAGTAATGAAGTCGTGTCACTCTTGGGGTCGCAACCGATCAGCAGGACCTTTTTCCCTTGCTGCGACATCATGTAGGACAGATTGGCCAGCGTGAAACTCTTGCCGATACCGCCTTTGCCATAGATCGCGATGATCTGGGTCTTGGCTGCCGCCGGGGAGGTTGTCTGCGAATCGTCGCCGACCTGGGCGTTGACTGCCGATGCTGGCGTACTCATAAAAAACCTCTCCAATCGAGAATCATTTTCAGGCATGCCGGATTACTGAAGGCAGCGGCATAGGCGTCCGCAGCCTGAGCGGCATTGGCCCGGTGGGTAATCAGGCCATCCAGGGACAACTCCCCGGATGACACCAACTCGATGACGGCATCGAGGTCGGATGGGCGCCACTCCGCGGCAACCCGCAAAGTGGCCTCGCGCATGAATGCGGCCGGGAAATCAAAGGAAAGTCGATCGCTGTAGAAGCCGGCGAGCACGATCTCTCCGCCCGGAGCCAATCGCGCTATGAGGGAATCCAGCAACCGGGAGTCGCCGCTGACATCGCAGATGGTGCGATAGCCACGACAACCATCTGAATCGGGGCTGACCACGGTGTAGCCGGAGGCACCCACTCGACGACCTGCATCGCTCTCCCAGACCGTGGGCGGTGACTCGCCACGCAAGGTAGCGACCCGGGCCACAAGGCGACCAAGCACGCCATGCCCAACAATCAGTTCCGGCACTGCGATGTCCACGGCATGCCAGGCTGTGGCGGCAAGCGCGAGGAGTGCCGCCTGCTCACCGAGGTCGGATGGCACCCGGCGAACCCTGGCGCCCGGCGCAACCAGCCGCGACGCAGCGCCACCGAACAGGCCCCGCACATCGCCGAAGCAGCGCGCGCCGGGGACAAACACCAGCGAGCCCACCTGGTGACCTGACGAACGCCCCGCCTGGGCGACACGGCCCACAGTTTCGTAGCCAGGGACCAGTGGATAACCCATGCCCGGGAACTGCGGCATACGGCCGGTCCAGAGCAGTCTCTCGGTTCCGGTGCTGATACCACTCCAGTGAACGTCGACAACAACGTCTTCATCGGTGGCGGCATCCAGCGCCAGTTTCTGCACGTTCAATTGCTCAGGGCCGGAGAAGACGACGGCAACAGCGTGACCGAGCTGCGCTGCGGGAGGGGTGGGTTCGAGTGTCATTTCAGCTTGCATGGTCATACTGTCATCTTAGCCTGACACTTCAGGCTGTCAAGGTTTATTAACACTTAATGCTTGGCTTGTGCCCCGAAATGATGCGTGCCTGCAACGGATTGCGCCCGCGGTGACACTTGATGTCGCGAAAACCGGTATGGCGGAGCATTTTCGTAATCTCCTGCGGAGTACGCGGCCTGCCCTTCCCCATGGCCAGCAGGTAGAAGCCGAAGTAGGCGTCGCCCATGGCCTCCGCCCCACGGGTTGCCGACATGGGCTCCGCGATCAGGATCGTGCCGCCAGGGTCCAGTGCCCGGAATACCGCGCCGAGCAGTGCGTGGACATCGGCGTCGTCATGGTCATGGACGATGCGTATGAGGGAGATGAGGTCGGAACCTGGCGGCAAGGAGTCACGGAAGAAGTCGACCCCCACGGCGGATAACCGGTCTTGCAGGCCCGCTTCGCGGATACGCTGCGTTGCCTGCTCAGCCACGGCGGGGAGATCCGCCACGATTCCCTGCAAATGCGGCCAGCGAGCCGCCACATTGCGTATGAAAGTCCCGTCACCGCCACCAACATCCATGAGCCGGCGGAAACGCCGCAAGCTGAAGACCTCGAGAACCTCCGTAGACACAAGCTCCTGGGACAGGCTCATCAAGCGGCTGTAAGGCGCCACCTGCTCGGTGGTGAGTTGCGCCGGATCCTGCGCACCGGCGTAAGGCCAGTAGCTGCCAAGGCTGTCGCCTCGATCCTTGCGCAGCAGGGCAACGGGATCTTCCATGTCGCGATAGAGTAAGGCGTGGTGTTCGATCATCGCCGCGACCCCCGGCATGCTGCTGAGCACCGCACCTTGATTACCGAGGCCATAGCGATCGCCGCTGCGAGGCTCCGCCAGACGAAGGGCGACAGCGGCAGCCAGCAGGCGCTCGGCCGCCGGTACCGTGATGTTCAGCCTCGCTGCCACCTCGGAGGACGATTGCGGCCGCTCCGCCAACAGCTCCAGGAGCCCGAGACGGACACAGGCGAGCAACACCTGGGAGTAGACAAAACCGGCACACAGATCGAACAGTTGGGCGGCACGGCGCCGGGCTATTGGCCGCGTTGGCCAGAATGCGGCCGCGCCACGCTGAAACCGGCTGCTGGACAGCAGCCGATTTCGTAATTCTCGAAACCCGTCGCGCAGGGTATCGATCAATGACCTACCGCCCTGATCAGGCCGCAACCATCGAGAGCTTGCACGGGAGAACACGATGCATCTCCTGGAGAATGCCGGCGCGCAGCAGATCGCGGCCCGGACAGGGCGGAATGGACCGCAATGCATCCTGGACCAGTCGGTCCAGCCGCCGGCGGGAACCTTCAATGCCCAGTTCGGCGACTGCGCTGGGACGCCCGTTGAGGGGGTCCTGCCCTACAGGCTTACCGATGGCCTGCTCGGTGCAGATGGCATCCCGGAGGTCATCTCCGACCTGATAGGCCTCACCCAGCTTCTCACCGAGGGCCCGCCAGGGTTCGGCGTCGGCACCCGCCGCGCTGGCACCACCCACCGTCGCAGCCGCGAACAGCGCACCTGTCTTGGCGCGGTGGTAATCCGGCAGGGACACCTGTTCTTCGCACTCCCAGGCCTGGCCCGCTGCGATGCCTGTCCTCGCACCTCCAGCCGTCGCCAGCGTGGCTAACATCCGACCACTACGTGTCGGTGCGCTAGTGGCGACGATGCCGAGAACCTGGAATGCGGTCACAATCAACGCATCACCGGCAAGAACCGCAAGCTGCTCGCCATAGGCCTTGTGTACGGATGGGAGCCCACGCCGCAGATCGGCGTTGTCGAAGCACGGCAGATCGTCATGAACCAGAGAGGCGCAATGCAGCAATTCAAGGGCGGTCGCCATGGCATCGGACAGTGCCGGCCGGTCATCACCGCAGGCCAACGCCACCGACAGACACAGCTTGGGGCGCACGCGTGCACCGCCCGCGAAGACCGCATGCCTTATAGCGCTGGAGAGTCGCGGCGGCCCGGGAGGGGCGGTGGCAAGGTCGATGGCACGTGTCAGGGCCTGTTCGATCCGCAGGTTCGGTTCCATACAGCCCCTCCAAAATGTGTCAATATTAGTAGACGATCTACAATGTAATCTAAACTAGACACTGATCTCCGATGTGTCAATCAAAGAGAGGTGCTCTACATGCAGACAAACCGGGCGGTGGTCATCGGCGCTGGCGTGGGCGGACTTGCCGCCGCCATCGATCTGGCCGTTGCCGGGCTTGATGTGACGCTGGTGGAGCGCGCGGCGACGCCGGGCGGAAAGCTGCGGGAAGTGCCCATCGGAACCCAGGCACTGGATGCGGGGCCAACGGTGTTCACCATGCGTGGCATTTTCCAGAGCCTCTTCGAGGACGCAGGTGACGACCTCTCCCGCCGGCTTGTTCTGCAACCGGCAACAGTTCTGGCCAGACACGCCTGGACTGACGGCAGCCAGCTCGATCTCCATGCCGACCTGGAGCAGAGCGCGGAGGCCGTGGGCATGTTCGCCGGAGCGGCGGAAGCCCGTCGGTTTCTGGCCTATTCCGCGCATGCCTGCGCCGTTTATCAGACACTTCAGAAGAGCTTCATCGAAGCCCAGCGGCCGAACCCGATTTCGCTGACACGACGCGTTGGCCTGTCCCGCCTGGCCGACCTGTGGCGGATCACCCCCTTCCATTCCCTGTGGACGGCACTGGGCCGTCACTTCCGGGATCCACGACTGCAACAGTTGTTCGGACGCTATGCCACCTATTGCGGTTCGTCCCCGTTTGCTGCACCAGCGACACTGATGCTGGTGTCCCATGTGGAGCGCGACGGGGTCTGGTTTGTGGAAGGCGGCATGCATCAGCTCGCACTGGCCATGGCCGACCTGGCAAGCCGTTGCGGCGTGAACTTGCGGTATTCCACCCAGGCTCAGGCAGTCACCACCAGGGCCGGGCGCGTCTCCGGGGTGACCCTTGAGGGCGGGGAACAGTTGCCTGCGGATCTGGTGATCTGCAACGGCGACGCCGCCGCAGTGAGTAGCGGACTGCTCGGTGCAGACATCGCCCGCGCGGTTCCTGCACAGCCACCGTCGAAACGGTCGCTTTCAGCCATTACCTGGAACCTGGTGGCAACGACTGACGGCTTTCCCCTGACCCATCACAACGTGTTTTTCAGTGAAAACTACCGTGCGGAGTTCGACGACATCTTTCAGCACCAGCGAACGCCGCGTATGCCAACGGTGTACATCTGTGCACAGGATCGCCACCACGGTGACGGCAAGGTAGAGCCCGAGCGGCTGCTTTGCCTGACCAATGCTCCAGCCAACGGCGATCGTTCGACCTTATCCGATTCGGAGATCATGCAATGCGAAAAGCGGATGCTGGCCCTGCTGGGGAACTGCGGGCTAAAACTGGAGTACCGGCCGACGGATCGGATGGTAACAACCCCGGCGGACTTCAATCGGCTTTTCCCGGGCACGGGCGGAGCACTGTATGGCATGGCTTCACACGGCTGGACCGCCTCTTTCCGGAGACCGGCCTCGAAGACGTCGATTCCGGGGCTCTATCTGGCGGGCGGCAGCACGCACCCGGGGCCGGGCTTGCCCATGGCGACGCTATCCGGGAGACTCGCCGCGCAGCGCGCGCTGGCAGACCTGAGTTCAACCGCAAAGTCGCGAATGGCGGCTATGCCTGGTGGTACATCGACGCGCTGAGCGATGACGGCCGCCACGGCCTCACCGTGATTGCCTTCATCGGCAGCGTGTTCTCTCCCTACTACGCCTGGGCCCGCCGGACCGGCAACGACGACCCGGAGAACTTCTGCGCGCTGAATGCCGTCCTGTACGGCGATGCAGGCAAGCGCTGGGCCATGACGGAGCGTGGTCGTCCAGGTCTCGACCGGTCGCGGGATCATCTCGACATCGGCCGCAGCGCGATGCGCTGGGAAGGGCACAGCCTGGTGGTGGATATCAACGAAGTCACCGTTCCCTTTCCCCGTCGGATTGTCGGTCAGGTGCGTCTGACGCCCGGCCCCATCACCAACCATGCGGTGGTACTCGACGCGCGCGGCCAGCATGTCTGGTGGCCCATCGCGCCCTGCGCAAGGGTTGAGGTGGACCTGGAAAAGCCGGAATTGAGCTGGTCCGGCGACGCGTATCTGGACCACAACGCAGGCGATGAGCCACTGGAGCGTGGCTTTCGCAACTGGCACTGGTCGAGAGCAACCGACGATGGCGGCACCACGATACTGTACGACCTTGTGCCCCGGGAGACCCCTGCCGAGGGAGTCGCCTTGCGATTCGACCGCGCTACTGGCGAGTCAAGCACCGTGGATGCCCCCCACTCAGTGGAACTGCCACGTACTCTCTGGCAAATCGACCGGCGTACACGAACCGCACTCCCGGGTGCGGCCGGTGTCGAGAAAACGCTGGAGGATACCCCGTTCTATGCGCGTTCACTGATCCGTACACGGCTCGGTCCGCAGGAGGTAACCGCAGTGCACGAAACACTCTCTCTGGACCGGTTCGCGAATCCCTGGGTGCAGGCCATGCTGCCGTTCCGGATGCCTCGCCGCCGCCGGTAATCAGGAAACCTTGAGAATCCCTTCGCTCATGGCGGCGTCGAGAACGGCCGTGGCAACGGTCTGCGGCGCCTCTTCATGGGCCAGATGCCCGAGGCCGGGGAACTCCACCGTCCGCCCCGATGGCAACATTGACAACACGCGCTCGGCCTCCGACGGTGGCACCAGACCGTCGCGCTGGCCGACCAGTAGCCAGACTGACGCGCTCAGCTTCGGCAGATCCCGAGCCAGGGACTGCAGATCCCACTGGGCCATCATGGCCAACACGCCACCGATATGCCCGGAGCTGCGGGCAAGTCGCTTGTAGTAACCGATGCTCTCGGCACAGAGCGTCGACCCGGTCCGTTCCAATAGCCGCTCGACCATGCCGCCGCCGCGAGCACGCAAGGCAATCAGTAGCGGTGCCACCGGGTTGTCGGCGAGCAGCCGTGCCGCCGGGCCATAGAGGCGCGATGACAACCCGGGCAACGGCAGCATTGCGCCGTTGATACTGATCAACACGCCGGCGGAGTCCGGCTGATCGAGCAGCATGCGAGCGCCAATTGCCGCGCCCGCTGAATGCCCGAGGACGACCGTCGGCTGCAGGGAAAGACAGTCCAGCAAAGAGTCCAGTCCGGCGGCCGCAACTGCCAAACCCTCGCCGCCACGCAGGGGCCTTGAAGTGAAACCATGACCAGGCAGATCCGGGGCGATCACCGTGAACCGCTCGGCGAGCAGCGGTGCCAACTCCCGCCACGAGTGTGTGGAAGCGCCGGCGCCATGAAGCAGAAGCATGGTCGGCCCCTGCCCCATGACCTGCACGTGCCAACGCATGCCGTCGGCAAGCACGAAGCGACTATGGTCGCGGTTCGGCCAGTCATCCCCGTCCCTTCCCCAGACGAGTCCACTGCTCATGGGTTCAGCCCGGTGGAGACGACATCCGGGTGGTCGCAACCCGGACGGCATCACTGATGGCGCCGGCATTGGCCTGAGGCAGAGCGAGGTAAGCCGCACCCATGGTTGCCGCCAGTTCGCGGGCCAGAGCGCGCGGCTGCGGCGACGTGTCGACTACCAGCGTGCGCAGACCCGCTGCGCGAATGCGACTGGCGGCGTCAAGGGCGTCTGTCGCTGCCTGCTCACGACCACCGATACCCTCACGGGTGACATTGGCACGACCGTCGGTGAGCAGGACCAGCACCGGGGTTCCCCCACGGCGATCGACTTCCTCGCCAACCAGCCGCGCTGCATCCATACCCGATGCCAGAGGCGTTCCACCGCCACCCGGCAGCGCCGCAAGGCTTCGCTTGGCCCTGACCAGAGAGCGTGTCGGGGGCAAAAGCACGTCCGCCTTGGCGCCCCGGAAAGCGATCAGCGCGACGCGATCCCGCCGCACGTAGCATTCCGCCAGCAGCAACTCCACCGCGCCTTTCGCTTCTGACAAGCGATGCATTGCCGACGAGCCCGAGGCGTCCACCGCGAAAACCGTGGTGGTTTCAGTACGGGGGCGGAAACGGGTGATGCGGAAATCGTCCGGCCGTACCAGGATGCGATGGATATGGCCCGCCTGGTCCTTTTCCAGGCTCGCCCTGCGCACGGCTTGCCAGGGGGCGGCAGCGCGCAATGTTTCGATGACATTGAGCCGCGCGCCGTCACCGGGGTTCCCACGGCGGGTTCCTACCGGGCGGCCACGCGCTCCGGCCTTGCGCTGATACCCACCCTGCCCTGCCGCCCGGCGCCGAACGCCCGTCAACGCGGCCTGCGCTCGTAACTGCTGTAGCAGACCTTCGGGCAGCATGGCTTTGGAGGCCTCGACGACGCGCTCGTCGCCGCTGGGGTCCTGTTGCTTCGTGTTCCGCTCTGACGACTCATGGTCTCGATCGCCTGGCTGATCGTTCGATTGTTCGGCGGACTGCTCGGCCGGTTCCTGCTCCTCCGATTCCTCGGGAGGTGCAGGCAACTGTGTTGCCCGCGGCCCCAACACCAGACGCACAGCAAGCGCTGCCTCTTCCTCGCCCACCACCGTATTGCCAACCAGGGCGGCCGCTTGCCGGGCGACTTGACAGGACAGTACAACAGCCCGCAGGGACTGCACACCCAAGGCCACGGAGGCCGCAGCGATGGCCTCGGTCGCCTCCTCAGGAAGTTGCACCTCCGCAAGGCGGGTTCGCGCGGGCCCGACGGCATCGACGTCGATCAGGTGCTGCTCATCTGGCACACGCAGCAAGGCACTCAGATCGAGTCGAAACGCGAGCCGGTCAAGTAGAATGCGCGGGGGGCGCTCTTCGTCACCGATGCCCTCGTCCAGCAGCACGACGCCGAATCGGGCTGGCGAGATTCTGTCCAGTCCATCGCGCTGCAGGCGCACTTCGCCGACATCCATGACTGCGGCGATCTTGCCCGCCGTGGACAGGGACAGCCGTTCCCCCATGGGCAGCAGCACGACCCCACCGTTGCTATCCGCCAGTACGCCACGCTCCAGTATTGGCCGTCCATGTTGCAGGGTAAGGGCGAGATCAAGACCGCCGAGCAGGCGGTTATCAGGGACATTGATGGGAATTTTTCGCGGTGTCATCGCGTCGCCCAGGTAAGCATGCAGCGACTGTAGCCAGCGATCCCGCACCGGACCTGGGGAGACGCGTAGCGCGATACCGCCCGTTGCCGCGGGGTTGACAGCAAAAAGGGCCGCCGCCATCAGGCTGTCCTGCCAGGTGATCTCCGGATCGAGACCGCTCCGGGCGTCCGCGGTCATGCGGGCAGCAGCTCGTCCACCGCGCGTTGAACTCGGGTGGTTGAGCCCGCTTCGTCCAAGGGGTTGCGACGCAGTCGATGGCGCAACGCAATGGGCGCAACCTTGCGCAAGTGGGATGCGTCCACGGCATCTGCCTTTTCAAGACTGGCGGCCGCCCGGGCAGCCCGGATCAGCGTCAGTTCGCCGCGCAGGCCGTCGGTGCCCAGAGACAGGCACAGGCGTGCAGCCTGTTCGAGGATATCGTCCGACACCGTGACACTGCCAAGGTGTTCCCGGGCCGCCTGCACCTGCTTGCGAACCGCCCCCTCACGACGCTTCCAGCGCGTGATGAAGGCGTCCTGGTCAGTCTCGAAGGCATCGCGGCGTCGCACAACCTCCATGCGGGTCGGCAAATCCGTCGGGGTTGACACTTCCACCGAGAGGCCGAAGCGATCCAGAAGCTGTGGGCGAAGCTCACCCTCTTCCGGGTTTCCGCTACCGATCAGCACCAGTCGGGCCGGATGCCGCACGCTCAGACCTTCACGCTCGACGACGTTGACACCGGAAGCTGCAACATCCAATAGCAGGTCTACGATGTGGTCCTCAAGCAGATTGACTTCATCAATGTAGAGATAGCCGCGGTTGGCCCGTGCCAGCAGGCCCGGCTCGAAGACCTTCTCACCCCGACTCAGCGCGCGCTCCAGATCCAGCGCTCCCACCACGCGATCTTCGGTGACACCAAGTGGCAGATCAATCACCGGAACCGGCCCCCGTCGCACCTTCAGGTTATCACCACGAGCGGTCTTCGATTGACAGCTCTCACAGAGCTTCGCAGGTTGATCCGGGTCACAGGAATACGGGCAATCGGCGACCATGCGAATGGCAGGCAGGAGGCCGGCGAGAGCCCGGACCGCCGTTGATTTGCCAGTGCCGCGATCGCCGAACACAAGTACACCACCCACGGAAGCATCAACTGCCGCAATGAGCATGGCGAGCTTCATTTCATCCTGTCCGACGATGGCGGAAAATGGAAACACTTGCGGCATGGTGGGGCCTTTGTAATGTCCTTGGTCAGCGGAGGTCATGGTAGAGCGAACGACGCAGGCCGGGCAACAAGCGATAATGCAGGGCACTGCCCCTGCGCTTCCATTCAGCTCGCGTTCAGCCGGCCGGGCACATTGTTTCGTGGCGAAGCAGAGACGAATCGCGCGAGTTTGGGTCTATAGTGGTACGCGAATCGCGACGAAGGGGTGGCAACCACTGTGACGCGTTCGTGAATTGTGTATTAATACGGCTACAAACAACTGATCCGAGAGGAGTTACCCAGATGTCTGACAAGATTCATGACCGCTCTCGCCGTCGCTTCCTGCGCATGGGCCTGGCGGGTGCAGCGACGGTGTCCGCAGCCGGTATCTTCATTAACGGCAAGGCATTTGCCAGCGAAGATCGCGTCAGCGAAAGCGAACCCACCGCCGAGGCACTGCACTACAAGCACGATGTGGCTGACGTGGATCACCCCGATTACTCCGAAGGCGAGGTCTGCCAGAACTGTCAGCTCTACACCAACCCCAATGGAGACTGGGGTCCTTGCGCCGCGTTTGGCGGGCGTCTGGTTGCCGCTAATGGATGGTGCACCGCCTGGGTTGGTCGCTGACAGGTGCGTTTGTGTGCCGGATCCGATGCGGATTCGGCGCACAAATCTGGCGGATGTGATGCGGACGTCCTAAGCTCTGAGATGCATCACTAGCCAACAACCAGGAGGACCATCATGTCCAATGATTCGGAGAAAGACGACGGCCGCAAAGCAGAGTTAATTGCCGCTGGCCTGACCGGCTTCATCCTGTTTCTGTTTCTGATCGTCGTGTTATCGCGCTGACAGATTTGCAAGCGTCCGGGCACACCGGTCGAGAACAAGCAGAATCCTGATCCGGCGCTGTGCATCAGCGCCGGATCAATTCAGACTGATCCGCAAGGCCGTTGCGATTCCGAAAGGGACCAAGACGAGTGCGAGGGTCAGCATTGCACCCAGCAGGGATAGGCTGGGCCCCGCCGGCAACCCCACCGCAGCTAGCTCCGTCGCCCTCGCTGCAAAGATCAGCGTGGGAATGTAGAGCGGCAGAACCAGCAGCGCCAACAGCACCCCGCCCCTGGGAAGTCCGACCGTCAACGCCACACCAATTGCACCAAGCAGGCTCAGTATCGGCGTCCCAAGCAACAGACTTGCCATCAGCACCGGCACGCTGGATCCCGGCATCTGCAGCATCATGGCGAGCAGTGGCGCAAGCAGAATGATCGGGACGCCCGTGGTCAGCCAGTGCGCCAGCACCTTCGCCATCACCAGCACCGGCAAGGGATGATGGGTCATTACCAACTGCTCCAGACTGCCATCCTGGAAGTCGGAACGGAAAAGGTTATCCAGTGACAGCATGGCCGCCAGTAACGCAGCCACCCAAATCACCCCGGGGCCGATTGCGGCCAGCGTTTCAGTACCGGGCCCAACCCCGAGGGGGAACAGAGTGGTGACGATGAGGAAGAACAACAAGGGATTCACCCACTCGCCACTGCGCCGGTAGACCAGACGGATGTCTCTTAGCAACAGCGCGAGAAAGGCACCACCGAGATTACCGCGGTCGGGGACAGGCTCGGTCACGCCGCCATCCGCAATTGTTCGAGTGAATCACCCAGGGTCTTCAGGGGCTGATGTGAGGTCATGATCACGAGACCACCATCCGCAAGATGCCTGCTGATCAGGGATTCGACCTGCAGCACGCCTGTCTGATCAAGCGCATTGAACGGCTCGTCGACAATCCAGAGGGCAGCGCGACTCACCAGCAAGCGCGCCAGGGCGAGACGTCGGCACTGACCCGCCGACAAGGCACCTGCCGGCTCGCTGGCGAGACCGACAAGGCCGACATCATCCAGGGCCGCATCAATCAGATCCATCGGGCCACCGGTGGTCAGCGCCAGGCTCACCCGCAGGTTTTCCGCCACCGTCAGGTCCGCCTTCACGCCGTTGGCATGCCCGATATAGGCCATATCACGGAAATACGCACTTCGATCCTCCCGGATATCCGTCCCGCGCCAACGGACTTCGCCATCTTCCGGCAGGGACAGGCCACAGAGAATACGCAACAGGCTGGTTTTTCCACAGCCATTGTGGCCGGTGACCAGCAGCCCGTGGCCGGCCTCGAGGCGAAAGGACAACCCGTCGAACAGCATCCGCTCGCCGCGGATGCACGCCAATCGATCTGCTTCGAAAACGATGTCCTGCATCAGACTGCCAATTCGCCTCAATACCGCTACAAGCCCCGAGAATACACGGCGCGTATGGACAAGTGTCAATAAAACGAGACACTTCTTCCCAGAGGTGTTATGTTTAGTTTACTAGTGGCGTTGTCAATGTGGGCGTACACCATGGCCGGAACCCATAGCCAGATCGACATGCAGCCTTCCATCTCGGCCGTCGACGGAACCAACCCAAGGCGACGCAGCCGCTGGGTGTGGTTCCATCGCCTCGGCTCCCCACCGACGTTCTACGCCCTTGCGGGTCGGCTGATTCCCTGGTTCACGGCGATCTTCCTGATACTGACGGGCGTCGGCCTGTATCTCGGCTTCTTCGTCGCCCCGCCGGATTATCAGCAGGGCGAAGCTTACCGAATTCTTTATGTCCATGCTCCCAGCGCCTGGATGTCCATGTTCATCTACGTGGTCATGGCAGTCTGCGGCGCGATTGTCCTTATCTGGCGCATGAAACTGGCGGAGATCATCGCTGTCGCCAGCGCGCCCATCGGCGCAGGCTTCACCTTTCTATGCCTCGCCACCGGCTCGCTGTGGGGCAAGCCCATGTGGGGCACTTTCTGGGTTTGGGACGCACGACTGACCTCGCAGTTGATCCTGCTGTTCCTGTACTTCGGATTCATGGCGCTGTACGCCGCCATCGAGGATCGTCGCACCGCCGCCCGCGCCGCGTCACTGATCGCCGTAGTCGGAGTGATCAATGTACCGATCATTCATTTCTCTGTGAAATGGTGGAACACGCTGCACCAGGGCCCGACCGTCACCAAGCTCGACGCGCCATCCATTGACCTGTCGATGCTGATTCCCCTGCTCATCATGGTGCTGGCATTTCAGTTCTATTACGCAGCAGCCGTGCTGGTCCGCGCGCGCCACGAAGTACTTACGCGCGAACGGAACACCAGCTGGGTAAGGGCGCTGTTCGGAGGCCAACAAGCATGATCGAGTTTCTCTCCATGGGCGGCTACGCCGTCTACGTCTGGTCGTCCTACTTCATCGTGACTGCAGTCCTGGTCTTTAACTTCGTCTACCCCATGCGCGCCCTGCGGCAACTGCAGCGACGCCTCGTTATTCGCCATCGTCACGGAGAATCCGCGCAATGACAGCACGGCAGAAACGCAGAATGGCCGGCGTGCTGCTGGTCGTGATTGGCACCTCGATTGCCTCCGCCCTGGCGTTGAGTGCGTTCCGGGACAATCTGATGTTCTTCTACGCGCCATCGGAAATTGCCGCCGGCGACGCACCGCTGGGTCATCTGATCCGACTCGGCGGGCTGGTGGAGGATGGCACCTTCATCGAGGACGACGACACCCTGCTGGTGCGCTTCAAGGTCACCGACACCGCCCACAGCGTTGCCGTGGAATACACCGGCATGCTCCCGGACCTGTTCCGTGAGGGCCAGGGTGTCGTGGCCCATGGGCGTATCGGTACAGACGGGATCTTCCGCGCAGAGCAGGTACTGGCGCGTCACGACGAGAACTACATGGCTCCGGAGGTTGCCGCGGCACTGAAGGCCCAGGGGTACACCGGACACAGCGAGGGCTGGAGCGAATAATATGGTTCCACAGATCGGGCAATTCGCGCTATTGCTGGCGCTCGCCATGGCAGTCGTGCAGGGAACCTTGCCGCTGATTGGTGCGCAACGCGGCGTCAAGAGTTGGCAGGCAACCGCCCATACCGCCGTCGCCGGGCAGTTCATCTTCCTCGCCCTGGCCTACGCCTGCCTCACCTACGCCTTTATCACCCATGACTTTTCGGTGTCCTATGTCGCCGGGCACTCGAACTCGAACTTGCCGCTGATGTATCGCATCTCGGGTGTGTGGGGTGGGCACGAGGGCTCCCTGCTACTTTGGGCACTGATTCTCGGCGCCTGGTCGCTTGCAGTGTCACGGTTCAGCCGGGGGCTGCCTGCGGATATGGCGGCTCGGACCGTCGCGGTGATGGGCCTGATCAGCGTGGGCATCCTGTCTTTCACGCTATTCACCTCCAACCCGTTCGAGGCGATCTATCCGGTGCCGGCGGACGGCCGGGACCTCAACCCGTTGCTGCAGGATCCGGGCCTGATTATCCACCCGCCGATGCTTTACATGGGGTATGTCGGGTTGGCCGTACCGTTCGCGATCGCCGTCTCGGCGCTCATCGACGGTCGCCTCGACGCCACATGGGCACGCTGGTCCCGCCCCTGGACCACAGCGGCCTGGGCATTCCTGGGTGTCGGTATAGCCTTGGGTAGCTGGTGGGCGTACTACACCCTCGGCTGGGGTGGCTGGTGGTTCTGGGATCCGGTGGAAAACGCGTCGTTCATGCCCTTTCTTGCCGCCACCGCATTGATCCATTCACTGGCTGCCACGGAGAAACGCGGCGCGTTCCGAAGCTGGACTGTGCTCCTTGCCATCTCCGCCTTCTCGCTCAGTCTGCTGGGTACCTTCCTGGTGCGATCCGGCGTACTGGTCTCCGTGCACGCGTTCGCAACGGATCCGGAACGGGGCATGTACATCCTCATGCTGCTGGCCGTGGTGGTGGGAACGTCATTCGCGCTCTACGCCTGGCGTGCTCCGATGGTCCGAAGTCAGGCGAGCTTCCGCCCGGTATCCCGGGAAGGCTCGCTGCTGGCAAACAACGTGGTGCTCACCGTCGGTCTTGCCGCGGTGTTTATCGGCACCCTCTATCCCCTGTTCCTGGATTCCCTGGGTATGGGCCGCATCTCCGTCGGGCCGCCCTACTTCGATACGGTGTTCGCGCCGCTCATGCTGCCCCTGATATTCCTTGCCGGCCTTGGGCCGCTGATGCGCTGGAAGAAGGTCTCCGCCAGGGAACTGACCAGCCGACTCTGGCATACCCTGGTGGCCGCTTTTGCCGTCGGCATCGCCTTTCCGCTGATCCTGATGGGCTCCACAACAATCATGGCCTCGTTGGGGCTGGCAATGGCTTTCTGGTTGCTGTTCACCATCGCCCGGGACTTCCACCAGAAGCTTGGTCACCGTAGAAATGCGCTGGCCGGGCTGCGCAAGTTGCCGGCGTCCTACTACGGCATGCATACCAGCCATCTAGGGTTGGCGATCCTTGTGATCGGGATCACCATGGTGTCCACCTTCGAGCAGGAGGTGGACGTACGCATGGCGCCGGGAGACCAGCATGAAGTGGCCGGCTACACGTTCACGCTGGACGACGTCTATGCAGTGGAGGGGCCCAATTTCGATGCCATGGAAGCCCGCGTGCTAGTGACCCGGGACGGCAAGCCCGTGACCACACTAAAACCGCAGCGTCGTGTCTACTGGGTCCAGCGGGAGCCTATGAGCGAAGCGGCGATCCACACCAACCTGAGCCGTGACGTATTCGTCGCACTCGGGCGGCCCATGTCCGGCAACGCCTGGTCCATGCGGCTCTACCACAATCCGTTCCAGGTCTGGCTATGGATCGGCGCGGCGCTAATCGCTCTGGGTGGCTTCATCGCCGCTGCTGACAAGCGCTATCGCACCGTGCTCGCCCGGCGGGAGCAGCGCGTCGATAGCGGGAATTCGGTCGCCAAGCCGTCTGTCATCGACCCTGCCCTGCTTCCCAACGAAGGACGACTGTCATGATCGCGAAGAGGCTCCGCTATCTCCTTCCCTTGGGGGTGCTGGTAGTGGTGGGAGGGTTTCTGTTTGTAAGCCTGGGGCTCAACCCGCGGTTGATCTCCTCGCCGCTCATCAATCAACCCATGCCCGCCTTCGACCTGCCGACGCTGGAGAATGGTGATCACATGGTGTCGGCGGCGGATCTCAACGGGGAACCCGCATTGGTCAATGTCTGGGCCAGCTGGTGTATCTCTTGCCGACAGGAGCATCCCGTGATGATGGGGCTGGTACAGCACTATGGCGTCACCATCTATGGTCTGAACTACAAGGACAAGCGTGCCGATGCCATGGGTTACCTGAATTACGCGGGTAATCCGTTCGTCTGGAATGCCCATGACCTGGACGGCCGCCTGGGTATCGACCTGGGCGTCTATGGCACGCCAGAGACTTTTGTCATCGACCGGCACGGCCGGATTAGACACAAGCATACGGGGCCACTGAGCTGGGATCAGGCAGAGAACGAAATCCTGCCCATACTCGAGAAGCTGCATCTGGAGGAGTCGTGAAGCTTCACCTGCTCCAGGCTGCACTGCTAGTGTTGATCGCACTCTTCTGGGCTGGCTCAGCGAGCGGCGGTGCCATGGACCCGGTGCACTTCGACAGCGATGCCAAGGCGGCCCAATACCGCACCCTGTTGCACGAACTGCGATGCACGGTCTGCCAGAACCAGTCGCTGGCGGATTCCAACGCGGATCTCGCGTCAGACCTCCGCCGCCAGGTCTTCGAACTCGTGGATGACGGCGCGACCAACGCCCAGGTCATTGATTACATGGTGGCGCGATACGGCGACTTCGTGCTCTACCGGCCACCCTTGCGGCCAAGCACCTACGTGCTCTGGCTGGGGCCGTTCGGGTTACTGATACTAGGCATTTTCATCTGGTATCAGGTGTCTCGTGGCACCGAGGTGCGTGAGCCGCAACTGACAACCAGCCCAGAGGGGCGCCAACGCGCTGGACGCCTGCTGAGAGGAGAAGAATCATGACCATCGAATTCATGATCGTGGCAGGGCTGCTCGTCGCGTTATCCACGCTGCTTCTGCTCTGGCCGATGATTCGACAATCGGCCGCAAGTAACCGGGACAGGCGGGATCTGAACATTTCACTGCATCGCGATCGACTCAAGGAGCTTGAGCGGGAGTACCAGACCGGGGTAATCGATCACAGCCAGTACGCCAGCGCCAAGGAGGAGCTTGAGGATTCGCTGCTCTCGGATGTGGACGCGGAAGATCGCGCCGAGACCCGTGACGATGGTCGCGGCCGTGGCCGGCTGGTCCTGATTGCTGCGGCTTTGGTTGTACCGGGCATTGCACTCACCCTGCAGTCCCAGATGCAACAGACCCCACCCTCCGCGCAGCAAATGGCTGGTACGTCCAGCGCGATCCAGTCTGACGATCCAACCAGCGCCGAGATCAACCGCCTTGTGACGGATTTGTCCCAACGGCTGGAAGAGAACCCGGACAACCCGGACGGGTGGATCATGCTCGCCCAGACCTACCAGTACCTGGGCATGCCCACACGCGCGATCGACGCCTATGAAAACGCCTACCGCTACCGGGAGGACGACGCAGATCTGATCATGGAATACGCCGACGCCCTGATCGCCCAGGCGAATGGCGAAGTCACCCGTCGTGCGGCTGCGCTTGCCGATGCTGCTCTGGAACTTGAGCCGGGACATCTGGGAGCGTTGTGGTTCGCCGGCGTCGGGCATTACCAGGCAGAGGAGTTCGAGCGGGCCGCGGCCCGCTGGCGCCAGTTGCTGGAACACCTACCGGACAATAGCGAAGCCGCCGCACAGGTGGCCCGGGCAATCGACAGCGCAGCGTCATTTGCCGGCGTGGACGTTCACGACCCCGCTGAGCACGCCGCGGCCACGGACAACCTTACCGTCATCGACGTGGACTTGCGCCTCGACGAGGCGCTGGCCAGTGAACTGACTGGTGAGGAGATGGTTCTGATTTACGCCCGGGCGACCGAAGGTCCGGGAATGCCCCTTGCCGTCGTACGCAAGAGTGTGTCCGAGTTGCCCATGGGCGTCCGTCTTGATGCAAGCAGCAGCATGCTTGCCGGGCTTTCCATCGACAGCGTGGCCAACGTGGAGGTGGTTGCCCGCGTGTCCCGCAGCGGCGATGCGTCCCCCCGGAGCGGAGATCTGGAAGGTGCCAGCGGACCGCTGGCCACCGGCGGAGCACTTGCCATCAGCCTGGCGATCGATCGCCAGATCCCCTAAGGAAGCGCTGAAGTATTCGCAGGCTGGCGTTGCTGTCGGATTTCCCTGTCCCGGTAGGCTCCTAGCGTAGCGGGAATGGGGAGAGATCCCAGCCGGTGATGGTGTAGCTCCGGGCCCCGTGAATGATGTAGGGATCGTGCTCGACAATCGCCCTGGTCTCCTCCTCCGAGCCGGTACGAAACAGCAGATAGCCCCCGGGCCTGTCGGTGAGCACGCCAGCGCAAACAAGCGTACCCGCGTTATACAACTCCGTCAGGAACTCAAGATGAAGTGGCTTGATATCTTTTCTGGGGTCATCCCCCTTGAGGGAGTACGCGACCAGGTAGTGAATCATCGGTGGATCCTCTCAGGTACTGGTAGCAAGGATACTCAGGCATAGCCACCGCGTGAATCAATCGCAACAGGCTCCCTAGCCACCGTCAATGAGCGGAAAGGTCACCGCCAGCGCCCAGGCAAATGCCAGGGCGTTGACCAGACCGGCAGCCATGGGCCGGCCGGTGCGCCTGTTGATCCAGCGGCTGAAAAGCCCGAACACCACGAAGAACGAGAGCATCACCGGTACGATGATGATCAGGAAAAACAACGACTCCAGGTCCAGTACCACCGCAACACCCAACGACAGCAGGAACATCACCTTCGTTGCCGGATAACCGCCCCTTGCCGCCCCTTCCCCACGCGTCGCCCACTCATCGGTCAGGAAATACAACACGGTGCCGGCCAACATGGCCAGCAGGATCGGCACACGGCAGGCGATTGGCGAAAATGCCGTGATGTAGTGATCGATAATCCAGAACAGGACAGCGAGACAGAGCAGCCCCGCCATCAAGGCTGTGGGTATGGATCGACCGGCAGCGACGAGCATACGGCGGCTGAGATCCCTTGGTTCTTGCGACCACAAGGCCAGACAAAGCCAGGTCATCACGCCGTACACCAGAAAATGCAGCGCCAGATAGTCGGCAACCAACACCGGCAGAAAGCCCGTGGGAAGCGGCCAGAGGATCAGCGGAGTGGCGATGGCCGGAATCACGGCGATGGGCAGTAACTTCCGCCAGGCGAGGCCTGCGCCATCCTGAATCGACGTCTGCCGCGGCAGAAGCGCCGATAGCGCCCAGCACAACACGATGAATGCCCCGATGAGTGCCAGCACCCACGGCCCTCGCGCCGGCACGGGTCCGGCATCTCGCTGGCCGAATACCCCGTCCAGCCAGTCGACAGACTCCTGGAGGCTGGTTCGGCTATAGAGCACGCCCACGTGCTCAACCCCCGGAGCCACGGCAGCCCGTCGGGCCGTGCCATCTTCCTGTTCGCCATAGGTAACGCCCTCCGCCGCCTCACTGCCTGCGGATAATCGCAACACGCGTATCGCCTCTTCACGCAAGCGCGGCTCCAGAGCGCCTGTCACGACGAGCAGGTTACGGGGCGAATCGGCGGTGATGGTCGGCGCAAACATGGACACCGCGACGGTTGCCTGCACATCGGGGGCAACCTGGGCATGGCGAATGATGATATCAGCGGCCATGGAATGCCCCAGCAAGGCGACGCGGCCATCGCCTGCGGCGAGTGTTTCCGCATAATCGGTAACCTGCGCGATCTGCGCCACCAGGTTGAGAGTGGCGCCATCCTCCCGCAGCAGATCTCCAGACAGGGGCAGTGGATGGCGCCCATGACCGAGAAAATCCAGGCTCAGGGCAACGTAACCGTTGTGCGCCAATGCAATGGCGAAGGACTCCATCAAGCGGCGGGACCCGGCGAAACCGTGAGCAATGACCACCACCGGGGCGGGATCTGCGTCCCGCCGTTGATGGATGGTGATCGGGGTATCCTCCACCCAGCCATGGCTCACAGACAAGCCCCGCCGATCGGACTCAAGTTGCCAGATGCTGAATGCCACCACGGCGGCAGCCACGATGGCGACGGCAGTCCTCAGGACCACTGCGCTAAAGGACTCGGGAAGACAGGGCCTGACGCACCGTCTGTATGCCCACCATCAGCGGCGCTCGCGTCTCCGGCTGCGCAGCCATCTCTTGTCTGTGACCTGGAACTGATCGGGACTTGAGACTCCAATCCCAGAGCCGGGCGAAGGGCAATGGCAGCACCAGGAACCAGTGCTCAAGGATCGCCAGCGCCATGATGGTAGCGACGAATGTGAACCCGGCCACGGCGAAGGGGTCACCAGCCACGCTCATCGCTTGCTGCACCAGCAGCACCAGCACCACGGTCGATACGGTAACGGAAATCGGAAACAGTGCGTTCATGGGGCGCTTGCGCAGAAAGCTGCGCAGATGGTCCATGTGCGGGGGGATGAATTCCGCATTGAGATTACGCACTCCCAGGAACACGTTCAGCCGCGCGCTCTCGTGCATCCAGGCCAGCACCAGGAAAGTCCACAATCCGACCTTGTTGGGTGCATTCCAGGACAGCACCAGAACCACGGCACCCAGAAGTACGATCGCCAGTTCGTGGTACAGACTGACCTGGAGAGCATGGCCGAAATGACGGATACCCTTGCATCCGGGTTTGCAACGATGCCGCCTCGGGCCGGTGACATAGCCCATGTAGAAGCTCATCTCCAGCCAACCCCAGATCACCAGGCTGCAGGCGAAGGCGAGGTACGCACCGGTCACAGACGCATCGCCTGCCGCATGGGCCAGGCCGAACAGTGCCGCGATCAGCAGAACCGTCCCACCTAGCATGCTCCAGCGGAAGGTACGCGTCGGCAAGCCATCCAGATAGATTATGAGGCCAGTGCTGAACCACCAGAGCAGCAGCGCGAACAGCATGGGCCAGAGTACGGTTGTCATTGAACACCGATTTCGGCGGTGAGCAACTCCGCAAAGGCCGATGCATTGGTATGCCCGAACGCCGTCAGGTCAATGATTCTTCCCGTAACAGGATCTTCAAGAAACAGGCGACCGTCGGCCCTGCCACTCAACACGAAAGGCTCACCTGGACCACTCCCCTGACGCAACCGTTGCTGTGCCAGGCCGCGCACCGTCGCCCGGATGAATCCCTGCTCACCGGGGCCGATGGATTGCAGATGGCTGTCACTGGTTGCGTCGATGATCGCGATATAGCCGCCACCGAGATCCTCGAAATGCAGCTGCCGATCCACCAGCGCCGCTGCTGGCTCATCCCCCGCGGTGAGCCCGAGTACCCTTACTGTCGTGACCAGCAATAAGGTGAAGCCGATCAGGACCGCAATGGCGATCAGCGGCGCCCGTGGCATGCTCTCTTCAAGACTGTGATGATCGCTCATTCCATGCCCTCCTCGGCAATAACCGGGCGTTAGTTCTGCCCGGCTGCGGAACGATGAATAATCGGTGTAGACGCCTCATCCAGCGAGGGCATCGATTCGTTGCTCCGCGGACCCGACAATCCCTGGGTCGCGGTCAAGGTCTCGGCGAACAGGCCTGCTACCTCTTCAGCGTCGGGGATGGCCCGAAGAGAAGGTTTCGGACTGCTGAGATGCCAGGGACGCACGTGGGGCCAGAAGAGCATGTAACTGATCTTCTGGTCCGGCGCCATGGTCAGGGAGATATCACCGGTGCCATCCCCATTCAGCCGCAGATCCGCCGATTCCAGCATGGTGAAGGGCAGGTTAACGGTGATGGGCAAGGCAACACCGAACCGGGCCACGACCCGGCGGTTGGTGATCGTGTAGACCGTGGTACGACTCATCAACCAGGCCAGCACGCACAGTACGCCAACGGCGATCGTGCCGATGACGAACTGACTCAAACCCTGGCCAAGCGCCATCACCAGGGACTCACCACCCCAGAGCGCGTCAACGGCGAGAAAACTCCCCACCACAAGGAAGTAAAGCGCGACCTTGCGTGCGTGGAGAGCCCGCTTGGCGAGGGGCCATGCGGCAGGTTTACCCTGCCACAGGATCCGCTCGCCCTCAGGTGGCCGTTCCGGCAAGCCCGGAATCGGTTCAATATCAAACTCGCTCACAGCAGTGGCTCCTGTCGTGACGGATGGGCATAGAGGTGACCGCCGCCGAAGTACGCAGTGATCTTGTCCTCTTCGAGCAGGGTCACCTGATCCGGCTTGCGCAAACGCGGCACATCGGCGAACTGCGATGCCATCAGCGAAACCACCTTGACCTGCCCCAGGTATGGATTCACCCGGGCAAAGTTGATGGGCAGCAAGATGGTATCGGCCTTTGCGCTGCGCGTGCGGCGACGCTTCGGCTTGGCCTCCTCGCCTTCTGCGACTTCACCCTCGGCTTCCTCGGGTTCCGGTTCTGCCTCGGGCTTCGACCCTGCGAGTTCCATCTCAAGGAACAGGACGCGGAATTCCGAGCGGTCAACCCAGATATCCTTGACCGTCCCCGCAACCTCCCCATCCAGTGCCACTACGGGCATGCCGCGGGGATCCGGATCCTGTTCCGCGACCCAGAAATCCGTGGCGACGCGCATGGGCACGATCTTGGGATCGCCTTCCCAGGTGGGATCGGGGATATCGTGCCGTTCCGCCCATGCGGCTGGTCCGACTCCGTCCTTCAGAGGATTGCCGGTGGGACGCAGGGGCGACCCTGGCCATGGGACGTCCGGCTCGGCCTTGACGGGGCGTTGCGGCTTTTCATCCCGCGGCGCAGTCTGGGTTCCCCCATGTGGAAGGAGGAATGTCTTGGGGGACGGCGGCGACGGAAACCCGACAACGCTGACACGCCCACCACTGCGGTCGGTTCGATCCGATTCCAGTGGATACCCTTCCCGCTTGTCTTCCCGGCGCAGATAAAAAATCAGACCCGCAAAGAATATCCAGAAGACGTACAAAACAACCTGGGCGACGTCCAGGTAACCTGTGAGAGCTCCGGTTTGCATGATGACCCTCCGCAATACACTCGCTGGACGCTAGCCGGGAAAATCGGCCAGCCCGAAACGCTGTGTTGATGATGTTGTCGGTTGTTGAACACGCCACCTCGTATGCACGAGGGGCCCAATTGCCACCAGAGTTGCGAATAGCAGCAAAATCTCGATGTGGTAGACCACGCTGTACCCTGTTGCCGGACCGGCAAGCGCTTCGCCAAGCAGCCCGCGCTCAGCCAGCGCCGAAATGATGTCGTTGATAGCGCCACCTGCGGCGATGGCCGCCCCCGCCGCCGTGGCCTGTACCGCACCCCAGACACCCAGGGCCATGCCGGCGTTGTCCCCACGGCCCAGCGCCATGGCGGCGATCAGGCCACCGACAGCAAACAGACCGCCACCGAAGCCGATAAGCAAGGTGCCGAAACGGAACAGCATGGGTGACTGCAGGGGCGCAGCAAAGATCACCGCACTGAACGCAACCACGCCAATCATGGCGCCGCAGGCTGCGAGAAAATACGGATTGCCGCCACGGCCAAGCAGCCTGGCGGCCAGGGCAAAGGCGGCCAGCATGCCACCCGCCCAGATTGCGGTGAGCGTCGTCGTTGCCGAGACCGACAAGCCGAGAACCTCTCCACCGTAGGGCTCGAGCAGGATGTCCTGCATGCTGAACGCGGCGGTACCCAGGCCGATGGCCACCAGTAGTCGCGTCACTCGTCCGCCCTCGCCGAAGGTCCGCCAGGCGGTCATGAAACTGGGGCGAGGCGTGTCTCGACGGGTCCGTTCGGGATTGCGGCTTTCCTGCTTCCACAGGGCCACCGTATTCAGGATAAGCGTCACAACCGCCGCAGCCTGGATGACCTGGATCAGCCGCTGGGGGCTGAAGTCCTTGAGCAGCAGGCCCAGAACCAGGGAGCTCAATACCATGCCGGCCAGCAGCATGACGTACAGCAAGGCAACGACGCGCGGTCGCGACTTCTCCGGGGCAAGATCCGTGGCAAGGGCAAGGCCGGCGGTCTGGGTGGTGTGCAGCCCGGCACCGACCAGCAGAAATGCCAAAGCCGCCCCCAGGGGGCCCGCCAGCGCCGGCCCGTCGCCGGGTTCGGACAGCACCATTAATGCGAATGGCATCATGGCAAGGCCACCGAACTGCAGCATGGTGCCAATCCAGATATAGGGAACGCGGCGCCAGCCCAGAGCGGAACGATGGTGGTCGGAGCGGAATCCGATCAGCGCGCGAATTGGGGCAAACAGGATCGGTAGTGAGACCATGAACGCGACCAGGGCCGCGGAGACGCCCAGTTCAACAATCATTACCCGGTTCAGGGTTCCCGCCAGCAGGACCAGCGCCATGCCAACGGAGACCTGGAACAGGGAAAGCCGCAACAACCGCCCCAGGGGCAGATCAATGGTTGCGGCATCGGCAAACGGCAGGAATCGCGGCCCCACACGGAGCCACAGACGCGCCAGATTGCCGTTGAGACTCCTCATTTACGTAAGACCTCGAGGGCCTGTGACGTATAGAAGCCGCGACTCACGCGCTCGGTCCGCCCCGTCTGCCAGCCCGACAGTGTGGCGTCCGTGGCGATGAGGGACTGCAAGCGACGCGCGGCCACCGGTTGAATGGCTGGAGCGCGATCGCCACGGGGGAACAGCCTGCCCACCGCATGCATTGCGGCGAGAGCCGGCGTGCTGGGCGCGAAGGTGATCAGCATCCCCACGCGAACTCGGGGCGCGAGAGCACGCAGAGCGCCGAGCACGTCATCGGTGCCATAGTGAATCAGCGAATCCATGGCCACCACGTAATCGAAGTCACCATGATCCGCGGAGAGCATGTCACCCACCCGGAGTTCGATGCTGCCTGCGAGATCTGCAGGCTGCCGCTCCCGGGCCAGCTCGACCAGGGTCTCGGAAATATCGACACCCACAACATCGGCGCCACGGCTTGCCGCTTCTGAGGCGAAGGCACCCGTCCCGCAGCCTGCATCAAGCAGCCGATAACCGCGCAGATCATCCGGCAGCCAGCCGAGCAGCGTACCCCGCATGGTGTCACGCCCCGCCCGGACAGTAGCGCGAATGCCACTGACCGGGACATCCGAGGTCAGCCGTTTCCATGCATCCACAGCAGTGCGGTTGAAATAGGTTTCCAGTTGCCCGCGGCGCTGGGCGTAGGAATCACTGATCGGCTGTTGCATCGGTCGCTCCATCAATCAAAACCCAGCAGGTCGAAGATCTCGCGATCCTTCAGGCATTCTCCGATCATCGGATCCATACCCGCCCAGAGTGTGGCCGCCAGGCGCATATACTCCGCCTGAACCTCGTCAACCTCGGGGCACGACTCCATCTCGAAGAGCGTCGATTTCTTCAGGCGGCTTCTGCGTATGGCGTCTACATCCTTGAAATGCGCGATTTTCTGCAGACCGGTTCGCAGATTGAATCGATCAATTTCATCGGTGTCGGCACTGCGGTTGGCGATCACCCCACCCAGACGCACGTTATAGTTCTTGGACTTGGCCTTGATCGCACCGACGATCCTGTTCATCGCGAAGATGGAATCGAAATCGTTGGCGGTGATAATCAAGGCACGGTCGGCATGTTGCAGCGGCGCTGCAAAACCGCCGCAGACCACATCACCCAGCACATCGAAGATCACCACGTCGGTGTCTTCCAGCAGGTGATGTTCCTTCAGCAGCCGCACGGTCTGACCCACCACATAGCCACCGCAACCGGTACCTGCTGGTGGCCCGCCGGCTTCCACACACATGACACCGTTGTAGCCTTCGTAGACGAAGTCTTCAGTGCGCAGCTCTTCCGGGTGGAAATCCACCGCCTCCAGGCTGTCGATCACCGTCGGCACCAGCCGCTTGGTCAGAGTGAACGTGGAGTCATGTTTCGGATCACACCCAATCTGGAGCACCCGCTTGCCAAGCTTGGAAAAGGCA
This sequence comes from Natronocella acetinitrilica, assembly GCF_024170285.1. Classification (NCBI taxonomy): domain Bacteria; kingdom Pseudomonadati; phylum Pseudomonadota; class Gammaproteobacteria; order Chromatiales; family Ectothiorhodospiraceae; genus Natronocella; species Natronocella acetinitrilica. The sequence goes on from NZ_JALJXV010000007.1 coordinate 167,752, forward strand.
ACCGAGAGGTTCGAGGACGTTGTGCTCTTGCCGATGCCGCCCTTGCCGTAGACGGCAAACACCTTGGCTCGGCCCATGTCCACTTTCGGGTCCTGGTGGACCTGCACGCTGCCCTGTCCATCCGGTGGGCGCTTGCCAATTGCCGTCACTGGGACAGCCGTCGTAGTTATCATGCAGCTACTCCTTCCGCAATTCCTTCGAGTCGATCTTCAAGTTCGTCGCCCGCACTGCGCAGCGCATCAAGCGTCTGTGCATCCGGCGACCAGTAGTTGCGTTCGTTGGCTTCAAGCAGGCGATTAGCGAGCTTCGCCGATGCTGCCGGATTGAGGCTTGCAAGCCTCTCGCGCATGGCGTCATCCAGCAGGAATGTTTCGGTGAGCTGTTGGTAGACCCAGGGCGCAACCTGCCCGGTGGTGGCCGACCAGCCCATGGTGTTGGTGACGTGGACCTCGATCTGGTGCACGCCCTCGTAGCCGTGCTCCAGCAATCCCTCGTACCACTTGGGGTTCAGCATCCGGGTGCGGGTTTCGAGTGCCACCTGATCCGCCAGTGTGCGTACCGTCCCCTCGCCACTGGTCTGATCGCCGATATACACCGGGACCGTGTTTCCGCCTGCCCGCTTGACGGCGCGACTGATGCCGCCAAGCGTGTCGAAGTAGTGATCCACCGACGTCACACCCAGCTCCACGGATTCCAGGTTCTGGTAAGCGAGCTCGACACCGGCCAGCATGCTGCCCAGCAGCTCCGCCTGACGTACGGGTTTGCCGTCGCGACCATAGGCAAAGCACTTTCTCCGGGTATAGGTCTCGGCAAGCTCGTCTTCCTCCTGCCAGCAGCCGTCGTCGATCATGGCGCCGACGTTTGCGCCGTAGGCTCCGTCGGCATTGCCGAAGACCCGCAGCGCTGCGGTCTCGAAGTCGCAGCCATGCTGTTCCTGGTAGGCCAGGGCATTGCGGCGGACAGGATTCATGTCCAGTGGCTCGTCTTCAGCGGAGGCTGCCAGGAAGGCCGCCTCGGCCAGAGCACGGGTCTGAATCGGCAGGAGATCCCGGAATATTCCGGACAGAGTCAGGACCACGTCGACCCGGGGGCGGCCGAGTTCATCCAGCGGGATCAACTCCGCACCACACAGCCGACCGTATCCATCAAACCGCGGCCTGGCTCCGATGAGCGCCAGCGCCTGACCGATCGGCGCGCCCTCGCTCTTCAGGTTATCCGTGCCCCACAGGACCATTGCGATGGATGTTGGAGCCGGGTGGCCGTCGGCCTGATGCTTGGCAAGCAACAGCTCCGCCTGGGCAGCCCCGTCGCGGACCGCATAGGCACTGGGTATCCGATAGGGATCGAAACCATGGACGTTTCGTCCGGTGGGCAGGATGGCTGGCGAGCGAAGCAGATCGCCGCCCGGGGCAGGCCGAATGAAGCGGCCATCCAGTGCGGCGATGACAGCTTCGGTTTCCTGGTTGACTGCCAGCAATGCATCGGTGGCTGCGAGTTGATCCAGGACCTCCCGCGTCAGGCCTTCGGCGATCGCACCGGAGAGGATCTGCTCGGCAGGCACGCCATCCACGATGGCCGCTGCGCTTTCCTCTGTGAGCCTGACGCCGTGACCTGTCTCTGCCATGGCCTGCATCAGATCGATACGTGAGGCGCGCTTCGGTGGAACGCCAAGCACATGCAGACCGTCCGGGATCAGCGTGTACTCGAGTTCCAGCACCTCGGCAAGCAGCGCGGTGATTCGAGCCTCGGCTTCGTCGCCCCAGGCTGGCTCCTGCTCGGCAAGATCGACGGCGGCGGCCTGCGCCTGGATCAGCGCCGACAACTCAGCCTGCTCGTGCAGGTTATCCGGAAGCAAGGAGCGCCAGTGATCCATGGACTCCCTGAGTTCCAGCAGGCCCCGATAAAGCCCTGCCTTGGCAACCGGCGGTGTCAGGTAGCTGATAAGGGTCGCCGCCGACCGACGCTTGGCAATCGTGCCCTCGGACGGATTGTTTGCCGCGTAAAGATACAGGTTGGGCAGTTCGCCGATCAGCCGGTCAGGCCAACAGGCCGATGACAGACCCGACTGCTTGCCGGGCATGAATTCCAGCGCACCGTGGGTCCCGAAATGCAGAACCGCGTGGGCGTTGAAATCCTCTCGCACGTAGCGGTAGAAGGCAGAAAACGCGTGAGTCGGTGCCAGGCCCTTGTCGAACAACAGGCGCATTGGATCGCCCTCATAGCCGAAACCGGGCTGTACGCCGACAAAGACATTGCCGAAGGTGGCGCCGAGCACGGCGATGGACGAACCGTCACTGAGCTGTCGGCCGGGAGCCGGGCCCCATTGCGCCTCGATCTCCTTCAACCACGGCTCTCGGGCCACATGGTCGTTGACCCCGATGCGGGTATGCACTCGGGCGTAGGCCGTCTGCTGGGTTTCCCCGGCATCGATCAGGCGGTCGCGCAATGCGTCAACGGATGCGGGCATGTTCACCGTGTACCCGGCGTCGCGCATGGCGGTCAGGGTATGGAACAAGGATTCGAAGACCGCCAGGTAAGCGGCGGTACCCACCGCCCCCGCTTGGGGAGGAAAGCTGAACAACACCACGGCAACCCGGCGATCCTTGCGCGGTGTGCTGCGTAGCTGCACGAGGCGGTCAACCCGGCGGGCGAGTTTTTCTGCCCGTTCCGGGTGCACCTGCATGCTGCGAATACCATTCGCGCCACCAAGTGCAGAGCGCCCGCCGAATACCATGGGCCCGGTAGCGCCGTCGATCTCCGGTATGGCTACCATCATGGTCGCCTCTACCGGCGTCAGGCCCTGGTCAGAGGCCTCCCACTGCTCGAGACCCTGGAATTCAAGAGCCTGGGCGGCAAGGTACGGCACATCAAGACGGGCCAGCATTTCTTCGGCTGCGGCCGCATCGTTGTAGGCTGGGCCCCCGACCAGCGAGAAGCCGGTCAGAGAGACCACTGCATCCACCGTGGCGACACCATTACGCATGAAAAACGCGTCAACCGCGGGGCGACTGTCAAGCCCACTGGCAAACGCCGGGATAACGCGATATCCCTGCGTCTCCAGCGCCTTGATCACGCCATCGTAGTGAGCCGAATCGCCCGCCAGCACGTAGGAACGCATTAGAAGGAGGCCGACAGTGCCCCGGGACTTCAAGCCCGGCTTCGGCAAGCGGGAGGCATCATCGCTGATTCCACCTTTGAGTCGCGGGTGATAGACGCCGACATCCGGATACTCCACGGGGGCGGCAGCGGGCACCGTTCCGCGCAGCCCACGCCGATCGCCATCGGCGTAGCGATTGACGAGCAATCGAACCATCTGGCAGATGTTCTCGTCTGAACTAGCCAGGAAATATTGCATGGTCAGGAAGTAGGCGCGAACATCCTGGGCCGCACCGGGAATAAAACGCAGGATGCGCGGTATGCGCCGCAGCATGGCCATCTGTTTTGCGCCGGTGGTTGCGGCGCCGGCTTTGCCCCGCTGGCCGCGGAGTTTCTTCAGGAGGGACATCGGTCCGCTGCTGGAACCGTCCATGGTGAATCGGCCCATGCGAGTGAGCTTCATCACCTCGCCCGCCGCCATGATGCTGACCATTGCGTCGCAGTGATCGCGACGCGCCCGCAGATCTTCGATCACGGGATTGATGTGCTCTTCCATGAACAGCATGGACGAGAGAATGATGTCGCCCCTGGCGATCTCTTCCCGACAGTGCGTCAATGCCTCTGGGTCGTCTTTCCAGTTCGAGGCTGCATGCAGAGTCAACACAAGCCCGGGAACTGCTTTTTCCAGTTCAAGGCGGGCCCGTTGCGTGGCTGCAGCGAGGTGGCCGTCCAGGGTGATGATAACCACCCGGATGGGAATGGCCGTCTCAGCGACCGAAGTAGGCTTTGGCATCGTAGAGCGTCTCCACGGTTATACTTGCAAGGCCTGTTTCCGCTGCGAACCGTTCGGTATTCCGTCGGGCCTTTCCACGAACGAAAAACGGGATCTTGCGTAGCTCGGTTTCAGCTTCCGGCGTCCAGGAGCAACTGCCCTCCTCTACAACGACGCCTTCATCCTCTTCCGCAGTCACACCGGCAGTGACGAGGCCCGGCTTTGGCGGTGCTTCCGAACCCAAATGGGAAGCGGTAGCGCCATCGTGGAACTCGAAGTCTCCACGAAACATGCCGAGCAGGTGTTCTTCCAGGCCCATCATCAATGGATGCACCCAGGTGTCGAAAATCACATTGGCCCCTTCCAGGCCCATTTGTGGCGAATACCGGGCAGGGAAATCCTGCACATGGACAGGCGCGGAAATGACCGCGCAGGCAATGCCGAGTCGCTTGGCAATGTGCCGCTCCATTTGCGTGCCAAGCACCAGCTCGGGCTGCAACTCGGTCACGCGCGCCTCGACTTCCAGGTAATCGTCTGTTATCAGCGCTTCGAGACCGTAGCGGCTGGCGGCCTCCCGAACCTCGCGAGCCATTTCGCGGCTGTAGGTCCCGAGACCGACAACCTCGAAGGCAAGCTCATCGTTGGCGATCCGGGCCGCGGCGAGGGCGTGGGTGGCATCGCCGAAGATGAAAACCCGCTTGCCCGTGAGGTAGGTGGAATCCACCGAACGTGAATACCAGGGCAGGCGGGAGTCGAGAGCAGCCAGGGCGTCGGTCACGTCGAGACCGGCGACCTCGCCCACCTCGATAACGAAGTCCCGTGTCGCACCGACGCCGATTGGCACCGTGCTGACGAACGGTTGGTGGAAGACCCGCTTCAGCCACGCGCAGGTCGTTCTCGCAATCTCGGGATACAGGCAGATGTTGAAGTCGGCATCCGGCAGGCGGTGAAGGTCAGCCGGCGTCGCACCCTCCGGGGCAACCACGTTGACGGCCACACCCAGCAGAGCCAGAAGCCGCTTGATCTCTTCAACATCGTCTCGACAGCGGAAACCCAGCGCCGTAGGGCCAAGGATATTGGCGGTCGGCTGGGCTCCCTGACTCGGTGCACCCGCTCCCGCGTCCGACTGCTCAACCTGGTCGGCAACCATTGCCCGCACCAGGTGATAGAAGGTCTCGCTGGCGCCCCAGTTTTCCTTGCGGGAATAGGCGGGCAATTCCAATGGCACCACGGGTACGGGCAGGTTCATGCCCTGGGCCAGGGATCCGGGCTGATCCTGGATCAGCTCCGCGGTGCAACTCTCGCCGACAAGCAGCGCTTCAGGCTTGAACCGCTCATAAGCCTTGCGCACCGCCTCTGTAACGAGGTTGGCCGTATCGCTACCCAGGTCCCGAGCCTGAAATGTGGTGTAGCTGACCGGCGGCCGGGTCGAGCGTCGCTCGATCATGGTGAACAGTAGATCCGCATAGGTATCGCCCTGGGGGGCGTGCAGCACGTAGTGGACGTTGCGCATAGCCGTGGCGATGCGCATGGCCCCGACATGGGGCGGTCCTTCGTAAGTCCAGAGCGTCAACTGCATCTATACCGCCAATTTCTCGTTACGAACCAGGGGCCGCGCAAATAGCTCGGCCAGATCAGCGGCTTGCTCGAAGCCGTGAATCGGAGAAAACACCAACTCGATGGACCATTTGGTACGCAAGCCCTCGGCCTCCAGCGGATTCGCCAGGCCCAGCCCACAGACGGTCAGGTCTGGCGCATCCTGGCGCAGCCGATCCAGTTGCAGATCGACATCCTGCCCCTCGCTCAAACGCACATCGGCACCGAGCCTCGGAAGCTCACCAGCGAGGACCTGACGGTCCAGGTAGGGCGTACCCACCTCCACCGGAATGACGCCGCATTCCTCGGCGAGAAAGCGAGCCAGAGGTATTTCGAGTTGCGAATCCGGGAGAAAACTGATTCGGCGCCCTTCCAGCACCGGGCGGTAACGCTCCAGTGCGCGCCTTGCCCGCGCTGCGGGGGCCTCCGTGGCGAGCCGAAACTGCTCGTCGGTAACGCCGAAGACATCGGCCGCTGCGCGGAGCCAACCGAGCGTACCTTCCACACCCAGCGGATACGGTGCCTGTATCAGCTTTGCACCCTTGCGCACCAGCGCCCGGGCGGTGTCCCCCACAAAGGGCTGTGCCAGCAACAGATGGACACCAGGGCCCACGGGTGGCAGGTCCGCGGCAGTGCGCGCCGGGAGAAAATGCACATCGGTAACGCCCATCGCCGCGAAAATCCGGCGGAACTGATCCTCGACCACGTCCGCCAGCGTCCCGACGATGAGCAGTGATGCGGCCTCCGCGTTGGTCTGGGGCATCTCCGAGACCAGCGCGCTGAGACACTGATCCTCACCCTGGGTAAAGGTGGTCTCGATACCGCTGCCGGAATAACTCAGCACCCGAACGCGGCCTTGCTGCTCTCTGGTTAAACGTTCCGCTGCCGTCGCCAGATCGAGCTTGATGACCTCCGAAGGACAGGACCCGACCAGAAACAGGGTTCGGATATCAGGGCGGCGCGCCAGCAACTGCTCGACGAGCCGATCAAGCTCTTCATTACAGTCTGCAAGCCCGGCAAGATCCCTCTCCTGCAGAATCGCCGTGGCGAAGCGGGGTTCGGCAAAAATCATCACCCCGGCGGCGGATTGCAGGAGATGGGCACAGGTCCGTGACCCCACCACAAGAAAGAACGCGTCCTGGATCTTTCTGTGCAACCAGACGATGCCGGTGAGTCCGCAGAAGACTTCACGCTGACCGCGCTCCCGGAGGACGGATGCGTCATCGCAGCCCCCGCCCGGTCCTGGCGCGATCGCCGGAAAACCACTCATTTGACTACTCCTGCTGGAACCATAGGTGCTTCACCCTGCGCGCCTCGGCGCGCCGCACGCAGTTTGAGGATGAATTGGATGGCATTGACCAGGTACGCGACATAGGCGGCGAGCGCGAGATACATCTGCTGCTCGGGACTCATCCAGCCAGTGAACAGGACGACGATGTAGGCGGTATGGAGCGCCATGACGCCCATGCTGACCACGTCCTCCCAGAAGAACAGGGGCACGAAGAGATACCGACCGAAGACGACCTTTTCCCAGATGGAGCCGGTCACCATGATTGCGTAGAGAAGCACCGTCTTCAGGACAACGGACGCGGCCGCCAGGGCGAACCCCTCCCCTGTCTGGAGGTAGCGAATAACCAGGAAGACACTCACCAGGAAAACCGCGAACTGCAGCGGTGCGAGCAGGCCCTGTACCAGTGTCCAGGGAGACTCATCGCGTCGGCGTTTCTGCTCGGGCGTATAGAGTCCCGCACTGCCTGACTCCTGGAAGCGACGTTGCTGCATACCGCTGTGCCTCGCTTTTATTCGTCCCGTATGGCCCTGAATCTAGTCTCGCTCCGAACGAGTGTCAAGCAAAGTTGACGTTTGCATTAATTGACATTTGCCAGGTAATGGGCCAAAACAGGAAGTAGGGATCGTGCACTCAGTGCTTTCCCCCAATACGTCGGACGGGTGACACCGTCATTGGAGACGGGTAAATGACGGACTTGCTGGATCAATCTGGTGCCGAGGGCTACCAACGATCGGATAACCATGGTGGTGGTTCAGTCCATCAACGCCCTGTAAAATCAAGGGCCAAGCAATCCAGCGGGGTTACAAGTAGTGAAGCGAAGCACAGCAATGATGGCAAAACCGACGAGAGACAGGGCACTGGCTCCAACGACGATTCAACCAGACTTTCTGTGTACCTGATGGACGCAATTGAACGGCGGATCATCCCGGAACTGCTGCGCAGTCGTGTTGAAGACGGCATGCGCGGAGGGGCTGGTCACCCCTCCCCCCCGTCCATCTCGAAGAAAGAAATCGACCGGCTGGCGGAGCTGTCCATCGCCCATGATGGTCGGGCCGCCTTTGATTTCGTCGATAGCTTTCGCGCCCGCGGCGTTGGTCTGAAGACCCTGTGCATGGACCTGCTTGCACCCGCCGCCCGTGAGCTAGGCAGGCACTGGTGCAATGACACGTGCAACTTCCTCGATGTCACCTGCGGTGTCAGCCGACTGCAGAGCATCCTTCACGAGCTCGGCAGCGCCGTGACCGCCGATCGATCACATGAGGCAACCCCGGGACGCGTATTGCTGCTCCCGGTGCCCGGCGAGCAGCACACTTTCGGCGTACAGATGGTGGCTGAATTCTTCCGCCGGGATGGATGGGATGTGTCCTGCGTCAACTTCACACATGGGCGCTCGGTAAGCGCGACAGTCGGGACCCGCTGGTTCGATGTTGTCGGGCTATCGTTGGCGTCGGAAACACTGATAGACTCATGCGCTGCCGAGATCTCCGCCATTCGCAAGGCCTCGATAAATCAGAACATTCAGGTAATGGTCGGCGGAGCGCTGGCAAGTCAACGGCAAGACATCCACTCACTGGTCAGCGCGGACGTGATCGCAACCTCCTTTTCGGGAGCGGCTGCGGAGGTCTCGCATGCCGATATGTCTAGTGCGAAAGGTCACTAGTCGGCGCCACTCGTCTCGCGAGGCAACGAATGCGTTGCCGGAGGACAGATAGATCGTGAAAACGCTCGAGGCCCCACAGGAATCCTTCAAGGGCCTGGACGCCGAGGAAGCCGCCCGCCTGATAGCGACCGCGGCTGACGTGGTGCTCGTACTTGATGAGCAGGGCCGCATCCTGGACAACGCATTTTCCGGGGATGAGGCCATTGGTGCGGACTGGCGTGGCAAGCAATGGGTAGACGTGGTCACCATTGAAAGCCGACCCAAGGTCGAGGCAATGCTCTCGTCGCCGAGTGACTCCCATGTCGCGCCACGCTGGCGACAGGTCAACCATCCGGTGCATCGCGCTCCGGATGTCCCGGTGGACTACTGCGCAATACGTATTGACGGCGACGGCCGCATCATCGCCATAGGGCGCAATCTACGCACCCTTGCGTCGCTGCAGCAGCGCGTCATCGAAGTGCAGCAATCCCTGGAGCGGGACTACTGGCAGTTACGGCAAACCGAAGCACGCTTCCGGCTGCTATTCCAGACCGCGCTGGAACCCGTCCTGGTTCTGGACGCGGCAAACCGGAAAATCATCGAGGCCAACCCGTCTGCCGACAAACTGCTGACGAGGCGCAATCGCGAACTGGTTGGGCAGAGTTTCCCGGACGGCTTCAACCCGGCGGGTCAGGAGGCCATCACCTCACTGCTGGATGGCGTCTGCAACACGGGGCGTTCCGATAGCGTTATCGCCCACCGGGCCGATGGCACGGCCTTCAGCGTGTCGGCAGCCTTGTTGCGACAGCAACTGGATGCGCTCCTCATTGTTCGCCTCGTCCCCCAGACCGCCGGCTCTGCAATGCTCGGAGCAGAGTTGCCGGAAACGAAGTTACGCCTGTTACAGCTCATGGAAAAGGCGCCGGACGCAGTGGTCGTCACCGACGCCCAAGGCGCCATACTCAGCGCAAACCGCATGTTTCTGGACCTGGCACAAATGCCTTCCGAAGAGGTCGTGCGGCGAGAATCACTGGGCCGGTGGCTGGGGCGCCACGGCGTGGATCTGGACGTTCTCCTGGCCAGCCTCCGCCAGCATGCGGTGATAAGGCTGTTTCCCACCACTCTGCGGGGAGAGCTTGGCTCCAGTGCGAAGGTAGAAGTCTCGGCAGTCTCGAGCGCAGGCAAGGATACCAACGCCAGCTACGGTTTCTTTGTGCGCCATGTCGACCATCGACCCACAGGCGAAAGCGAACCGGAGATGGATCAGCCGCGCTCCATGGAACAGATGACCCAGCTTGTGGGCCAGGTTCCACTCAAGGAACTGGTTCGGGAGTCAACCGACCTGATCGAGAAGCTGTGCATCGAGGCTGCACTTCAGCTGACCGGAGACAACCGGGCCTCTGCGGCCGAACTGCTCGGACTCAGTCGCCAGAGCCTGTACGTCAAGCTGCGTAGACACGGCTTGATGGACGGCGATTCGGGCGAGCTTTAGGGGAGCGCTGCCATCATCGGCCTCGGGCCCGGGATGGAAGATTGGCATCGAGTCTGTTATAAATTTGTGGGGATCAAATAACGATGACGAGCAGCACAAGAGTCACAAATCAGATGACAAAGACACCATAAACTAATGAGAAGTCGCCGTATTTTTAAAGCGCGACACGGAGGAGGCACGCAATGACAGACCTGACTGAGGGTCCGGGGCTCCGGGATTCAGCAGACGAAGAAAACGAGCGTAGAGGGCACACTCACCTCCAGGCGCCTCCCACCGGACACGATCACTCGCAGATCCTCAGAAAAGATTCAGGTGACGCTCGCGCTCCGCCATCGATGCGCGGCGACAAATCGGCTTCAGCCATCAACAAGAGATCCGAGCAACTGCTTCGCACGATCGCTCGCGAAGTACTGCCGCAAATGATTGCCTCTCACAACGTTGGTGCGAAGGTACCTCCCCCCGCCCCGCCGGCCGTCGAACTGAATATCACGGCAGCCGAACAGCTGGCTGACCTATCACTGTCCCAGCCGAATGCGTCCGTGCAGGCCTACGTGCATGGGTTCGAAAAGGCCGGCTACTCCATGGACGCCATCTGCCTCGGACTGCTCACCCCGGCTGCGCAACGCCTGGGGCAACTCTGGAAAGAGGATCGGTGCTCGTTCCTGGACGTCACGGTCGGCCTAGGCAAACTGCAGCAGGTGCTCTCGGGCATCGGCATGCGCAGCCCGGACAACGGGCCACAGGGAACGCGCCGACGCGCCCTGCTGGCAACAAGTTCCGGCGAAGATCACACCTTCGGGGTACAAATGGCAGCCGAGTTCTTCCGCCGGGATGGCTGGGCCGTCGTTAGGGGCAGCGGTGGCCGGTCAGAATTGGCTGCCGCCTGTCGACGTTACAGCTTTGATCTGGTCGGGCTCTCTGCGGGGACCGAGCAGACCATCGACATACTCACCCGGGACATTCGCGCCATCCGCAAGGCGTCCTGCAACCGCTTCGTTGTCGTCATGGTAGGCGGAGCACTGTTCGACCGGCACCCCGAGCTGGTTCCCATGGTCGGCGCTGACGCCATGGCGCGAAACGGATGTGATGCGCCTGGCAGGGCGCGACAACTGGTGGCTCTTGCTGCTGAAGCCTGAATCTGGCGAGCAGCGTGTAACGACCGATCCGGCAGCGCCATTTGCGGGCGCGGCCGGAGCAGCCGAGTGGCCGCCTGCGAGAGACCTCTGCACAGACTGCGGCATTTCACGCACGGAAGATCCCCGCGCCTGTGGGCGCGCCTGCCAGTTCATCAAACCGGACTACCCTGGCCTCGAGCATGCGGTGCATGGCCGCGCGCGGAACCCCGACATCGCCGACGAACGTTTTTTTGGCCCTTACCAACGCATGTACCGGGCCCGGCTGGTTCCCGGCCTTGCAGGCGCGCAATGGTCGGGAATTACGACTCGTATCGCCGAGCGCTTGCTCACGACGGGTGTGGTGGATGCGGTACTCACCGTCCGGCCGGACGCCACCGACCGCTGGAAACCCGTCCCCGTGCTGGTCACTGATGCAGCCGACCTGGCTGGCTGCCGAGGCATGCGCATGGGCTACGCACCACTGCTGTCCCTGCTGGAGCCCGCCCGTCGCCAGGGTATCAAGCGGCTCGCCGTGATCGGCATCCCCTGCCAGGTCTACGCGCTGCGGGCGCTGGAGAAGGAACTTGGCTTTGAGCGCCTCTACGTCATTGGAACGCCCTGCTCCGACAACACCACCACCGCCAATTTTCACCGTTTCCTCGAGTTGTTGTCGGACGAGCCAGAACAGATCACTTACCTGGAGTTTCGAGCGGACTACCGGGTCGAACTTCGGTTCGAGGATGGCAGCGTGCGGGAAATCCCGTTTCTCGACTTGCCCATCTCCCGTTTGCCACCCGACTTTTTTCCACTGACCTGCCGCACCTGTGTGGACTATAGCAATGTCCTGTCCGATATCACCGTGGGCTACATGGGTGGCGAGGGTGACCAGTGGCTGATCGTGCGCAACGAGCGCGGACAAGCCCTGCTGGATCTGCTAGGTGAGGAGGTCCAACTCCGGGAACCCGGCAGTGCGGGCCGCCGCGCGGGCTCGGTGAAAGGCTTTCTGGCGAATGTGGAGCGCGCCGCCGGCGGCTTGCCGCTACGCCGAATGCCGGACTGGCTACGGCCAGTCGTGTCCTGGCTGATGCCGCGCATCGGCCCCCGCGGCCTTGAGTTCGCCCGGGCTCGCATCGAAATGAAAGCTATCGAAACGGTGATCCACCTGCGTCGCGAGCGTCCCCGCAGACTGCGCTCCATGATTCCCGACCATGTCTGGAACCTGGTCACCCCGTATGGCCTGCAGCCAGAACCGGGGGAACAACGCACATCGACACGCATGGCCTCGCCACCTGTGGCTCCAGAGCGCCCCCGCGACTAACCCGGCTCCACCAATCGACACTAGGCAACAGAGCGAGTGTCAACTATACTTGTCACAAGGTGTCTAATTATTCAGACACTCGTGCCGATGGCCGACGCGAGGCAAGTATGTTCGAGAAATGGGTCCTAAAGCGTTATTCCTTCGACGTTCCCTGCACAGTCGAAATTGAACACACCAATGAGTATCTCAAGGCTCACGTCGATCTTGGCGGTGTCGAGGTCGGCCCTGGTGACCAGGTGCAGGTTCATGATGCACCCACGGATGTCCGCTTCGGCGAGCGCGTGTTCTGCCACCGCCGGGCCACAGTTACGCGCGGAGGTCTGGCAGACCGGGTCTGGGCGCGGGTGGCGGCCACCGGTGAACTCAACGAACTCTACGACCTGAGCTTTTCTTCCCGGAGGCAGCTATGAGCGCGACAGCTGAGTATATCGGCCACTCCATTACCACGCAGCGAGCACAGGAAGACACCGTACTCAGCCCGCATTTCTATACCACCGACTTCGAGGCCATGGACAAGCTCGACGTCGAGCCTGTTCGTCAGGAGTGGGATCAGCTGATCCAGGAACTACGCAACGACGAGAACAAGGGCCACTTTCTGCGGGATGCGAGCTTCACGTCCCAGATCACCGACCTGCCTCCGGAACTGCGCAAGGAATTCGTCGACTTCCTGGTGAGCTCAGTGACTTCGGAGTTCTCGGGCTGTGTGCTGTACGCGGAGATCAAGAAGCGAGTCAGCAACCCCGACATCAAGGAACTGTTCACCCACATGAGTCGCGACGAGGCCCGACACGCGGGTTTCATCAATGACTCACTGAAGGATTTCGGCCTCGGCGTCGACCTGGGCTTTCTGACCAAGGCGAAGAAGTACAAGTACTTTCAGCCGAAATTCATCTTCTACGCTGTCTACCTCTCGGAGAAGATCGGCTACGCGCGCTATATCACCATCTTCCGTCAACTGGAAAAGCGCCCGGAACTGCGCTTCCACCCCATATTCCAGCGGTTCGAGAAATGGTGTAACGACGAGTTCCGTCACGGCGAGGCATTCGCGCTGCTGATGCGCTCCGATCCCAAGCTGCTCTCCGGCATGAATCGCCTGTGGATCCGTTTCTTCCTGTTGGCTGTCTACGGCACGATGTACGTGCGTGATCATGCACGGCCGGCCTTCCACAAGGCACTGGACATGGACCCAACGGAGTACGACTACACGGTTTTCGAGATCACTAATGAGATCTCGAAACAGGTCTTCCCCATCACCCTGAATCTCGAAGATCCACGATTCCGCGCCGGAATGAAACGTCTTGCCTGGATCACCGATCGGGCAGCAGAGGCCAAAGTTCGCGGTGGTATACTGGGCGGCTTGCAAAGGGCCTGCCTGGGCGTGGCTGCGGCAGGCGTCTTTGCCCGGATGTATCTGCTACCGGTCAAACGCAATCCGTTGCCGGACCAGGCCAGAACAGCGCCAGTCTGGTAGGCCCTGCATTTGGGGCTCACAGCCTCCGGGAACTCAGCGAAGCGCTGGCGCATTTGCGCCGGCGCTTCTTGGTTGGAGAACTTTCCAACGATGCGGACGTCCTAGGTAGCACTGAATCAAATCTGACGCTCGCGTTGGCCTCGCATCGTTGAGAATGCGATCATTGCCGTATCCCGGCGCAGCACAGGACGACCTTCTCGGGGCCCATGAAACCGGATCTCATTCTTGTCGGCGGCGGTCTTGCCAACTGCCTGATTGCCTGGCGACTGCGTCAGCGCTCCCCAGATGCACGGATCCTGATCCTCGAACGGGAACCGGCCTTGGCGGGCAACCACACCTGGTGTTTTCACGACACCGACCTCACTACCGCGCAGAACCAGTGGCTTTCGCCGCTGATCGTTCACCGCTGGCCGGATCATGAAGTGCGTTTCCCGACCTACAGCCGTATTCTCGGCGGGGGCTACCAGGCCCTGACCTCGGACCATCTGCGCGAGCAGATGGTCGAGCGCCAGGTGGCAGAGTTTCGATTAGGCGAGGCTGTGGTGGATATTCAGCCGGATTCCGTGGAACTCGCCTCCGGCGAGCGTCTGCAGGCCAGCACGGTTATCGATGGTCGCGGGCAACGCGGCAGCAACCATCTGGTCATGGGATTCCAGAAGTTCGTCGGTCAGGAGCTGCGCTGCCGGGAACCCCACGGATTTCAACGCCCCGTCATCATGGATGCGACAGTCTCGCAGCAGGACGGTTATCGGTTCGTTTACATTCTGCCCTTCGACAGTCATCGCCTCCTGATAGAGGACACCCGATACAGTGATGGTGGCGACTTGTCCCTGACCGCGTTCCGCGATGCCATCGCCGACTACGCGGCCTCCCATGGCCTGTTGGTGGATGAATGCTTGCGCGAAGAACAGGGCGTTCTGCCGATACTGCTCGCCGGCGACCTGGATGCCTTCTGGGCGGAGGCCTCGCCGGATGTTCCCCGAAGTGGGCTCGCCGCAGGACTGTTCCACCCCACCACCGGCTACTCCCTACCGGAGGCAGTCCGCCTGGCAGACGCCATCGCCGAGATTGGCGTCGATTCCCCTCAGCGCGTCGCCGAGTTGAGCTGGAAACACGCCTGCTCTGTCTGGCGGCGGGGGCGGGTTTTCCGGCTGGTCAATCGCATGCTGTTCCGGGCGGGCAAACCTGAACTCCGCTATCGCGTCCTGGAGCGTTTCTATTCGCTACGGGCACCACTGATCACCCGGTTTTATGCCGGCTCGCTGACTCTGCCGGACAAGGCCCGGCTGTTGGTCGGTAAACCGCCGGTCCCATTTTTCTCTGCCCTCGGCTGCATATCCGATCGGGCGCTGTATCGACGAGAGGCAGGATCCGCATGAGCGAACAACCCCGGGCGGCCGTTATTGGCTCCGGCTTTGGCGGCCTGGCGCTGGCTATCCGGCTACAGGCAAACGGCTACCAGACCACGCTGCTCGAGAAGCGAGACAAACCGGGCGGTCGCGCTTACGTCTACGAGGACCAGGGGTTTACCTTTGATGGCGGCCCCACGGTAATCACCGATCCGACGGCGCTGGAAGAGTTGTTCACCCAGGCGGGTCGGCAGATGCGTGACTACGTCGAGCTGCTGCCCGTGGATCCCATGTACAGACTGTGCTGGGAGAATGGCGACGTCTTCGACTACACCAACGATCAGGAACGCCTGGAGCGACAGATTCGGGAGATGAACCCCGACGACGTGGCCGGTTATCGTGAGTTCCTGCAGTTTTCCCGTGACGTGTTCGCCGAGGGTTATCTCAAGCTGGGCTCGGTGCCGTTTCTCGACTTTCGCAGCATGCTGCGTGTGGCTCCGCAACTGGTCAGGCTCAAGGCCTACAGAAGTGTCTACAGCATCGTTTCTCGCTACATCCGCAACGAGCATCTGCGCCAGGCATTCTCGTTCCATCCGCTTCTGGTGGGGGGCAATCCGTTCAAGACATCCTCCATTTACGCGTTGATTCATGCCCTGGAACGGGAATGGGGTGTGTGGTTTCCCCGGGGCGGAACCGGAGCACTCATACAGGCACTGGTTCGTCTCTTTGAGGATCTGGGCGGCGAGTTCCGCCTGAACGCCGAGGTGGATGAAATCCTGGTGACGGATGGGCGGGTAAAGGGCCTGCGCACCGCAGACGGCTGGTCCGCCGAGTTCGATGCCGTCGCCAGCAATGCGGATGTCATGCATACCTACCGCCACATGCTGCGCGGCAGCGAGCGGGGCCCGAAGGAAGCCCGGCGCCTGGCACGCATGCGCTACAGCATGTCGCTGTTCGTGATCTACTTCGGCCTCAATCGCACCTATCCGGACCTGCAGCACCATATGGTCTTGTTCGGGCCACGTTACCGTGGTCTGATCAATGAAATCTTCAATGGCCCCGAGTTGGCTGATGACTTCTCGCTTTATCTGCACGCGCCCACGGTTACCGACCCCTCCCTTGCCCCGGAAGGGTGCAGCACCTACTACGTACTCTCGCCGGTGCCCCACCTCGGCCGGGCGAATATCGACTGGGAAGTTGAGGGTCCCAAGTACGCAGACCGGATTCTCGACTACCTCGGTGAACACTACCTGCCCGGGTTACGCGATCACCTGGTCACCATGCGCCTGCTGACACCCGCCGGGTTCCGGGATGATCTCAATTCGCACCTGGGCTCGGCATTCTCGGTGGAACCTGTCTTGCAGCAGAGCGCCTGGTTCAGGCCCCACAACCGGGACGACCGCTTGTCGAATCTCTATCTGGTGGGGGCCGGCACCCACCCCGGGGCAGGCATACCGGGAGTCGTGGGATCCGCCAAGGCAACGGCCGGGCTGATGCTTGCGGATGCCGGGCTTACGCGACGTACCGCCTAGTCGTCGGAGTCTGCACCGTATGGATGCCATCACCCATCTCGGACGTGAGTCACTGGAACAGGGCTCCCGGAGCTTTGCCGCCGCCGCACGTCTGTTTCCAGCGGAGACTCGCGACAGTGCCTCCCTTCTCTATGCGGCCTGTCGTTATTTCGATGACGTCATCGACGGCCAGGACCTGGGGTTCTTTCATGACAGGGCCGTGACGGACAGCCCGGAACAGCGATTGCGCCTGCTGGAAGAGAAAACCAGCCTGGCGTTGCGCGGTGAGTCCATGGAAGAACCGGTGTTCCAGGCTTTCCAGCGGGTGGTGCAGGATCACCGGATTCCCCAGGCCTGCGTGATGGACTTCCTCCAGGGTTTCCGCATGGACGTTCAGGAACACACCTACGACACCCTGGACGATACGTTGCAATATTCATATCACGTTGCAGGCGTTGTGGGCGTGATGATGGCAATGGTCATGGGCGTTCGCGATGCCGACATTCTCGATCGCGCCTGTGATCTGGGCATTGCCTTCCAGTTGACCAACATTTCCCGGGACGTCATGGATGATCTCGAACTGGGGCGCTGCTACCTGCCAGCGGAGTGGCTGGATGAGTTCGGGCTGCGCCATGACACCGTGAATGATCCCGCGAATCGAGCCGCCGTGGCCAGGGTCGTTCAGCGGCTGGTGCAGACTGCAGAACCCTACTATGCGTCAGCCATAGCAGGGTTGTCGGCGCTGCCCTTCCGAAGCGCCTGGGCCATCGCCACTGCGAGGGGGGTCTACCGGGATATTGGTACCAAAGTCAGTCATCGGGGTGCCGATGCCTGGGACACGCGGGTTGTAACGACACGCAAGCGAAAGCTCTACCTCACCGCCCGCGGCTGCCTTCGCGCGCTGCACGCTGTGAGCATCGGCCGTTTACGCCCGCTGCCATCCAGAGCCGGCCTATGGACGCGCCCGCGTCATCTGTGAGCGCTCTTCCCGCCCCTCGCTCAGTGTGGCGCGCCCGTTGCGCACATTGTCGCGCAACTGCTCCCGCAACACACTGATTGGCGGCGCCAGAAGAAAGCCGAAGGAAACGCAACCATCGCGGCCACGTACCGCATGATGCAGCCGGTGGGCCTGATACAAACGCTTGAGATAACCTGATCTCGGAATGTAGCGCAACGGCCAGCGCTTGTGCACCAATCCATCGTGCACCAGGAAGTAGAGAAATCCGTACAGCGTCATGCCAAGGCCGATCCAGTAGGTCGGGCCATGGTCCACGGCGCCATAGGCGATCAACACGATGGACAGCCCGGCGAAAACGACAGCATAGAGATCATTCTTCTCGAGGACACCCTCCCCCGGTTCATGGTGCGACCGGTGCCACGCCCAGCCCCAGCCGTGCATGATGTACTTGTGCGCCGCCCAGGCAACAAACTCCATGGCGACCAGTGCACCCAGCAGGTAAAGCGCATTGACGAAATACTGCGTCATTACTGTCTCTACTCTTGAGTCAGGTCCGTGACCAGCGCCCGGCGAGCACCAGTGCACTCATAAAAGATATCAGAGCGATACCGAGTAGTACGCCCCAATAGGGAGCCAATTCCACCATTGTGTCGCCACGCCAGAAGATCCCCTGATAGGCCTCGATGCCCCATGCATTCGGGGTGATCCAACCCAGGTCCTGAAGCCATCCCGGCATCAGGAAGCGCGGCACCATACTGCCACCAATCGCCGACAGCAGAAGCACGGCAAACGAAGAGATGGTCTGTGCCTGTTGGCGCGTTCCGCAGGCTGCCGTGAGAGCCAGTGCCAGGCCACCGGCGGCCGCCGCCGCCATCATCGTAGTCAGCAACCATGGGCCGAAGTTCCCGAACAGGTCGACACCATAACCGAGCCAGGCCACCAGGAAGATCAGCGAAACCTGCAGCAGACCCTGCAAGGTGAGAAAGAGCCATTTGCCCGCCAGGATCACGTAGTGGCCTCCGGGGCCCATCAGCAAGCGATCGACGATGCCGGACTGCCGCTCTTCGATGACGCTGGCCGCACCCTGCATCGAAGCAAATAGGAGGAACAGCATCGCCACGGCGCCAGCGTAGTAGTTGACGCCGCCAACCGCGCCACCCTGACCGGGCATGGATTCCATACCCACCGCGCCTCCACCACCCTCGGATGCGCCGGCACGCGCCGCCTCAAGCCTTTGCTCCTGCTCGGCGCTGAAGCCGCCCAGCATGCGTTCGACCACAGCCAGCGTGCGACTGAGTTCGACATCGGGAAGCCCGGTCCCGATGGCATCCTGGACGCGCCCTGCCACCATGGGGCCGGCGATGGCGCGACTATCATCGGCGATGACGAGGATCGGTGGCACACCGTCCTCGACATCATGCAGCGTGCCGCGCAGGACTATCGCCGCATCGACACTACCAGCGCGCACCAGGTCCCGCACATCGTCGAGACCGGTCGCCCCCGTATGGGCTTCAAGCCGCAGGGTCTCGTCTTCGGCAAGGCGTTCGTAGAGCCGTGCAGTGTCATCGTCGTTAACCAGGTCGACCCAGGCGACCCGCAGCTGCAGATCATCCCCGCTGGTACCCGAGAAGATCGCGGCGAAGATCACGAAAATCACGGGTGGAAGCACCGTCGCCATGGCAAGGGCGCCACGGTCTCGAATCAGGTTGAGCCACATGACCTGCAGCACGGCAAGAATCAACGCACCCCCCCAGGGCCAGCCGTGAGGCGCCGGTAAAGGGTGTCCAGGTCCGGCTGACGGACGCGAATCTCGCGCACCGCGATCTGAAGGTCCTCGAGTTGCTCCAGCAACCGCCGCATGGGGACGAGACCCGACTCGAGTTCGCCCAGCCAATGCAAGGCATCGCCATTGACAGCAGCGAGGCCCAAGCCGCGGAGGGACGCCTGAAGCCCATCTTCCGGCTGCTGGAGTAATGTCAGGTGGACCTCGCGGTGGTCACCGAAAGTCTCTGCAATAAGGCTCTCAACCGAGCCGTTACGGATCAGCTCTCCCTGCAGCAGAATCACCACCCGATCACTGACGCGCTCTGCCTGCTCCAGATCGTGAGTTGTAAGCAGGATGCCGATGCCCTCCTCGGCCAGGCGCAACAGGACCTGCTGAAGCGCCTGCCGCGCATTGACATCGACCCCCACCATCGGCTCATCCAGAACCAACATGCGCGGGGCATGGAGAATAGCAGCCGCGATATTCACCCGGCGCTGGTAGCCTCCGGAAAGGGTCTGAACAAGGACGTCGGCGCGGTCGGTGAGTTGTGTCAGTTGCAAGGCACGATCAACTGCCGCGTTCAGAGCCCCCCTCGAGAGGCCAACCAGCCGTCCGAAGAAGCGCAGGTTCTCCCGGGGCGTCAGCATCGGGTAGAGCGCAATTTCCTGGGGCACGAAGCCGAGCATCCTACGCGCGGCGCCAGAACCGCCTGATCGCCCAGCGACGGATACAGTGCCGGAGGTCAGCGGTATCCGGCCGCAGATGCTGCGCATCAATGTGGTCTTGCCTGCACCATTCGGCCCGAGCAGAGTAACGATTTCCCCCGCGGCGATCTGCATATCCACGCCCCGGAGCACAGGATCACCTCCGTAACCGACCTGCAGATCCCTGGCATCCAGTGCCAGCGGCACGCCTTCACCGGCGCCTGCGATTCGCGCGGCCACGGTCATTCCGTCGGCAGTTCCCGGAACAGGGAATCCAGTAGCTCCTGCAAGTAGGGAGGATGCCCGGGGAAATGCTGCCTCAGGCACGCATGGGCATCTGCAAGATGTTGTCGAACGATACCGCAGGCTTGCGCAACGCCCAGTTCCGACACCAAAGTGGATTTGCCGGCATCCTGGCCGACATCCTTGCCGGCGATGGCGACGCAACTCATGGCATCAAGGACATCATCACTGGCCTGGAAGGCGAGCCCGACATGGCGTGCGAAGGATCGCAGCGGCGCGTAGGCGGAATCATCCGCCTCTGCAATCACCGCCCCCGACTCCACTGCCAACTGGAACAGGACGCCGGTCTTCTGATGGTTGATATCCTCGATTTCCTCGCGGCTTCGGGGCCGGCCGTTGGCGGTGAGATCCCTGCTCTGGCCACTGACCAGGCCGTCAGGTCCGATCGCCGTGGACAGCCCCTCGACCAGGCGCAAACGGGTCGCGGCGGACAGCTTCGGATCGGAGACGACAACGCCATATGCGCGGTTCATGAGCGCAATGGCTGCCAGGATTGCGCCATCCTCCCCGTAACGCTTGTGGACTGCTGGCAGGCCACGGCGCATGGCCGCGTTATCCATGCAGGGAAGGTCGTCCAGCACCAGCGAGGCCGTGTGTACCATTTCCAGCGCACAGGCGGTATCGAGGGCTGCAGTCGTATCACCGCCCAACTGCAACGTTGCCATCAGGGTCAACAGCGGACGCACCCGTTTGCCGGGTGACAACAAGCTGAAGCGCATTGCCTCAGCCAATGACTGACCCTCGGCATCCGCCTCCGGGATCAGCTTCCCCAGCCGGTCATCGACGATAAGTCGCAATTGATCCGCAAGAGATTCTGCGCTTGCACGGCCCGAGCTGAAATCGGGCATTTCAATCTGTCGGCTGGATGGCACGTTGTTTATCCAAAAATCATCTACGTCAACGCCGGTAGATCATGATCCGCGAAGGCCGGCGACAACCTTGGGGCCATGCAGACAGTGCCTCCGACCCGCCGGCATACTGACCCATGCGACGTTGACAACGACCGGGCGCCATGGGTTCGCGCGCCCTGCCCGTCAATCAATGCTCCGCCCGCCAATGCAGACGCATCCCCGGAACGATACCCAGGTCAGCGGCCTGACCAGCCGCCAGTTCGAGGGCATGGCTGATGGGCGCCGATGGGCTCGTGAGGCTGTTGCCCGGTTCCATCAGATGCAGCTCCATCACCCGACCATCCGGGTCGATGAACACCATGTCCAGCGGCGCATGCACGTTATTCATATGGAAAGCCGGGCGCTGGGGCGATGGAAACACGAACAGCATCGGATTCTCCTCGATGGACTCGGGACAGAGATGCTGCATGCCTGCGGCTCTCTGCCCCTGGGTCCTCGCGACCCGCACCCTGAGCTCAGCGGCCGCCTGCCCGTCGTCAGCCAGGAAAGCGATGGTCTGCCACTCCATACCGGCAAGCGGCGGCGTCTCCGCCTTGCATGCCGGCGTTGTCTGGCCGAACAGGTGCCCCGTCAACAGCATCAGGCCTGACAGGAGGACGAATGCCCACACCCCCAAACGCTGGCTCATCGAATACGGCTACTCCGGCAACACATCGAAAACCCCTACGGCCTTGGCAGAGATTAACACCAGAGCCTGCGACGCGACATAGCAAGGGCATCCTGGACAGGCCTGCGAGACCCGCAGTTCCACGAGCGATCAGGCGCTGCGCAGCGCGACAAGCATGGCCTGGTCACGGAACCCCTGGGCGATGTCGCCGAGATCCCTCTCTTCGACGTAGATCACCGGCGAAAGCGTGGGGAAGAGCGACAACAGCTCGCCGTCCTTGAGGAGATAATCAGGGTTGCTCGGCCCGCCGCCGTGAACACGCAGCCGTGTGAAGGTCTGGTAGAAAAGCAGACCGCCAGGCTTCAGAGCAGCAGCCAGTGCCGGACAGAGGCTTCGATCGAGGAAGCGCGTACACGCAATGACATCGACACTACCCGGCGCCGGGGGATCTGTCACCGCGTCCCTGACTGCGCCGGTGAGAGGCAGATAGTGGTTGGATGCAAATCGGTTAATCGCGTCCACGGCGACGTCCGACACATCCCAGGCCGAGGTCTCCAGCCCGTGACTCGCGAGTAGAATACCGTTACCGCCTATGCCGCAGGCAACGTCCAGCGCGCTGCCTGCCGTCGGCAACAGATGCATATGCCGGGACAACACCTCGGCCGCCCGGGCGTCGTTTGGGTCGGCGTCACGATACCGACTGTTCCATTTCGCAATCTGATCTGCGTCAGACACGGCTTGACACTGCTCCGCATGAATCTGAGGCAACTGGTGCCCGGGGCCGGACTCGAACCGGCACGGCCTTGCGGCCGAGAGATTTTAAGTCTCTTGCGTCTACCAATTTCGCCACCCGGGCAATGACGACCATGAAACTCGGCGGCCAGTCTAACTCATCCTGCGACCACACGGTTACGCCCGGCGCGCTTGGCGTCGTACAGCAGTGCATCAACGCGACGCAGCAATTCCTCCGAGGAATCCGAAGCCTGGATCGCCGTAACGCCGAAACTTGCGGTGATCTTGGGCACACCCTCCATGTGCAGTGAGGCGAGAAAACCACGGATCTGCTCGGCAAGTTCTGCGGCCTGATCGTCACGCGCACCCGGGCAGAGAATCATGAACTCTTCACCACCCCAACGCCCGCCAGTGTCGGTCTGCCGGATACGCGCTTCCAGCAGGCGCGCCACCTGCCGCAGCACACGGTCTCCTGCCTCATGCCCCAGGGAGTCATTGATTTCCTTGAAATGATCCAGGTCGAACATGATGATTGATGCGGGCTCGGCATAGCGCTGCAGGCGGCCGAGCTCGCGTTCTATCATTTCTTCCAGGTGGCGCCGGTTGAACAGGCCGGTCAACTCGTCGGTGACAGCAAGTTGCCGCAGCCGGCGCTCGGTGGCGCGTAACTCCCGGGTTCGCCGCTCGACCAGCTGCTGGGTTCGGCCTCTCTGCACCTTGATGCCCAGCAGGTAGGCGGATAACAACAGTGTAATGATGGTGCCCGCCATGAGCACGGGCATCCAGACAGCGCGGTGCCGGCCGGATGCATAGTCAAGACCGGGTCGCAACTCCAGGCGGTATGTCTGGTCGGCGATCTGTACTGTCTGTGACAGTGCGTCGGCCGGCGCTTCCAGATCCGGCACGCCACTATCCACGACAACCAGCGAACTCCCGTCTGAAGCGGTATGAATCAACCGGATGGCAAGCTCGGACTGCCGCGCCATATCCGGGAGACCGAGCAGTCCCTCGAAATCGAAAGCACTGAGGAGTAGTCCGGTCACACCATAGCCGGAGTCAGGGTCCAGCCCCTGGGCGTTGAATACCGGTAGCAGCAGGGACAGCCCCCAGGTGCCTCCAGTCCCGCCGGTGACCAGCTGCAGCGGTTCGGTCGCTGCCAGCTGGCGGTTCTCGATGGCACGCTGCAAGGTCCGCTGGCGACGGGGTTCGATCATCATGTCCATACCGATGGGCGGGTTGGGCATGACGTTGGAGGCGATGAACACCAGGGGGAAATAGAGCGTTCGGGGATCTGCGGGCTCGACACTGGCGTCCAGGACAGGATCGAGGATGCTGACCGGTCTGCCGTAGGCAAGACTGAGTTCGGTCTCGAGCCTCGACCGGTAGGTTGCGTCTACCGGCATGACCCAACCCAGCGCGAGGGCATTATCGAGAAATGGCGCTGTAATCCGCTCAAACATCGACGGAGAGAGGGTCTGCGCCTCCACAAAAAAGGTCTTCAGGGCGTCCAGATCCCGCAGCTTCACTGCAACCTGCCGGTCAACGGAGTTCGCCAGTGCCCCTGCATCACGGGAAAAGGCCTGATTGAAGCGCTCGTTCTCCGCAGACTGAAACAGCCCCGCTACCAGCAAGGTCACCAGCATTCCGCCGAGTGCCACCACGAGCACGTCGATACTCTGGCGCAACAGCGTGGCCGGCCGTCTCTCCAGCACGTGATCATCAGCCATGATCTAGACCGCGCGGCCCCCACCGGCAGCTTGAATCTACATGAACAATCATCAGATTCATTGTAGAGCAGCTTCCGCCCCGATCCCGCGACGCAGTCAACATCTTGATGTAATGAGGGGGACGATAAAGGATGGAGGCTCGGGCCGGAATCGAACCGACGTACGCGGATTTGCAGTCCGCTGCATCACCACTCTGCCACCGAGCCAAACCTGAAAAGCATACCAGCGGTGCCGCCCGTTGACGACTCGAACACCGTCTGAAACAGAAAACCCCGGCTGATGCCGGGGTTTCCAGGCGTTTGGAGCGGGAAACGAGACTCGAACTCGCGACCCCAACCTTGGCAAGGTTGTGCTCTACCAACTGAGCTATTCCCGCGTGCTGTGCGCAGTATTCTAGAGATCGCGATTCGCCTGTCAAGCCTTGCGAGTGCGCCGGTCTTCTTCCCGGAGAACCACCATTGCCGCCTGCAGGTACACCACCATGGACCACAGGGTCAAGGCGGCGGCAACGAACAAAAGCACGAAGCCGATATGGTAGGTCGGGAGCCCCAGTATCGGATCGGCGTAGACCAGCATCAGGATGGCCACCATCTGCGCGGCAGTCTTGAACTTGCCAATCGCATTCACCGCGACCCGGGCCCGCTTGCCCAGTTCCGCCATCCACTCCCGCAGGGCCGACACGGTGATTTCCCGGCCGATGATCACCGCCACCGCCAGGGCAAACCACGGTGAGGGATTCTCCGCCAGCAGCGCCACAAGAGCCATGGCGACGATGAGTTTATCGGCCACCGGATCGAGAAAGGCGCCGAATGCCGAGGTCATGCCGAGCCTGCGTGCCAGGAAGCCGTCGAGCCAATCGGTCAGAGCGGCGAGACCGAAAACCGCGGCAGCCGCCAGATTGGCCCATTCCACCGGCATGAAGAACACCACGGCGAAAACGGGGATCATGACGATCCGCCCGAGGGTGAGCATATTGGGCAGGTTCATCGGCATCTTGCGCGGTCAACTCTTCAAGTCGGTGATTCGGGCACCTACTGTGCAGGCGGCCGGGTGCGGCTGTCCAGCGCCAGCGGCTTCAGCCTGCGCCATCCGGGTGGAACACGTCGTAAATCTGCTGCGCGAGGCCCCGGCTGATGCCCTTCACGCTGGCCAGATCCTCCACGCCGGCAGCCATCACACCACGCAGACCGCCAAACTGCTTTAGCAACTGTTGTCGACGTTTGGGCCCCAGGCCGGCAATCTCCTCCAGGGTCGACGTGCGGCGGGCCTTGCCGCGCCGCTGGCGATGACCGGTAATGGCAAACCGGTGGGCCTCATCCCGAATCTGCTGCAGAAGCAGTCGTGCCGGGGACTGGGTGGGCAGCATGACCTCTTCTCCGGTGTCGGCGAGGATCAATCTTTCCAGACCGGCCTTTCGTTCCGGACCCTTGGCAATGCCGAGTACCGACACACCATCAACCTGCAACTCCTGGAGCACTTCCACAGCCTGGGAAAGCTGTCCTTCCCCGCCGTCAATCACCAGTAGATCCGGCAGCGCAGCCTCCCCCCTCTTCAGGCGCGTGTAACGCCGTGTCAGGGCCTGGCGCATGGCGGCGTAATCGTCCCCGGGGGTAATGCCCTCGATGTTGAAGCGGCGATAGTCGGCTTTCAACGGGCCGTCGCGGTTGAATACAACGCAGGAGGCCACGGTGGCCTCCCCCCCGGTGTGGCTGATATCAAAACATTCCAGTCGCTCCGGCACCTGCTCCAGCGCCAGGGCTTCCTGCAAGGCCTCGAAGCGCTGCTGCATGCCGGCCTGACTGGCAGTCCGCAACTGCAGCGCTGCCCGTGCATTGTTGATGGCCATGTCGAGCCAGTGACGGCGCTCGGCACGCACACTGGTCCGCAGGCTGACTCCATGGCCACTGGCTGCGCCAAGCGCCTCCTCCAACAGGCGATGCTCGCGCAGCGCTTGATTGATGACGATCTCCCTGGGCACCTTGCCACCCAGGTAGTGGCGCGCCAGGAACGCCGCCAGTACATCGGCTTCATCAGTCCCGGCGGGCACTTTCGGAAAGTAGGCCTTGTTGCCCAGGTTCTGTCCGTGACGGAAGACAAACACCTGCACGCATGCCGTCTGGCCGTCACCCACGCAGGCCACCACGTCCAGGTCTCCCCGCTCGCCGGACATGTATTGACGCTCCTGGATCCGCCGCAGACTGCTGATGCGGTCGCGCAGGCGTGCGGCGCGTTCAAATTCCAGCTCAGCCGAAGCCGCCTCCATGTCCCGGACCAGTTCGTCGATGACCTCACCACTTCGGCCTTCAAGAAACTTGACCGCATGGCGCACATCACGGGCGTAGTCCTCGGGTTGGATAAACCCGACGCAGGGCGCCGTGCAACGCTTGATCTGGTACTGCAGGCACGGTCGTGAGCGGTTCTGGAAGAAGGTGTCCTCGCACTGCCGCACGGGAAAGACTTTCTGCAGATGGCTGAGCGTGTTGCGCACCGCGGTGGCACTGGGGAACGGGCCGAAGAAACGGCCCCGACGCCGCCGCGAGCCACGGTAGAACCCGAGGCGCGGGAATTCCGCGTGGTCCGACAGATAGATGTAGGGGTAACTCTTGTCATCCCGCAGCAATACGTTATAGCGCGGAGAGAGTTCCTTGATCAGGGTGTTTTCAAGGATGAGGGCTTCAGCCTCGGTATGGGTGACCGTGAATTCGATATCCCGTACCTGCGCCACCATGGTGGTGGTTTTCGGATCCTTGTGGCCACGGTTGAAGTAACTCGCCACACGACGCCGCAGCCGTCGGGCCTTGCCCACGTAGATCACCGTGCCATCGCCATCCAGCATGCGATAGACGCCCGGCGTTTCCGGGAGATGGCGCACGATACTTGAGGAATCGAAGATGTCAGTTTTGGTCATGCATCAGGAGTCGCACTAAAGCGACCCGCCGGCTTGGCTACTGAAGGTGGTCGATCATGCCATGACGAATGGCGAGATGGGTCAATTCCACATCGGTTTCCACGCCCAGCTTCTCGTAGAGCCGGTAGCGGTATGTGCTCACCGTTTTCGGACTCAGGCACAGGGTATCCGAGATTTCCTGCATCTTGTAACCCTGCGTGATCATAAGCATGACCTGGATTTCCCGCTGGGAGAGCTTGTCCAATTGGCCGGAGCCCTGGCGGGCGAAACCCTGTTTGGCCATCTGCTGGGCAATATCCGCTCCCAGATACCGTTCACCCCGGGTCACACAACGAATCGCCTCGACGATCTCCTCCACCGCGCAGCCCTTGGTCAGGTAGCCGACGGCGCCGGCCTCAAGCAATCGGGACGGATACGGTTCTTCCATGTAGATGGTGAGCGCAATAATGCGCAGGTCCGGTTGGACGCGGAGAAGCTTGCGGGTGGCCTCGAGGCCACCCATGCCCGGCATGTTGACGTCCATCAGCACGACATCCGGGTGATGCTCACGCACCAGGTTGATGCAGTCCTCGCCACTGCCTGCCTCGCCCACGACCGTCAACCAGTCAGTGTCGTCGAGCATGCGCCGGATTCCGCTGCGCACCAGTTGATGATCATCAACGAGCAACACCTTGATCATGCTTTAGGCAACCTCATGGGTTCTCATACCGGTCGCTGTGGCCCAGGCCATGCATCAGGCTGATGGCGACTCGAGCATCCGTTCGGCTTCCGGCATCGCCCAGGCGGCGGCGGCACCGGCGAGGGACAACAGAAGTAATACCACGACTAGCACCTGGATGCCGAACACCTGTGCGATCAATCCGAACAACCCACCGGCAACAGCCAGCACACCGATGGTCGTGTTGCTGAACGCAATATATAGGGGCCGTTCATCCTTGGGCGCCGCGTCCACGAGATAGGTTTTACGTCCCAGTCGCACGCCGGCCTCGGCGATGCCGAGGATGACAAAGACGCTGGTGTAGATGATCGGCGACTGCAAGGCTTCAATCCCTCCGATCACCAGCGCAACCACACCGGCAAGGGTCGCCAGCAAACCACTCAGCGCCAGCACGGTGCGGCTTGAGCGGTCGGAGAAGTAACCCCAGACGGGGCTACTGATAACGCTGGCAAGCCCTACGGTGACAATGAACACGGCCAGGGCGGCCACCTCACCGCCGAACACCTCCCGGCCATGCAGTGCATAGAACGGCATGGCCAGTTCCACGGACAGCAACAGGGCACGGGTATAGAGAAATCCCCGGTAACCGGGATAGCGGGCGGAGATCACTAAGCCGTTCTTGAGTTCCTGCAGGGGGTTTCGGCCGCCTTCGGTGGCACCCGGGGTCTCGTCCATCAGTGCGAAGAACGCTGCCCCCAGCAACCACAGACCCGCCGCCGCTGCGATCAGGCCGGCATAGACGCCGACGCCCGCCTCTGCACCGAAGCCATAGTGCAGGGCCAGACCGGCAAGCAGTGTCAGACTGCCGCCGATGGCTGCCCGATTGGCCAGCATTCGACCGCGACGCCCCTTGGGTATGGTCTTGCCGGTCACATCCTGGAATGCCACCGAGCCAACCCCACTGGCGATACTGAACACCGTGAAACAGAGCAACACGGTCAGGCCGCCACTCACCGGGCCCAGGGTCACTACTGCGAGCGCGATGAAAAGCAGCATCACCGCCTGGGTGATACCGGCGCCAACCCATGCCCATTGTCGCCTCGCCAGCCGGCGGATCTGGCCGGAAACTGCCAGCTGCGGCGCGAGGGAGCCCACCTGCTTCGCGGGCATCAGCAGACCGATGATCACCGCTGGCGTGCCCAGCATCGACAAGACCCAGGGCAACACCAGGTTCGGCCCGGCAAGCTGTTCGGCAAGCTTGGTGGATGCGCCGTTGGCGACGTTGTAGACGTAATTGCGCGGCACGTCGGAGCAGGCGCTGTCGGGAATGGCCTCGCAACTGCGCTCGTCGCTGTCATCGCCACTGAGAATGCGATAGGCACGATCAAGCCGCGCCTCGGCTTCGCTCATAATACCCCCGGTCACGGTGTGCGGCCGCAGAATAGCATAGCCCCGGGCCGCAGCTGCGTTACCAGGATTGCGGTCAATCTCCCTGGCCGGGCAGACCGCCACGGGTCAGCATTTGCGGGTCAAGCAAACGCTGCAGTTCGTCCTCCGACAGCTCAGTCTGCTCCAGGGCGACTTCCAGAATCGGCCGCCCCTCGGCGTAGGCCTGCTTGGCGATGGCCGCTCCCTTTTCGTAACCGATCACCGCATTCAGGGCGGTAACAAGAATGGGATTCCGTGCCAGGGCGCGGTCCAGCGTCTCCTGGTTGACAGTGAACCCGCGTATCGCCCGGTTGCCGAGCAGCCTTGCGGAATTGGCAAGCAGTTCCATGCTCTGCAGCAGGTTGTAGGCGATCACCGGCAGCATGACATTGAGCTGGAAATTGCCGGACTGCCCCGCAACGGAGATGGTGAGGTCATTACCCATAACCTGCACCGCCGCCATGGCCACGGACTCCGGGACCACCGGGTTCACTTTCCCGGGCATGATGCTGGAGCCAGGCTGCAGGGCCGGCAACGCGATCTCTCCCAGGCCCGCCAGTGGCCCGCTGTTCATCCAGCGCAGGTCGTTGGCGATTTTCGTGAATGAGACGGCGATCACCCGCAGTTGACCCGACATCTCCACGGCGCTGTCCTGGCAGGCAAGCGCCTCGAAGGCATTGGCCGCCGGCGTGAACGTGACCCCGGTGCGCTGGCTCAATACCTCAGCCATGCGCGGGCCGAACGCTGGATGTGCGTTGATGCCCGTCCCCACCGCGGTCCCTCCCTGGGCCAGCGCACAGAGTCTCGGCAGGCTTGCCTCGACCCGGCTGATGCCATTGCCCACCTGGGAGGCCCAGGCTGAGAGTTCCTGCCCGAGGGTCACCGGCATTGCATCCATCAGGTGGGTGCGACCAGTCTTGGCCACAGTGGCGAGCTCCGTGGCCCGCGCCTCCAGGTGTCGCTGCAGCTCCCGCAGGGCCGGCAACAACTGGTGCTGCGCAAGCAGAACGGCGCTGACATGGATCGCCGTGGGAATCACGTCGTTGCTGCTCTGCCCCATATTCACGTGATCATTGGGGTGAACGATGTCCCGATTCAGCCCCTGATTGGCAAGCCGGGCAATCACCTCATTGGCATTCATGTTGCTGCTGGTGCCAGACCCGGTCTGGAACACGTCCACCGGAAAGGCGTCATCATGCTCGCCCTCGGCAACCGCAGCGCCAGCCCGCATGATCGCCTCCGCCCGCTCCCTGTCCAGCAGCCCCAGTTCCGCATTGACCTCGGCGGCGGCGGCCTTGATCAGGCCCAGGGCGCGGATGAAGTGCTGCGGCATGCGCAGGCCGCTGACGGGAAAGTTCTCCACGGCCCGCTGGGTCTGGGCACCGTAAAGAGCGTCGGCGGGGACATGGAGTTCTCCCATGCTGTCCTTTTCGATTCGCGTGTTCGACATGGCGGTGACCTCCTCAACGGTACATGCGTGGCAAACCGGTGGCGCAGTGCGGTGAGCGGCTTGGACCTTTGGCGACGGCGACAGTAGAATTGCGCCACCCGAGAGACTGACAGTCTGGTGCGTCCGTGGATTCCTGTCGATTCATGGCAGCACTGGTGTCTCATCAGTCCGCCGGTCCCCGGCAATGTCGACCACGGAAGTTTCCTGCGGAGTCATCATGGAGCTAACTCGTCTTACTGCGATTTCCCCGATAGACGGGCGCTACGGCAACAAGACCGAGAGCCTGCAGGCCATTTTCAGCGAATTCGGCCTGATCCGGCATCGCGTCATCGTAGAGGTTCGCTGGCTGCAAGCCCTCGCCAGCCACGACGGCATCGCCGAGATTGCTCCCCTCAACGACGACGAACGCCGTCACCTGGACCGGCTGGTGAGCGAGTTCTCCGTGGCCGACGCCGATGCCGTGAAGACCATCGAGCGTACCACCAACCATGACGTCAAGGCGGTGGAGTACTTCATCAAGCAGCATATGTCGAAACAGCCGGATCTTGCCGGCCGGCTCGAGTTCGTCCATTTCGCCTGCACCTCGGAGGACATCAACAACCTCGCCTACGGCCTGATGCTGACCGCCGGCCGCAACAGTGTCGTCCTGCCACTGATGGACCGCATCATCAAGGCGCTCAGGGGGCTTGCCCACCAGCATGCCGAATTACCCATGCTGTCCCGCACCCATGGCCAGCCGGCCTCACCAACCACCCTGGGCAAGGAGCTGGCGAACGTGGTCTACCGGCTTGAACGGCAACGCGAGCAGTTCGCCGCCGTGCCCATACTCGGCAAGATCAACGGCGCGGTTGGCAACTACAACGCCCACCTGTCCGCCTATCCGGAACTGGACTGGGAGGGGCTCGCCCGCAATTACGTGGAGGGGCTGGGCCTGACATGGAACCCCTACACCACACAGATCGAACCCCACGACTGCGTAGCGGAGCTGTTCGATGCACACAGCCGTTTCAATACCGTGCTGCTGGATTTCTGTCGCGACGTCTGGGGCTATATCTCTCTCGGATACTTCCGGCAGCGGTTGGTCGAAGGCGAAGTGGGCTCCTCAACCATGCCCCACAAGGTGAACCCCATCGATTTCGAGAATGCCGAAGGCAATCTCGGCGTTGCCGACGCAATCCTCGGGCATCTGGCGCGGAAGCTACCCATCTCTCGCTGGCAACGGGACCTCACGGACTCCACCGTGCTGCGCAACCTGGGCGTTGGCATGGCGCACTCGGTCATCGCCTATGAATCGGTGCAGAAGGGGCTGTCGAAACTCGCAGTGGAGCCGGCCCGGCTGGCGGCAGATCTGGATGATAACTGGGAAGTTCTCGGGGAGGCCATCCAGACCGTGATGCGCCGCCACGGCGTCGAGGAGCCCTACGAGAAACTGAAGGCACTGACCCGCGGCAAGCGGGTGAATGGCGAACGCCTGGCCGCGTTCATCGACACGCTGGATCTGCCGGATGCCGTGAAGCAGGAGCTGGCGGCCCTGCGTCCGGAGCGCTACACCGGCAATGCGGCAGAACAGGCGAAGCGGGTCTGAGTCCGGCCATGGCGCAGCTCGATGCTATCCCCTGGGAGTCGTTTCTCCGGGATGACTGGCAGCAGCGGCCTCGCCTTTTTCGACAGTTGCTGAAGGACTTCGAGGCCCCACTGAGCGGCGAAGAACTTGCCGGCCTGGCCCTGGAGAGCGACGTGGAGTCCCGCCTGGTGCTGGGCACGCCGGAGCGCGGCTGGCGCGTGCGCCATGGCCCGTTCACCGAGGCGGATTTCCACGAGACCCCGGATGCGGACTGGACCCTGCTGGTACAGGATGTGGAAAAGCACCTGCCGGATCTGGCGTGGCTTGTGGATTTCTTCGAGGGTCTCCCCGCCTGGCGATTCGACGATCTGATGGTCAGCTACGCCGCCCCGGGCGGCTCGGTGGGCCCGCACGTGGATGCCTACGATGTGTTCCTGCTACAAGGTAGCGGACGACGCCACTGGTGGATCGACAACCGTCCCGATGCACCCCGTGGAGAGACCGATGCCAATGGGCTGCGCCTTCTGAGCAGCTTCACGCCCAACCAGGACTGGATACTCGAACCCGGTGATGTCCTCTACCTGCCACCCGGCGTTCCCCATCACGGCGTCGCGTTGGAGGCCTGCACCACCTGGTCCATCGGGCTGCGGGCGCCCGGAATCACGGACATACTCGCCGAACTGATCGAGGACCTGGAAGCGGGCCCCGACGCACCACCGCTGCTAAGCGATCCCCAGCGCCAAATGGCAAGCCACCCCCTGGAGATTGACGCCGGGTCACGTCGGCGGGCACGTGAGCAGCTACGCAACCTGCTGCAGGATGACCGGCTACTCGACCGGGCCCTGGGGCGCGCCCTGTCCGCCCCCAAACCCGGGTTTCTCGATCTCGAACCCGGACCGGGCGAACACCGCAAACTGAATACCCTGACACGGGACGATGCCCTGGAGCGTAATCCTGCCGCCAGAGTCGCGTTGCTACCCGCCGATGGGGTTCAACCGGCAGTGCTCTATCTCAACGGCCAGGGCATGGATATACCCGCCGCCGCGCAGCCGCTGATCGAAGCCCTGACCCGGCATCGCCTGACCCACGTCGAGACCATTCTGCCGCTCCTCTCCGATATCCAGTCGCGGACACTGTTGCAGGATCTGCTCGACGGCGGATACTGGAAGGCACTATGACCAGCATAGAGATCATTGACGGTTCCTGGAAGGCGATGCAGGCGCGGGCCATGCCGATTCGCATGCAGGTGTTCGTGAGGGAGCAGCAGGTGCCCATCGACCTGGAACAGGATGATCAGGACGCCACAGCCCATCACTGGGTCGCCCAGGTGGGCGCCGAGTGCGTCGGCACGGTTCGCCTGACGATGGATGGGCACCTGGGGCGCCTTGCCGTGCTTGCCCAGTGGCGGCGACAAGGCATCGGCGCGCAGCTCACCGAATGCGTGGTCACACACGCGCTTGCCCATGGGCAGCATGACCTGGACCTGAACGCCCAGACCCATGCCATTCCTTTCTACGAGGCGCTGGGCTTTGTTGTCGACGGCCCGGAATTCATGGAGGCAGGCATGCCGCATCGGCACATGCGCCTGCGACGAGCCTCGGATGTCGGCTGACGAGGAAGTCATCGGCACGACGGGCGGCGAGGATGCGCGGTCCTGGGTGCTGCGCCTGCTTGAGCAGGCCCACCACGAGGTGGACATCCAATCCCCCAACCTTGACTCCCAGATCTACGATCAGGGCGAGGTGCTGGCCGCAATCAGGCAACTCGTGGTGAACGCCGGGCGCCGCGCCCGGGTTCGTATCCTGGTGGGTGACTGCGCCCCCATGGTCCAGAGGGGTCATCGTCTGCTGGAGCTATCCCGCCAACTGAGCAGCTACATCGAGATACGGGAACTCGCAGCGGAAGACGCCACCGATGCCGCCGCCTTTATCGTGGTGGATCGAGCGCATTATCTGCGCTGGGAATCAGGAGCGGGCTATCGGGGCACCGGACGCCGCCAAGCCCGTGGTCGGGCCGCCCGCTGGCATCGCGCCTTTAACGACTGCTGGGAACGCGCCCATAGCCCCGCGGCCTTGCGTCGGCTACACCTTTAGTGCCCCGACTTGTGCCAGTTGGCTTTAGTCAGTCCAGAGATCGTCGACCCGTTCCTTGTTCAACGCCAGCCACTGCAGGGCGATGATCGGCATGGCACTGTTGACGGTGCCGTCTTCAATCATGTCCATGGCCTGGTCGAAATCCACCACATGCACGCGGATGTCCTCGCCCTCTTCCGCAACGCCGCGGATGGCGCCGTTCATATCCTCGCTGTCCACCCGTCCGCAGAACAGCATGCTGCGCTCTGAGGTACCGCCGGGACTCACCATGTACTCACAGATGGGCAGCAACTCGGTGATGACGTTGCCCGTCTCTTCCTGCATCTCGCGACTGGCAACCTCCCGGGGCGTTTCGCCGGGTTCGAGAATTCCCGCCACGACCTC
Source organism: Natronocella acetinitrilica (assembly GCF_024170285.1). Lineage (NCBI taxonomy): Bacteria > Pseudomonadati > Pseudomonadota > Gammaproteobacteria > Chromatiales > Ectothiorhodospiraceae > Natronocella > Natronocella acetinitrilica. Next base: position 202,594 of record NZ_JALJXV010000007.1, read on the forward strand.
GAACAGCCACGGACCCGAGGGATGATCAAGCGCCCCCGCCCGAAACTGCTCAATCAGCACAACAGTGTTGCGCTCCGGATCGTAGGGCAGCAGTCCGACACTATGGCCGCGTTCAAACACCTCTCTATGCAGTGGCTTGCTCACACCACCACCGAATAGCGCGTGACGGACCTGAACACAGTCCAGCCGGAAAAAACCCTGGAACCGGGTTTCGCGATCGAGCACTTCAAACTGCATGGCACCCTGCCTCGACCGCCTCTCAGCGGCCTTTCAGTTCGAACAAGGCGATGCTCTCGACATGCGCCGTGTGGGGAAACATATCCATGATGCCCGCCTTTCGCAGGCGATACCCGTGTTGGTGCACAAGCGTACCCGCATCCCGCGCCAGTGTCGCCGGATTGCAGGACACATACAGCACTCGTCCGGGCTTGAGCGACGCCACCTGGGGCAAGACTTCGGCTGCCCCGGAGCGGGGCGGATCGAGCAGGACCTGATCAAACCGCCTGGCGGCCCAGGGCAGATGATCCACGGGTTCGGCCAGATTGGCGACGTGGAACTCGACATTGTCCAGGCCATTGGCCAGGGCATTATCCCGAGCGCGCTGCACCAGCCCGGACTCCCCTTCCACGCCCACGACCTCTGCCGCCCGCCGCGCCAGTGGCAGACTGAAATTGCCAAGGCCACAGAAAAGATCCAGCACCCGGTGGTCAGGTCCCGGCTGCAGCAGCTCCATGGCCAGGGCCACCATCTTGCGATTGAGTCCGGCATTCACCTGGGTGAAGTCCGTGGGCAGGAAGTCCAGCGTGAGGCCGTCCACGCTGTAGCTCAGTTGCGGATTCGACGGCCAGACGGGCTGCACCGTGGTCTCGTCACCGGGTTGCTGATAGATCTGGATACCCCGCTCCTCACCCCATTGGGCAAGCCGCGCCAGGTCGTCCTCGCCCAGCACCTCGAGGTTGCGGAACACCAGGGCCACGGCGTCATCGCCGATGGCCACCTCGATCTGGGCGATACGATCGGGAATGGACAGGCTGCCGATCAGGTCGGACAACTCGCCCAGCCGCAGCCCCACCCGCTGGTCGAGCACCTCGCAGCGGAGCATATCCGCCACATAAGGTTTGCCGCGCTCACGAAAGCCCACCAGCACCCGCCCCTTTCCCGCCACCCAGCGCACCGCCAGGCGCGCCTTGCGACGGTAGCCAAGCTGCGCATCGCTCAGTGGTGGCAAGACCTCTTCCGGGGTCACCTCACCGAAGCGCTCGAACAGTTCCAGCAATACGGATTGCTTGAGTGCAACCTGTCGCTCACCGGCCATGTGCTGCAGACTGCAGCCACCGCAAACGGCGTACGCCTCGCAGGGTGGCGGGACCCGCCCTTCGGCGGCCACATCCACCGCCGTGACCACAGCCTCGTCAAAACGGCGATGGCGGCGGGTGTAGCGAAACCAGACCTGCTCACCGGGCAGGCCACCGTGCACGAACACCGTCTTTCCATCCACATGAACGATACCGCGCCCCTCATGGGAGAGCCCGGTAACCTGCCCCTGCACCGGATCACGCGGCAGGCGTTGTCGCCGTCGCCCCATGGTCAGAGATCCTCCGATGGCGGTGACGACGCGCGCGTGGTCGCGCTCTCCAGCGGGCTCGCCTGCCACGCTCCATCAAATGCCTGGAAATGCGCTTTTTCCGAGTCCTTCAGCATGTCACGCAACAGCGCGCATTCCTCGGCGTAGCGTGCATGATCCAGATGGCCGCGCATCAGCTGGAAGCGCAGATACAGCAGGTAGGTGTTGAGCACGTCCGTCTCGCAATAATCACGGATCTCATCGAAACGGCCCTCGCGCATGGCATCGGCGACAGCAGCCCCGCTCATGCCCATCTTGCCGGGAAAGCCGCACAGCGTGGCCAGTTCGTCCAGCGGGCAGTTGGCCCGGGGCTGATAGCCCGCCAGCATGTCCATCAGGTCGGTGTGCCGCTCGTGAAAGCGGTTGAGATAGTTGTTCCAGCGGAAGGACTGCTCGGTCGCGCCGGTCTCCCAGTAGCGGGGGGCCGTAATGCCGTGAAGCATGGCGCGGTAGTGCATCACCGGCAGATCGAACCCGCTGCCATTCCAGGACACCAGTGTGGGGCTGAAGCGATCGATGCCATCGAAGAATCGCTGCAGGATGTCCGCTTCATCGTCACCACCATCCCCCAGCGACCAGACCTTGAGCCGATCACCGGCACGCAGCACGATTGATACCACCACGATGCGATGCAGGTGCAGGCGCATGAAATCCGTCCCCGCATCGGCGCGGCGACGGGCCTGCATCGCCGCCATGACCTCGTCGTCAGAGAGGCCGTCGAGACCGAGCAATCGGCGACCCCCGGCAACATCGGGGACGGTTTCAATATCGAATACGAATACATTCATGCAGCAGGTATGCGCTCAGTCGGGAAAAACGCCGCTGGAGAGGTAGCGATCACCGCGATCGCAGACGATGGTCACAATGGTGGCGTTGTTCACCTCCGCCGACAATCGCAGCGCGGCCGCCAGGGTGCCGCCAGAGGAAATGCCCGCCATGATGCCCTCTTCCGCCGCCAGACGACGGGTCATCTCCTCAGCCTCGTCCTGGGAGACGTCGATGATCCGATCCACCCGGTTCGGTTCGAAGATTTTCGGCAGGTACGCCCGAGGCCAGCGGCGGATGCCCGGTATCTGCGCACCCTCCCGGGGCTGGACACCGACGATGCGGATGGCGGGATTCTGCTCCTTGAGAAAGCGTGACGTCCCCATGGCCGTGCCGGTTGTGCCCATGGAGGACACGAAATGGGTGACGGTGCCATGGGTATCGCGCCAGATCTCCGGCCCGGTGCCCTCGTAGTGGGCCCGCCAGTTGTCCGGATTGGAGAACTGATCCAGCACCCTGCCCTTGCCCTCCGCCTGCATGCGCATGGCCAGATCCCGGGCTTCTTCCATGCCGCCGGCCTGGGGCACCAGGATCAATTGCGCGCCGTAGGCACGCATGGAAGCGCGCCGCTCGGGAGTCATGTTGTCCGGCATGATCAGCGTCATCCGGTAACCACGAATCGCCGCTGCCATCGCCAGGGCAATACCGGTGTTGCCACTGGTGGCCTCGATGAGAGTATCGCCGGGCTTGATTTCACCGCGCTCCTCGGCTCCACGGATCATCCGCATCGCCGGACGATCCTTGACCGATCCGGCAGGGTTGTTGCCCTCAAGCTTCAACAGAATGGTATTGCTCGTCTCACCGCCCAATCGCTGCAGACGCACCAGAGGCGTGTTGCCGACGAAGTCTTCAACCGTCGGATAGGACTGTGTGCCATATTCAGGCCGTGTATTTGCGCTCATGCATCTCCCCGGTCTGTGCCGCCAATACCGGAACATCCACTGGCAATCTGCGGCGAATTGTAACGTGGCCGACGCTGTTCCGACATGCCCCTGCGATCTTGGCCCCCGCGACCCGATTCGTTGTAGCATCCGGGGTTGCGACCACCAATGATCACCACGGGAGCACGCCCATGCACTGGGGGCTCGGCACACGGATCTTCGTTCTGGCAGTCATCCTGCCGACGATGGTCGCCGCCTCACTGCTCCTTGCGGTCACCTGGACACGCGTCCAGACCGCGCAGGATGCGCTCGCCCTGCGGGCGGAGCAGCTGTCACTGCATCTGGCGTCATCGACGGCGGACAGCTTCCAGCGTGGCGACAACGAACTGCTGCGGGCGGCGGCGCAGCTGGCGCTGGTTGATCCCGCAATCCGCAGCGTCACCCTGTCGGCAGGCGATGATGACGTCATCGCCCGGGTCGACAACCCGTCCACTCCGGACGACATCACAACCCGCGGCATTCCTGCACCCGTTATCGATTGGCTGATCGCACCACGGCACGGCGATCGGTTCCGGCAACCCGTCCTCGCCGGCGACGCTGATGGCGATGAGACCAGCAGTGGCGTCGCGCCGCTGGGCTGGGTCGATGTCACCACCGATCCGCGTCGCGTCGTCACAACGGAACTGCACGCGCAGCGCAACGTGGTGCTGATCATGCTGCTGGGCTTATTGGTCGCAAGTGTCCTGGGGCTCTGGGCAAGACATTCCGTCACCGGACCACTGCGGCGCATGACCGACGTGGTGTGGCGACTGGGGGCCGGCGATCTCAGGGCCCGCGTACACTTGCTTGAGCGCGACGAGATCGGCGCGCTGAGCCGTTCCATCAATCGCACGGCGATCGCCATGGAGCGCTCGCAAAGCGAACTCAGCGACCAGATCGACCAGGCAACCCGGGAGTTGCGGGAAACGCTTGAAGCGGTGGAAATCCAGAACGTCGAACTGGACATCGCCCGCAAGCGGGCGCTGGTGGGGAGCAAGGTGAAGTCCGAATTCCTGGCCAACATGAGCCATGAAATCCGCACACCCATCAATGGCATCCTCGGTTTTTCGGATCTGCTGGGGCACTCTCAACTCGACGAAGAGCAGCGCGACTACGTCAACACCATCAAGGAATCCTGCGCCAACCTGCTTGCGCTGGTGAACGACATACTCGACTTCTCGAAAATGGAAGCCGGCAAGCTCGTGATCGACAACGTCCCATTTGATCTGCGGGACTGTATCGAGGAAGTCATGTCCCTGATGGCGCCAGCTGCATACGGCAAGGGGCTGGAGCTGGTCCATCTGATCTACAGCGATGTGCCGTTGAAGTTACAGGGCGACCCTATCCGCATCCGTCAGGTGCTCACCAATCTCGTGCATAACGCCGTCAAGTTCACTCCCCAGGGGCGGGTAGTGGTGCGGGTCATGCTCGAAGACGAACAGGATGACGAAGCCCAGCTGCGGGTCACCGTCACCGATACCGGGGTGGGATTGAGCAGTCGCGACCGGGAGAAGCTTTTCACTGCCTTCGGGCAGGCCGACACCGCGATCACCCGCCGTTTCGGCGGCGTCGGACTCGGGCTGATCATCTGCAAGAAGCTACTCGAGCAGATGGGCGGCGACATCGGACTGGAAAGCGAACCCGGCAAGGGATCAACGTTCTGGTTCAATCTGCACTGCAGCAAGCAACCGGGTGCTCATGCCGGTCCGCCCGTGGGCTCCCGCAATTCGCCTCTTGCCGGCAAGTCGGTGCTGCTCTGCGACGACTTCCTGCTCAGTCGATTGGCAGCCCGGCATGTCTTCTCCGCCTGGGGCATGCAAGTCACCGAGGCCGAGGACCGGGAGCATCTGGCTGGCCTGCTGCGGGAAGACAGGCACTGGGATGCGTGCGTGGTGGGGCTTACCCGGGAAGAACTCGACGCCCATCGCTTTGCCGCGGTGATCAGCCGGCTGCCACCGGAACATCCACCCCTGGTGCTGCTTGCCAGCACCGTGGACCGTAACGAGCTGCGGCAACTGTTTCAGGAGGGCGCCAGCATCTGCCTTCCGAAGGCGGCCCGCCGGCAGACGCTATACCGGGAGATTTGCCGTCTTTTGGCACCTGACTCCGTTCCGACGGCAGATTTTCCTGCGGATCGCCTGCAGGCTGATCCGCAGGTCATGGCGGAGGACGATGCCAGCGAATCAGTGCGGGCACTGGTGGTGGACGACAATGAAATCAACCGGCGACTGGTCGTGACCATCCTGTCCCGTCACGGCATTGCCGTCGGCGAGGCTGTGAATGGTCAGGAGGCCGTGGAGATTGCCCAGAATGTCTTCCACGACATTATCTTCATGGACATTCACATGCCGACGATGAGCGGGGAAACTGCAACAGACCGCATTCGCACGCTTCAGGATGGCGGGCGGCGACGCAGTCGTATCGTCGCCCTCACCGCAAATGCCCTGCCGGGTGAGCGGGAACGGCTACTCGGAGCCGGTGCCGACGAATGCCTGATCAAACCGATTACCGAACAACAGATCATGCGTCAGGTCCGTACGGCAACGCTGGAGGGGCGGTCTGCACCGGTCCCAACACGGCAACTCCGTCCGAAAGCCGCCAGCGGAAGCGGCCTCAAGGAGGAGTTGCGGGAGATGCTGATTCGCGAACTCCCCACCCATAAACAGGCCATTCAGCAGGCCTATCGACAGGGTGCTCTCGATACGCTCCGGGACGCGGTGCACAAGCTCCATGGAGCGGCCAGCGTCTGCAAGGTCCCCCTGTTGCGCGAGGCCTGTCGTAACCTGGAGAATTCCCTGGCAGATGGTAGCAAGGTGCAGGTGCCCGGCGGCGTCGACAAGGTCATTCGCGAGATCAACGCACTCATCGCGCGTCAGGTGTCCTGATCAGGCACTGACGTATTCGCAACACGACCCTCGAGAACGACATAGGCAAGAGCATAGTCTCGCTCATCACTGAGGCTCAGGTGGCAGGCGACCACGCCCTTGCTCCGGGCATGTTCCAGGCCTGCTCCCGACAGTATCAGCGCCGGCGCGCCGGATCCGTCACTGGAAATGTGGATATCGTGAAAGCCGACCTGCGCACCGATGCCGCAGCCAAGCGCTTTGGACAGTGCCTCCTTGGCCGCAAAGCGCTTGGCAAGAAAGGCCGCGGTCTTGCCACGATGCAGCCATTGCTCGACCTCGGCGTCGGCAAGCACACGGCGGGCGAAACGCTCACCGTGCCGCTCCATGGCGGCGGCAATACGGTGGATTGCGACGAGATCGGTGCCCACGCCGACAATGCTCAACGACGGGCCTCCACCATCAGGTGGCGCATGTCACGAACTGCGGTCTCGAGGCCACTGAACATGGCACGGGCCATGATCGCAAAACCGATGTTGAGTTCTTCCATTTCCGGCAAGGCGGCAATCGGCTGTACATTGTGGTAGTCAAGCCCATGACCGGCGTTGACACCAAGGTCCAGCGAGGCGGCCAGGGCCGCAGCTTCCCGAAGTCGAAACAGTTCACGCGCCCGCTCGCCTCCGTTTTTCGCCTCTGCATAGGCTCCGGTGTGCAACTCCACGTAGGCGGCACCACATTCCCTGGCTGCGTGAATCTGCTCTGCGTCGGGGTCGATGAAGAGCGAGACGACGATGCCGGCACGCGTCAGGCGAGAACAGGCTTCGAGCATCCGCTGAGCCTGGGAGGCGACGTCCAACCCCCCTTCCGTGGTCAGCTCTTCCCGTCGCTCCGGCACCAGGCAACAATGGGCCGGGCGCCACTGTTCGGCCAGTGCAAGCATCTCATCCGTCACCGCCATTTCCAGATTGACCCGGGTGGTGACGGTAGCCAGCAGAAGCTCCACATCGCGCTCCTGAATATGCCGCCGGTCTTCTCGCAGGTGGACGGTGATGCCATCGGCGCCAGCGCGCTCCGCAACCAGCGCCGCTTCGACAGGGTCCGGGAACCGCGTGCCCCGGGCCTGACGCAGGGTTGCGACGTGATCGATGTTGATGCCAAGGAGAATCTGGGGGGAAAGAGACATGCGCAACTCTCCGGTAAACGCAACGGTGAAAACGAAATCAGGGTGTATCGTTGCCAGCCGCAGTGGACGGTCGGCTACGTTGCAACCGCCGGCTTTCCAATGGCCGATGCCCAAGGAGCGGAGCCAGCGCCGCGGCGGTGATGCGCCTAGCCTGTCGATACAGGCCCGGATCAACCGGATCGCCGGCGATCAGTGCCAGAACCGCGTCACCGCGGCAGACATCAGCAGCGTTCCCGGTGGCAGCTTCGAGCCCGACTTCCGGCCGATAACGGTACCATGCCGCGGGGTCCACAGGTTGCCCGAGCGCGGTCTGCTCAAGACTGAGCCCATAGCCCAATAGCCGCAAGAGCTGCAACTCGAAGCAGCGCAACAGTTGTGCCTCGTCACGCGTACTATCGACCAGCCCGCCCACCACCTCTGCGTAGGCAGCGAATACCTCGGCGGCCGGATCATTCCGCCTGAGTAAGCGCATGATCAGTTCGTTGACATAAAACGCCGACGCCAGGCGTTCGGCCGGTAGCGTCAGGCGACGACCTGCTGGCTCCGCACGGCGCAGCGTCGCCAGTTCACCGCGGCCGCCGAGGCTGACGAATAGACTCTGAAAGGGCTCCAGCGTGCCGCGCCAGCGGGACTTGGGGCCCCGCGCCCCACGGGCTACAACGCCTACCCGCCCACGACTGGGGGACAGGAGTTCAATCAGCAAACTGGTCTCTCGGTAAGCGCGCCGGTGCAGAACGTAGGCCGGTTCAAGGGGCGCCTGATTTGTCATACCAGTCAGGTCTCATCGTAACCAAGCGTCCGCAGGGCGCGTTCGTCATCCGCCCACCCGCTGCGCACCTTGACCCAAAGATCCAGATAAACGTGCTCGCCCAGCAGCGTCTCGATGCCCGCCCTCGCCCGCTGGCCGATCTGCTTCAGCTGCCGGCCACCCTGCCCGATCACGATGGCCTTCTGTCCGGGGCGCTCCACCCAGATCACTGCGTGGATGCGTCGCCGTCCCTCTTCACGCGCGTCTGCTTCCACCGACACCGTTGCCGAATACGGAACCTCCTGACCCAGGGCCTCCATCAGTTGTTCCCGGATCAATTCCGCCACCAGGAACCGCTCCGAGCGATCGGTAACCTGTTCCTCCGGGTAGAAGAAGACGTCGCTCTCAGGCAGCCGTTGCAGGATCTCACGCTCCAATGCTTCCACATTCGATCCCTTGGCTGCAGACACCGGAACAATCGCCGCAAAATCGAGGCGTTTTGACAGTTTCTCCAGCACAGGCAGCAGTGCAGCCTTGTCGGGAATACGATCAACCTTGTTCACCACGGCGATGACGGGGCAGCTCAGTGTCTTTAGCTTCTCGAGAACCAGATCGTCATCAGCTTCCCAGCGTTGCCCATCCACCACGAACAGCAGCACATCCATATCCCGCAGCACCGCGTCGGCAGATCGATTCAACACCCGGTTCAGGGCCCGTGGCTCACGGCCATGCATACCCGGCGTATCGACATAAACGATCTGCGTCGTGCCGGACGTGCTGACACCCAACACACGATGCCGGGTCGTCTGGGGCTTGCGGGACACGATGCTCAGTTTCATGCCCAACAATCGATTCAGCAGGGTCGACTTGCCCACATTGGGTCGCCCGACGATTCCGACAAATCCACAGTGCCTGACGGGCTCTACGTCATTCCCCACGGCCTGGTCGCCTTCTCGCGATGTCATTGCAGTGCCTGTTCTTCAGAGAGTTTGTCCAGCATTCTACGCGCGGCCTCCTGCTCGGCGCGCCGCCGACTCGCCGCCTCACCCATTGCCTCGAAGCTCAGTCCATCGATGCGGCATACCACGCGAAAACGCTGATCATGGGCCTTGCCACTGACATCCAGGACAGTGTAGCTGGGCAGCGGACGACGTCTGGACTGCAGATACTCCTGCAGCCTGGTCTTGGGGTCCTTGAGTTCACTGGCTGACGGAAGGGAGGCGAGTCGCGCCTCGAACAAGCGCAGAATCAACGCTTCACAGGCAGAAAAACCGCTATCAAGATAGACGGCACCCAGCAAGCTTTCCAATGCATCCGACAGAATGGAATCACGGCGACGACCACCGCTCTTCAGTTCGCCACCGCCAAGCTGCAGATGCTCACCAAGTTGCAGATCCCTGGCGATTGCCGCCAGGGTTTCACGGTTCACCAGGCTGGCACGAAGGCGACTCAACGACCCTTCGCTATCCGTGCCCCGTTGCTGGAAAAGTGCTGCGGCGATCACGAAATTCAGGATGGCGTCGCCAAGGAACTCAAGACGCTCATTGTTATGCTCGCTGACGCTGCGATGGGTCAATGCCTCGTCCAGCAGCGCTTCACGCGAGAACCGATACTGCAGACGAGCCAGCAATTCATCTCGCTGCCGGTCGCTCACTGGCGAATAACCGCCTCTTTCCGGAACTTGGCCACTGCGTCCAGGTTGAAGATCATGGGCACACGGGCCTCATACTCCACCACCATCAAGGTACCCCCCGCGGTATCCGAGAAGGTGATTTCGTCCCGGCCAATGTTACGAATGCCGTTGACCTGGAAATGGCGCTGCATGGTCGCCCGGATTTCGTTTCGCGAGGCACCACGCAGATCCGGGTTGTTCTCGATCTGGCCGACGATGGAGCTGATTTCCATGGACTCCAGATAGACTGGCGTCAGACGCATGCCGATTACCAGGGCGAATATCAGCAAGACCACGACAACCAGCATGCCGATCAGGGAAATCCCCCTTTGTCGGCGGGCCATCGCTACCGGAATCATCCTTTTACTCGAGCCGTTCACCGATGCGCTCCCAATTCACGCTGTTGTCGCGTCCGTCCCAGCTCATCCAGATGAAGAAGGCACGACCCACCAGCAAGTCCTCAGAGACCGGCCCCCAGCAGCGGCTGTCCGCGCTGTTGCCGCGGTTGTCACCAATGGCGAAATAGTGGCCCGGAGGCACCTCGTATTCGCTTCTCACCGAATAACGATTGCAGCCTTCGCCCATCGCCAAGGCTATATCGTAGCTCCGGTCGCCAAGGGATTCCCGCATCAGGTTCACATTTCCCATGAACGGCACCATTTCCCGCCTCACGTCACCACGCTCCACGGCCTCACCGTTCACGTACAACTGACCTTCCCGATTGGAGATCCGGTCGCCAGGCAGGCCGACGATACGCTTGATGTAGTTCTCCTGCGGATTGATCGGGTACTTGAATACCGCAAGATCTCCACGGCTGGGCGCGCCGTTACCCAGCAGGCGCTGGTTGGTAATGGGCAGGCGCACACCGTATGACGACTTGCTCACGAGAATGAAATCTCCTGGCAACAGCGTCGGCAGCATCGACCCGGAGGGAATACGAAACGGCTCCACCACGAAAGAGCGGATGATGAGCACCACCAGCAGCACGGGAAAGATGGAGCGGCACAGGTCCACCCACCAGTTCTCCCGCTCGGGCAACTCCAGCCCCGCCCGCCGGCGCCGCCGCAGGCGAACTGTCTGGATACCGACGGTAAGGCCGGTCAGCAGGGTCACCAGCACCAGCAAAGCTTCGAATGTGAGACTCATCTGTCGTACCTTTACACCGGGGCGGCACCCGAGTGGGCTCTAGCCGTTTTTGTTGTCCACCTGGAGCACTGACAGGAATGCCTCCTGGGGGATCTCCACGCGGCCGACCTGCTTCATGCGCTTCTTGCCCGCCTTCTGCTTTTCCAGCAGCTTGCGTTTCCGGGAGATGTCGCCGCCATAGCATTTTGCCGTGACGTTCTTGCGCAGCGCCTTCACCGTGGAGCGCGCCACGATCTGGTTGCCGATGGCAGCCTGAATGGCGACCTCGAACATCTGCCGCGGAATGATCTCCTTGAGCCGATCCGTCAGATCCCGGCCCCGGCGATGGGCATCCTCCCGGTGGATGATGATCGCCAGCGCATCGACTTTCTCGCCGTTGATGAGCACATCGAGGCGCACCAGATTGCCAGCCTGAAAGCGCCTGAACTCGTAGTCAAACGACGCGAATCCGCGGCTGGCGGATTTCAGGCGATCGAAAAAGTCGAGCACAACCTCACTGAGGGGAAGTTCGTAAACCAGGGAAATCTGCTGGCCGACAAACTGCATATCCTTCTGCTCGCCGCGCTTTTCCTCGCACAGGGCGATCACGTTGCCCACATACTCCTGGGGCACCAGGATATTCGCCTGGATGATCGGCTCGCGGATTTCCTCGACTTCGTTCAACGGCGGCAGGGAAGTCGGGTTACTGATGTTGAGCACTTCGTTTCGCGTCGTCAGCACCTCGTACACAACCGTGGGCGCGGTGGTGATCAGGTCCAGATTGTATTCCCGCTCGAGACGCTCCTGGACGATCTCCATGTGCAGCATGCCAAGGAAGCCGCAACGGAAGCCGAACCCCAGTGCCTGGGAATTCTCCGGCTCGTACTGCAGGGAGGCATCATTCAGGCGCAGTTTGCCGAGTGCATCGCGGAATGACTCATAGTCGTCTGAACTAATGGGGAACATGCCTGCGAACACCCGCGGCTGCACCACCTTGAAGCCCGGTACCCGCGCTTCGCAGGGTCGCCGCACATGGGTCAGGGTATCGCCCACCGGCGCACCGTCAATGTCCTTGATACCGGCAACCACGAAACCCACGTCACCGGTTTCCAGCGCTTCCAGCGGCGTTTTCTTCGGCGAGAAAATGCCCACCTGATCCACCTGGAATTCCCGCCGGGTCGACCAGACCTGAATCCGGTCTCCCTTGGCGAGACGACCATCGTAGATACGCACCAGGCAGACCACGCCCAGATAGTTATCGAACCAGGAGTCCATGATCAGCGCCTTCAGCGGCGCGTCGGGATCACCGACCGGTGGCGGCACCCGCTTCACCAGCGCTTCCAGCAGTTCGTCGACACCCTGCCCCGTCTTGGCGCTGATCATCAGCATGTCCTCGGTATCGAGGCCGATGATCTCCTCGATCTGCTGACTGACACGCTCCGGATCGGCGGACGGAAGGTCGATCTTGTTGAGCACGGGCAGGATTTCCAGGCCCTGCTCTACCGCCGTGTAGCAGTTGGCAACGCTCTGGGCTTCAACACCCTGCGAGGCATCCACCACCAGTAGCGCGCCCTCGCAGGCCGCGAGTGAGCGAGACACTTCGTAGGAGAAATCCACATGCCCCGGGGTATCGATGATATTGAGCTGATAGGTTTCCCCATCCCGCGCCTTGTAGCGCAACGCTACGCTCTGCGCCTTGATGGTAATACCCCGTTCCCGCTCCAGGTCCATGGAGTCCAGCACCTGTTCGGCCATTTCCCGATCAGTCAGGGCGCCGCATTGCTCGATGAGCCGGTCAGCCAGCGTGGATTTGCCATGATCGATATGAGCGATGATCGAAAAATTGCGGATACGCTTCATGAATTCGCAGTTGATCCAGAGGTTTACGCCCACTCAGTGGGAAAATGTGCGAACAGGTGAGACCACGCTGGCCACCCGCTTGTACCCGGCCAGGCCGCAGCCAACAGCCACAACGAAAACACGGCGCGAGGATACCACCTCACGCCGTGCATTGCTCTGCCGACCGTACCGTCCCGGGATCAGCCGTCGCTTGGCAGACGGAATGCGAAGAACCTCGGGCTGCCTCCCCGATAGACCAACACCGGTACGGAGCTACCCGGTGACACGTCCGCGAGGATGGCGCGGAAGTCCTCCACGCTCTCGACACGCTCCTGGTTCAGCATGGTAATGACATCGTCAGGACGCAGGCCCGCTTCGACGGCTGGCCCTTCGGAAAGCCCCTCGACGATGACGCCACCCCGATCCAGGTTCAGGGCCTCTCGCTGCTCCGCATCCAGCGTCCGCAACTCAAGCCCCAGTTCCTCGATTCGCTGATCCTGCGGTTCTGGTTCTGGCTCCGGTTCGGGCTCGGGACGCGGCCCACGACGCTGCTGCATGTCCTCCGGCAATTCGCCCAGAGTCAGGCTGATAGTCTGTGGTTCACCCTGACGAATGATGTCGACGTCGACCTCCGTGTCCACCCGTTGGCGGCCAACCATTGGCGGAAGTGTAGAAGACGTTGTCACCTCGCGGCCATTGAAGCGCACGATCACGTCGCCGACTTCGAAGCCCGCATCCTCGGCGGGGCTGCCACGGACAACATCGGCAACAAGCGCGCCATAGGGGCGATCCATGCCGAAGGACTCTGCCAGATCACGATTAACGTCCTGGATGAGCACGCCAAGCCAGCCACGGGCCACGCGTCCGGTGCTGCGCAACTGATCCACCACGTCCATGGCGAGTTCGATGGGGATTGCGAACGACAGGCCCATGAAACCGCCGGTCCGACTGTAGATGTGGGAATTGATCCCCACGACCTCACCCTCCAGATTGAACAGTGGACCACCGGAATTACCCGGATTGATGGCCACGTCCGTCTGGATGAAGGGAACGTAGTTGTCCTGGGGCAGGCTACGCTGCTTCGCGCTGACGATGCCGGCTGTCGCCGAGTGTTCGAAGCCAAATGGCGCACCGATGGCAAGCACCCACTCACCCACTGCCAGTTCCGAGGAACTGCCGATGACCACTGTCGGCAAATCGTCGGCATCGATCTTGAGGAGCGCCAGATCGCTGCGTTCATCGTAGCCCACCACCTCGGCCACGAACTCACGACGGTCATTCAGCCGGACGATGACCTCGCTGGAACTCTCCACCACGTGATAGTTGGTCAGGATATAGCCGTCATCAGAAATGATGAATCCGGAACCACGTGATTGGCCGTCGAAGGGCTGCCCCGGCGCGTCCTCCGGACCAAAGCGCTCGAAGAAGTCACGGAACGGATGGCCTTCGGGTAGCTCCGGACCGCCGCGCTCGCCGCGGCCCGAGCTTCGCTCACGAGACTGGGTCGAGCTGATATTGACCACCGCCGGGGTGTTGTCCTCGACCAGTCCGGTAAATGCAGGGAGTTGCGCCTGAGCCGTTCCTGCTAGCAGCATGGCCGCCGCGGCAAGCCCAAACATCAGAATTCGAACGGATATCTGGGGCATTTAGACCTCTCTCCAGTCGTTACAGGGGCCGACTCGCAGCGGTCGGCTACGCATGGATCTACTGCAGTCGCCTGACGCCCGACAGCACCATCTCGATGGTTGCCGACGGCACCTCGCCCACCACGGTGATGTGATAGCCGTCACGGTTGGCTCCGGCCATCCGCGTTGCGCCCTTGCCGGAATGACCGTGAAAATCCATATCCTCGCCCTCGGCGATATAGATTGACACCGCACCGAAGCCGTCGCCATACAACAAGTGCTCCACCGGCTCGCCACCACCCCGGCGTGAGCGCTTGCCGTGGCTGAGGAGCTGGAAGCCAGCCGGAACCTCCGAGGCCTCCCACTGCCCGGCCTCATCATGGATGGACGGCGACGGTGCCTCGACAACTTCGAGCCCGTCGTCGGACAAACGCGGCAAAATGGCTTCTGGAGGAGGATTCATGTTCAGTTCCACGAACATGAAGTGCTCGATCACCTCACCGTCGGCGGTTCGACACTCGGACGCCAGCAGCATGCCAGTTTCATCATCCAGCCAGAGGCGATAGCCATAGCGGTACTCATCCCGAGGCTTGAGTTCGAGGACGATTGCCGGACGGTCGGCCACGCGATCCTCACCAATCACGGCAAGCTCGTAGTAGCTGGCAAGGGCATCGAGTTGCGACGCCGTGATATCGGTGAATCGCCGCCGTGATTCCCTGCCCTGTTCTATCAGTACGACGCCCTGATCCGGCAGCACCCAGCGCACGTGATCTTCCTGGCGGAATACTTCCCGCTGTGCGCCGCGCAATGTGTAGAGGCGTTCCCGTGGCCCGGACTCGAGAAGCCGAACGATCTCCAGGGGCTCGGTGTGACCACCATAGCCGTAGATCAACACACCATGAAAGCTGGTGCTGGCGGCGGCGGCGGACATCCTCTCGATCTGTTCCCTCGCGTCGCCATCAGCGGCGACGAGACCAGAAACGCCCAGCGTGGCAAGCCCGATAGCGACGGCGGCGGATAGGCGTCTCAGCATGGGCACGCGCTATCGACGCTCGACGCTGTGGCCGGTGATCCTTACGTGCTGCGGGATAATGCTCAATTGCCGGCCCGCAGCCTCTTCCCCGTGTGACAACGCGTAGCCGTTCAGCCGCGCCTGTACTTCGGGGTCCAGTCGATCCCAGCGAATGCTGTCCGCACTCACCTGCTGAAACTCCACCCCAGCGGGGCTGGCCTGGGGCGCGCTGGCGATACCGGCACCACCGTTAAGACCCGGTGACTGTGCAGTCGGCCAGATCATCACGCCGAGCATTGCCACGCTGGCGGCAACAGCGAGCCCGGCCACAGGCCGCAACCAGCGGTTTCCTGACCGGCGCAGCACCTGACTGTTGCCCCTGTGGGCCGGCTCTGTCTCAAGCGCACTGGCCACGCGATCGGCAAGGGACTCATCCACGACTGCAGGCAGGTTCCGGGACAGCGCATCCCGAATCAGTGCATAGCGGCCCATTCGCTGCTGCAGGGATCCATCTTTGCCAGCCTGGCGCAGCAGCAATGGCAACTCACTTTCCCCCAGCTCACCGTCGGCAAGTGCTGAAATCTGTTCGTCATACGGTCGGTTCATCGCGGTCCACCTGTCCTTACTTGCTCTCCAGCAGAGGTCTGAGTCTTTTATCTATGGCTTCCCGTGCGCGGAAAATCCGTGACCTGACGGTCCCCACCGGACAATCCATCGCCTGGGCTATTTCCTCGTAACTCAGACCATCCAACTCGCGTAATGTGATCGCCGTCCTCAAGTCATCGGGCAACGATTCGATGGCATCAAACACCGTTTTTTCTATTTCGTCTCGCTGCGCAAGCCCCTCGGGAGTGTCTGTCTCTCTCAGAGAGGAATCCACAACATATTGTTCCGCATCCTGCGCGTCGATGTCAGAGCCCGGCGGCCGCCTCCCCTGGGCGACGAGGTAGTTCTTGGCCGTGTTCGCACCAATGCGGTATATCCACGTGTAGAAACTGCTGTCACCCCGGAAATTTGGTAGCGCCCGGTAAGCCTTGATGAAAGTCTCCTGCGCAACATCCTGGGCTTCACTCGGGTCGCTGACATACCGGGATATCATCTTCACGAGCTTGTGCTGATACTTCCGGACGAGCAGGTTGAATGCCTGCTTGTCTCCGGCCTGCACACGCTCGACCAACTCCTGGTCACTGACCGAAGTGGTCATTCAAACCACCCCGCCAACAACCGGCAGCCTAGGCCGTCTGCGCAGTAGACACTGGTGCTCATTGATAGTTCGCACGCGAATCCGGATTGTGATTAGATTAAAAATCAGGTCGGAAGCGACCGAATCCTGGAGCAACGTGGACTCGACTTTCCGCCCCGGCAAGACCGGGCCGTCGGCTGGCGCCAACGACTGACGACGGGAGACGAGAGTAGCCGATCGGTCAGGCGTGCTGCAAGCGAACGTCCCGCTTCTCCAGTCGTCTCAGCATCCTCAGGAAACCCCACAACCGTGCACTTCGACGTCTTGATCATCGGTAGTGGCGCAGCCGGCCTGACACTGGCCCTGCGTCTACCTGAAAGTCTGCGTATCGCCGTGACCTCCAAGGGTCCGCTCCGCGAGGGTTCAAGCCTTTATGCCCAGGGCGGCATTTCGGCAGTACTGGATGAGTCCGACTCCATCGCCTCGCACGTGGAGGATACCCTGGAGGCAGGAGCGGGATTGAGTGATCCGGCAGCCGCGCAACTGGTTGCGGCTGGTGCCGCGGAGGCGATTCACTGGCTTCAGAGTATCCATGTGCCCTTCTCCACGGAACAGGGGCCGGACGGACGCGAGACACTTCACCTGCATCAGGAAGGCGGGCATCGTCATCGCCGCATCGTGCATGCCGCCGATGCGACAGGGCGCGCCGTGGAAACGACCCTCGAGGGCGCAGTGCGGGCACGCCCCAATATCACCATCCTCGAAAACCACTGCGCTGTTGACCTGATCACGGCCCGGCATGTCGGTGGCGAGGGCGACCGCTGCCATGGCGCCTATCTGCTGGACACGGCGCAAGACCAGGTTATTGCCGTTGGCACCCGCTGCACGGTCCTCGCGAGTGGCGGGGCAAGCAAGGTCTACCTCTATACCAGCAATCCGGATGGTGCCACCGGCGACGGCATCGCAATGGCCTGGCGGGCTGGCTGCCGGGTCGCGAACATGGAGTTCAATCAGTTCCACCCAACGTGTCTCTATCACCCTCTGGCCAAGTCCTTTCTCATCAGTGAGGCGGTGCGTGGCGAGGGCGGGCATCTGCTATTACCGGACGGCAGCCGGTTCATGGAGCGCTTTCACCCACGAGGGGAACTCGCACCGAGGGACATCGTTGCACGCGCCATCGATCACGAGATGAAGCGGCTCGGCCTGGATTGCGTTCATCTGGACATCAGCCACCGGGATGCCGAATTCATAAGAACGCACTTCCCGACCATCCATGCCCGTTGCCTGGAGTTCGGACTGGACATGACCAAGGAGCCACTTCCGGTGGTACCTGCTGCCCATTACACATGCGGCGGAGTCATGGTGGACGCGACCGGTTGCACTGATCTCCCCGGCCTGTATGCCATCGGTGAGGTCTCCTACACTGGACTGCACGGCGCCAACCGGCTGGCCAGCAATAGCCTGCTGGAGTGCATCGTCTATGGCACCGCCGCCGCCGACAGCATCAAGCGCACCCTGGACACCACAACACCTGCAACTGCTCCACCCCCATGGGACGAAAGCCGGGTGACCGACTCCGACGAACAGGTGGTCGTCTCGCATAACTGGGATGAGTTACGCCGCTTCATGTGGGACTACGTGGGCATTGTGCGAAGCGACAAGCGGCTGCGCCGGGCGGCAAGCCGCATCACCCTCCTACAGGGCGAGATTCGCGAGTACTACGGCCATTTCCGGGTCAATAAGGATCTCATCGAACTTCGCAACCTTGCCCAGGTTGCCGAGCTGATCATCCGATGCGCCCAGGCACGCAAGGAAAGTCGCGGCCTTCACTACAATATCGATCACCCCCAGCGACTGCCCGACCAGTCCGCATTGCCGACTGTACTAGTGCCCCAAACAGAAATGCAGCGAACTTCTGTTTCAGGACACTAGCTCCGTTCTGACCAGGGGCCGTGGAAGCGCTGTCGGAGCCTGCGGTGGGCACGTTCGCCCATGCTGTCCCGGAAGAGAAACAAGGCTCGCGGCGGGCCATATGGGCTATTCCATGGTCGAAACCATGCAACGACTAGCCAGGAGGAGGCCCGAGCCGACACAAGGCGCCAGCGCTCATCGCTGCCGGGAAGCGTCCAGCTACCATCCGCACGCCGCCTGAGTACACCGGTCGGCTGTCTCGTTAGCCACCAATGCACCGGCAACAGCGCGACGAAAGTGGGGACCAGCCAGAGGGCAGCTCCGGAGGTGGCTGCGGCGCCTGCTGCAAAGGCAATGCATGCGGCACCAGCGAGGCGCAGGAGTACACCATGAAAAGACGGCTTAATCCGGAGACTGAAAGCCGCTTCTGATGCGCTCCACAAGGGCGGCGATGGCGGGGTCGTCGGGGCGCTCGCCCTGATAGAACCAGTCATAGAGTCTGTCATCCTGACAATCGAGCAGCAGCTCGAACGTATCCTTTTCAACGCCGGACAGCGCTCCATACCCCTGCTGCAGAAATTGATCGAACAGCAGATCCAGCTCACGCATGCCCCGCCGGCAACGCCAGCGGAGCCGGGACAGATCAGTCATCAGGACCTCCCCCAAGTGGAGTCGGCGACGTCAGAGTCGCCGCTCCAGCATCAGCTTCTTGATCTCGGCAATTGCCTTGGCCGGATTGAGACCCTTCGGGCAGGTCTTGGTGCAGTTCATGATGGTATGGCACCGATACAGTTTGAACGGATCTTCGAGATCATCCAGCCGTTCGCCGGTTGCCTCATCACGACTGTCCACAATCCAACGGTAGGCCTGCAAAAGAATGGCCGGGCCAAGATAGCGATCGCCGTTCCACCAGTAGCTGGGGCAGGACGTGGAACAGCAGGCACAGAGGATGCAGGCGCTGGGCTGATCGATCATGGCCTGATCTTCCGGACTCTGCAGGCGCTCCCGATCCGGCGGCGCCGGGGTCTGGGTGCGCATCCAGGGCCGAATCGAGGCGTACTGGGCATAGAAGTGGGTCAGATCCGGTACCAGATCCTTGACCACCGGCATATGCGGTAGCGGGTAGATACGGACGTCTCCATCAACCTCGTCGCAACCCTTGGTGCAGGCCAGGGTGTTGGTGCCGTCGATATTCATTGCGCAGGAGCCGCAAATGCCCTCACGGCAGGACCGGCGGAAGGTCAGCGTGGGATCGATTTCGTTCTTGATCTTGATCAGCGCATCGAGAACCATCGGCCCGCATGCATCCATATCCACCTCATAGGTGTCGATGCGCGGGTTCTGGCCGTCGTCCGGGTTCCAGCGATACACACGGAACCGGCGAACCTGCTTGCCACCTTCGGCGGACCAGGTCTTGCCCTCCTTGATCCGTGAATTCGCTGGAAGTCTGAACTCTGCCATGTCATTGCACCTCGTTGCTTGTGCCGGCGGTCAACGCTAGTAGACACGCGCCTTGGGCGGGAACACGTCAACCTCGTCGGTAAGGGTGTTCATATGGACCGGTCGGTAATCGATATCAACCTTGCCCTTCTCCCGAACCCAGGCCAGGGAATGCTTCATCCATTGGTCATCATCACGGTCGGGGTAGTCTTCCCGTGCGTGGGCGCCACGGCTCTCCTGCCGGTTGCGGGCCGACTCGATCGTGGTCAACGCACAACCCAGCAGGTTGTCGAGTTCCAGCGTCTCGATGAGGTCCGAGTTCCACACCAGGGAGCGATCGGCCACTGCCACATCCTCGAAGGATGCATAGACCTCAGCCAGCGTCTTGCACCCCTCTTCAAGTGTCTCGCCAGTGCGGAAAACCGCTGCATAGTTCTGCATGTGCCGCTGCATGTTGTTGCGGATCACCGAGGTCGCAGTAGACCCCTGGGCGTTCCGAAGGCGATCCAGCCGACCCAGGGCCATATCCGCGGAATCGGACGGTAGCGGTCGATGGTTGTCACCCTGCTCCTTCACCAGTTCCGCAGCCCGGTGAGCGGCTGCACGGCCGAACACCACCAGGTCGAGCAGTGAGTTCGAGCCCAGGCGATTGGCGCCATGAACGGATACGCAGGCCGCCTCGCCAATCGCCATCAGGCCAGGCACAACGTGATCGGGATCACCGTCCTTCAGCGTGACCACCTCACCCTTGTAGTTGGTGGGGATGCCGCCCATGTTGTAGTGGACTGTGGGAAGTACCGGGATCGGCGACTTGGTCACATCCACCCCGGCGAAGATGCGTGCCGTCTCGGCGATACCGGGCAGGCGTTTGTGGATGACTTCCGGGCCAAGGTGCTCCAGGTGCAGATGGATGTGGTCCTTGTCCGGCCCCACCCCGCGGCCCTCCTGAATCTCGATGGTCATCGAGCGGCTGACCACGTCCCGCGAGGCCAGATCCTTGGCATTGGGTGCATAGCGCTCCATGAAGCGTTCACCCTCGGAGTTGGTCAGATAACCGCCTTCGCCGCGCACGCCCTCGGTAATCAGGCAACCGGCCCCGTAGACGCCGGTGGGATGGAACTGCACGAACTCCATGTCCTGCATGGGCAACCCGGCGCGCAACGCCATACCCATGCCGTCGCCGGTGCAGGTGTGGGCGGATGTGCAGGAAAAGTACGTGCGACCATAACCGCCAGTCGCGAGCACGGTCTCGTGGGCCCGGAAGCGGTGGATGGTGCCGTCCATCATGTTCAGGGCAATCACGCCACGACAGGATCCGTCGGCATCCATGATCAGATCCAGGGCGAAGTACTCGATGAAGAACTCGGCCTCGTGCTTCAGGGCCTGCTGATAGAGGGTATGCAATATGGCATGACCGGTGCGGTCCGCCGCCGCACAGGTCCGCTGCGCACGCCCTTCCCCATAGTGGGTGGTCATGCCGCCGAAGGGGCGCTGGTAGATCTTGCCCTCTTCGGTGCGGGAAAACGGCACGCCGTAATGCTCAAGCTCGATGATTGCCGGGATCGCCTCCCGGCACATGTATTCGATGGCATCCTGATCACCCAGCCAGTCCGACCCCTTGATGGTGTCGTACATGTGCCAGCGCCAGTCGTCCTCGCCCATGTTGCCCAGTGCCGCCGACACGCCACCCTGGGCAGCGACGGTGTGGCTGCGCGTCGGAAAGACCTTGGTCAGGCAGGCCGTCTTGAGACCCTGCTGGGCCATGCCGAAGGTGGCTCGCAAGCCGGCCCCTCCCGCGCCCACAACCACAACATCGTAGGTATGGTCGATGATTTCGTAGCCAGAAGACATCCGCTAGCCTCCAAACGCGATGCGCAGCACCGCCAGAATGCCGGTCAACGCCAGCACGGCGGCCAGGAATTTCACGGCAATCAGGCTGGCGAGTTGCGCCAGCTTGCCGTGGATGTAGTCCTCAATTACCACCTGCAGCCCGAGTTGCGCGTGAAAATACATGGTGCCGATAAGGAGAATGAACAGGCCCGCCGTGAATGGCGAACCAACCCATTCCCGCACCGCTGCATAATCGCCCCCGACATTGCTCGCGAGGCCGAATGACAGCCACATGACCAGGGGAATCAGCGCGACGGCGGTCACTCGCTGCAACCACCAATGACCGACACCATCTTTCGCCGACCCAAGGCCGCGAGCCCGCTTGATTGGGGTTCTCAAGGGCATCACGCACCTCCTCCGGTTGCCAGCGCCGCAATCCAGACCAGCACGGTCAGGGCAGCCGCCACGCCGATCACCCAATAGCCGGTGAGGTAGGCGGTACCGATTTCGAATCCGTGCCCGGCATCCCAGAACAGGTGCCGTATGCCGTTGCAGAGGTGATAGAAGAGCGCGTAGGTGAATGCGAACAACACCAGCTTTCCGAGGAAGCTGCCGAGCAGGCCCTGGGCACGGGCAAATGCCTCGGGTCCGGCAGCGGCGGACGCCAGCCAGTAGATGAGCAGCACACTCCCGGCAGCCATCGCAACTCCACAAGCCCGATGACTGATGGACATCACGGATGTGAGTTGGGGTCGATAAACCTGGAGGTGGGGGGAAAGCGGTCGATTCTGGCGTTCCATTCGTGCTCGCTCCGCGTGGTCGGTGGGGACATCGGGCGCGCCTAAACTAAACCGTGCGCCAAGGTGTTGCAAGCCGGTGACGCCTTGATTGACGCCGCTTCCCGGGGTTTTCCGCGCTGCAACAAGCGCTTACTACAACTGGGCAACAAAACCCTTTGGAGGTTCAGAAATCCGTGCAGCGACCATTCTTCTCCCAATCGCCATATCGCGTGGGCTCCGGCCCTTCCTGGCCGCCGAATTCCGGCGGCAGATCCGGTGCCGGACGCTTTCCCTGCGGTCGCCGTGTGACGTCCGCGTTCTGCTCATCTGTCGGGTCGATGACGGGCTTTTTCTGCTCGGCCATGTGCGGACTCCCTTGGATCGCAGGGGTGGCAGCCCCAGAATAGGTGCAGGTAGAAACGCTCCACATTATCCAACAAGGAGGCTCTCGATGCATCCCGGATGGGCAGACCTGCTTCACGACAACCCTTCGATGACGGCGCCCTCGGGCACAACGGCGGTGGCCACCCAGGGCCATTGCCCGCTGCCAGAGTTGGGCATCATCCTCGTGCGAGGTGCCGACGCTTCCACTTTCCTGCAGTCTCAGCTCACCCAGGACATCGGCTCGCTGACAGATGGCCATGCCGGATTCGCCGGCTACTGCAACCCCAAAGGCCGCCTTTACGCCCTCATGACTGTCGTGAAAGTCGCCGACGCATTCATCCTGCTGACCGAGCGCGGCGTTATCGAACCCCTGCTGAAGCGACTGCGGATGTTTGTACTTCGCTCCAAGGTGGAACTGGACGATATGTCCGACCAGTATCAGGCCGTTGCCGTCTTTGCCGATCGGGCAGCGGTGCTGGAAGAGTCCGTTGGCACCCTGCCAACGGCAGCCGGCACCCTTACCGAGGCGGGCGATATGCTGCTCCTGCGCTGGCACGATGCAGAGACAACAGTTGTGCTTGCTCATGGCGAAGACGCCATCGGTCTCTGGCAGACACTGGAAGCTGCAGGGCCGGCAGTCCATCCCGACGCCTGGCGACTACTCAATATCTCGTTGGGCATCCCGACGGTTCAGGCCGAGACCATCGAAAGCTTTGTTCCCCAGCAGGTCAACCTGGAACGCATTCACGGGGTGAGCTTTCGCAAGGGCTGCTATCCCGGCCAGGAAGTGGTGGCGCGCATGCATTACCTGGGCAAGCCAAGCCGCCGCACCTATCGGCTGCAAGGCCCCGGCTCCGAAGCACCGGCAGCGGGCGTCCGTGTCCTGACCGCAGACGACAAGCCGGCGGGTGAAGTGGTCTCTGCGGCCCGCAGTGGTGACGGCGTCGAACTGCTCGCGGTCCTGCGCAAGGAATTTGTCGATCGCCAGGATCTCAACGTCGAGGGCATGCCCGTGTCCTTCCAGGCACTGCCCTACACCATTGAAGACGACGACGCCGAAAGTTGACGTCAGCCGGCTGACTCGGGCCGCATGGCCGGGAACAGCAGCACGTCCCTGATCGACGCCTGATCGGCAAACAGCATGATCAGGCGATCGATACCGATGCCCTCTCCGGCGGTGGGCGGCAGGCCATACTCCAGGGCGCGGATGAAATCAGCGTCGTAGTGCATGGCCTCGCTGTCGCCCGCCTCCTTCTCCGCCGCCTGCCGGCGGAAACGCTCCGCCTGATCTTCGGCGTCGTTCAACTCGGAAAAGCCATTGGCGATCTCTCGCCCGGCAATGAACAGCTCGAACCGCTCCGTGACAAACGGGTCATCGTCACTGGGGCGGGCCAGTGGCGATACCTCCACCGGATAGTCGGTAATGAAGGTCGGATTCTGCAGGTGGTGCTCCACCGTTGCCTCGAAAATCTCAAGCTGTATCCGCCCCAGGCCATCGGTTTCCCTGAGGTTCAGACCGAGCCCCTCTGCCACCGCCCGTGCGCGATCCGGCTCCGCCAGATCTTCGGCGCTGAGGCCGGGGTTGTAGCGCAGAATGGCATCATGGACGCTGAGCCGCTGGAAAGGCGCGGCAAAATCCAGCCGGGCCTCCTGGTAGGTAATCACTTCGGCCCCCGTCAACTCCCGCGCCAGGGTCCGTAACAAGTCCTCGGTGAGATCCATCAGATCATTGTGATCGGCATAGGCCTGATAGAACTCGAGCATGGTGAACTCGGGATTATGCCGGGTCGACACACCCTCATTGCGGAAGTTGCGATTGATCTCGTAGACCTGCTCGAAACCACCCACGACCAGCCGCTTCAGATAGAGTTCCGGCGCGATGCGCAGGTAAAACGGCATGTCCAGCACGTTGTGGTGGGTGATGAACGGCCGCGCCGTTGCGCCACCGGGAATGGGCTGCATCATCGGCGTTTCCACTTCCAGGAAGCGCCGGGCGTTCAGGTAGTCACGGATCAACTGAATCATCCGGCTGCGCAGCACGAACACATCCCGCACTTCCGGATTGACGATGAGATCGACGTAGCGCTGGCGGTAGCGCGCCTCCTGATCGCTGAGACCGTGGTATTTCTCCGGCAGGGGGCGCAGGGCCTTGGTGAGTAGCTCCACCCGCTCGCAACGGACCGACAGCTCGCCTTTCCGGGTCTTGAAGACCACACCCTCGGCACCGACGATATCGCCAACGTCCCAGCCCTTGAAGGCCTGGTAGGCGCCCTCGGGCAATTCGTCCCGGGCGAGAAACAGCTGGATCCTGCCGGTCATGTCCTGCAGATGCGTGAAACTGGCCTTGCCCATGACACGCTTCGCCATCATGCGCCCGGCCACCCGGACCCGAACACCGCGGGTTTCAAGGCTGTCGCCATCCAGTTCGCCGAACTCCACTTGTAGATCGGCGGCATAGGCGTCACGACGGAAGCTGTTGGGGAACGCCCGATCTGTCTCCCGCCAGGCCCGGAGCTTTTCGCGGCGCTGGGCGATCAACTTGTTCTCGTCATTATCCTGCACGTGGTCAACCTTTTTCATTAGAGCCCGGCCTTGAGGCTGGCTTCGATAAAGCGATCCAGATCCCCGTCGAGCACAGCCTGGGTATTGCCCACCTCGACGCCGGTGCGCAGATCCTTGATGCGTGACTGATCCAGCACATAGGAGCGGATCTGACTACCCCAGCCGATATCGGATTTGTCTTCTTCGGCGGCTTCACTGGCCTCGCGCCGCTTTTGCATCTCCAGTTCGTAGAGCTTGGCGCGAAGCTGATTCATCGCCGTGGCCTTGTTCTTGTGCTGGGAGCGGTCATTCTGACACTGCACCACGATACCCGTGGGCTCGTGAGTGATACGCACCGCGGATTCGGTCCGGTTGACGTGCTGACCACCGGCGCCACTGGCCCGGTACACATCAATGCGCAGATCCGCCGGATTGATATCCACCTCGACGGAATCGTCGATCTCCGGCGAGACAAAAACAGCAGCGAACGAGGTATGTCGGCGATTACCGGAATCAAACGGCGACTTCCTGACCAGCCGATGCACCCCGATTTCCGTGCGCAACCAGCCAAAGGCATAGTCACCTTCGAAGCGCACCGTAGCGCTCTTGATGCCTGCCACTTCGCCGGCGGAGACTTCGATCAGCTCCGTCTTGAACCCGCTGCGCTCGCCCCAACGCAAATACATGCGCAGCAACATCTCGGCCCAGTCCTGGGCCTCGGTGCCACCGGACCCGGCCTGGATATCCACAAATGCATTGCTTGCGTCCATGTCTCCGGAGAACATGCGCTGGAATTCCAGGCGCGAGACACCGGTCTCCACCCGTGCGATATCCGACTCCACCGACTGAATCGTCTCTTCATCGTCCTCGTCGCGGGCCAGCTCGATGAGTTCGTCCACGTCCTCGACCGTGGCGGTCAGCCGATCGATCTCACCCAGGGTTTCCTGCAGCCGGGAACGTTCGCGGTTCAGCGCCTGGGCTTCATCCGGGCGGTTCCAGATATCCGGGTCCTCCAGCAGACCCATTACCTCTTCCAGGCGTTCCTTTTTTGCCGGGTAGTCAAAGATACCCCCTAAGGGCTTCCAGGCGTTCCCTCAGGTCTGCGGCGTGCTGCAGCAGCGGATTGATCTCGATCATGGCTGCTCCGGTTTCCGGGTTGCGTCGATAGCGCCGTCGGGCATGACACAGCGGCGCGTGAAGGGCCGCGATCTTACTACAGCCGACATGTTCAGGCGAAGTCCACACCTTGCGCCGACGCTCAGGAGACCAGGGCCCATTGCGCTTTGAGACGTTTATCAGATACCGGCATTGCCGCGCCGATAGCTTGCGCAAACAATGATATACGGTATTCTTCCAGCATTAACCTGAAGTCGAGGAGTGCTGGATCGTCGGTACCCTCGCGCCGGTGCCTCTCAGCCCTGACCAGGTAATCTTCCCACCAGGGGCGAAGCTGCCGTGTGCGTTGGGCATCCCGCACCGGATCCGCCGGATATTTGTCCAGGCGATAGCGCAGAGCCGACAGATAGCGTGGCAGATTGTCCAGCATGGCCGGTGGTAATGCACTGAGAAAGTCCGGGAAGACCAGCGCTTCCAGGTGCTCGGCCATGTCCCGGAAGCTGTCCATGCCGTCGAGCGCCCGGGGACGGCGCAAGGCGGCGCGCAAGGCATGGTAGTCGGCCAGCACACCGCCAATACGCGCGATCTCCGCCTCGCCACGCTCCACCAGAACTCCGCGGTGCCGGTCGAGACAGGACCTGAAAGCAGCGCTGGTGGTGGGTACGTCCTCCTCCTCCAGAAACACACGGTCAACGATCATCCGCAGCATGTTTTCCGTCAGGTCCTTGCTGCCCCCCAGCGGCGCGTACTGTAACTGCAGACTCTTCTGCCCCGTGATACGGCTGCTCAGCACCTTGACCTGGTCGCGCAGCGCCAGCATTAGCAACCGTTGCACGGCTTGGCGCGTCCGCCGGCCGGCCCCTGCCTGGGAGTCCGCGAGGGTCTGTGCCACGTGGGTGCCGCGATCCTCCAGCGCTGGATAGGTACGCACAGCGATGCCGTGCTGCTCATACTCCAGAGATTCGGGAATATCGCCGAAATCCCAGCGGGTGATATCGTCCCGCGCCCATTGGTCGACCCCAGGAAGAGCTGCGTTGGCTGCGTCCCCGACATGGCCCGCGAGCCTCTGCTGCAGGACTGCCAGGTCGCGTCCCCCACCAAGTTCGCGGCCGTCGCCGTCCACCACCCGGTAACGCATGCGAAAGTGCTCGGGAAGTTCGATGGAATCCCAGGTCTCCGGAGAGACGTCCTGACCGGTCATGCGCTGCAGTTCGCGCCGCAGGCCATCAATCAACGAACCCTGCCCCGCCGGTAGTGACTCGACCACTGCCCGCGCGAAATCCGGTGCCGGAACGAACTGCTTGCGCAGCCGCTTCGGCAGGCCCCGGATCATCGCCGTGATCTTCTCTTCCAGCAGCCCGGGCACGAGCCACTCGAAATCCGCTGGCCGGACCTGGTTCAGGGCAACAATGGGCACGGTGACGGTGACACCGTCCGCGGGGTCACCGGGTTCGAAGTGGTAGTGCAGTGGCAGGCGCAGATCACCAACACGCAGGTAGTCCGGGAAGCGCTCGCCGGTAACCACGGACGCATCATGGGCCATGAGATCGTCGCGCTGCATGTGCAGCAAGGTGGGCTCCCGGGCTTCGGCCTTTCGCCGCCAGCGCTCGAAACCGCGCAGATCATTCACCGTCTCCGGAACCCGGGCGGCAAAGAATGCGTAACGTGCCTCCACATCCACCAGCACGTCGCGACGCCGGGACTTCGCCTCCAGGGCCTGCACCTCGGCAATCATTCGGCGGTTGTGCTCGATGAAGCCACCCCGGCTGTCAACCTGATCCTCGGCGAGGCCCTGACGAAGAAAGATCTCCCGGGCATCGGCGGCATCAACCCGGGCATAGTCAACCGGTCGCCGGGCAGCCAGCACCAGGCCATACAGGCTGGTGGTCTCGAAGGCCCGCACCCGCCCCCGCTTTCGATCCCAGTGCGGCTCGGTGACGTTTCGGCGCAGCAGATGCCCTGCCAGCGCCTCGATATCCTGGGGATTGGTGCGTGCAGCAACCCTGGCAAACACCCGGCTCGTCTCCACCAGCTCCGCTGCCATGATCCACTTGGGACGGCTTTTTGCCAACGCGGAACCGGGGAAGATGGCCAGTTTCAGGTCCCGCGGTCCGGTGTACTGATCTCCCTCGTCGCGAACGGCCACCGCACCCACGAGCCCGGTCAACAGGGCTTTGTGAATACCTGCCGGGGCTGCTGGCTCGGTATTCGTCCGCAATCCCATGCTCGCCGTGTACTCCCGAAGCTGGCGGTGGATGTCGTCCCAGTCCCGCAGCCTGGCCATGGACAGGTAATGCTCCCGTGCCCAGGTCCGCAGCTTGCTGCGACTCAGGCGGCCGGACGCCTCGCGGTAATCCCGCCACAGGTTGAGAAAACCGCTGAAGTCGGAATCCGCGTCTTTCCACACCGCATGGGCCTGATCCGCAGCCTCCCGCGCGTCCAGCGGGCGTTCCCGTGGGTCCTGTATGCTCAGTGCTGCGGCGATCACGAGCACCTCGGTCAGGGCGCCCTGGCCCGCGCCGGCAAGCAGCATGCGGCCGATGGTGGGGTCCAGCGGCAGACGCGCCAGTTGGCGCCCGGTGTCGGTCAGCTTGCGGTCCGCATCTACTGCACCCAGTTCGTGGAGCAGGCGGTAGCCGTCATTGACGAAGCGCCGATCCGGCCCTTCCACGAAGGGGAAGTCGTCCACCGCACCGAGGCGCTGCGCCTCCATCTGCAGGATGACGGCGGCGAGATTGGTTCGCAGGATCTCCGGATCGGTGAATGCCGGGCGGGCGGCGTAATCCTCTTCCGAATAAAGCCGAATGCAGATGCCCGGTGCGACCCGGCCGCAGCGCCCCGCCCGCTGGTCCGCCGAGGCCCGCGAAATGGGTTCGATGGGAAGCCGCTGGACCTTGGTTCGAAAACTGTATCGGCTGATCCGGACCTGACCGGTATCCACCACGTAACGAATCCCGGGCACGGTGACGGACGTCTCGGCCACGTTGGTGGCCAGCACGATGCGCCGGCCCGCGTGGGACTGAAACGCCTTCTGCTGTTCCGCAGCCGACAACCTGGCATACAGCGGCAGCACTTCGGTATGGGGCGGATGGCGCTTGCGCAGGGCTTCGGCGGTTTCACGGATGTCCCGCTCCGTGGGCAGGAACACCAGCACATCGCCACGCCCCTCGCCCGCCAGTTCTTCCACGGCCTCGAGGATACCGGTCTGCATGTCCCGGTCAGGTTCCCGGCTCTCGCCGGACACCAGCGGCCGGTAACGTACCTCTACCGGATAGCTACGGCCGGACACCTCGATCACCGGCGCATCGTGGAAATGACGGGAGAACCGCTCAGGATCGATGGTGGCAGAGGTGATGATGACCTTGAGATCCGGCCTTCGCGGCAGGAGCTGCTTCAGGTAACCCAGCAGGAAGTCGATGTTGAGGCTGCGCTCATGGGCCTCGTCGATGATGATGGTGTCGTATTGCAGGAGGCTTCGATCGCCCTGGATCTCCGCCAGCAGCATGCCATCGGTGAGCAACTTGATATGGGTTCGGTCGCTGACCCGGTCGGTGAACCGCACCTTGTAGCCAACCGCCCCGCCCACTTCCGAGCGCAATTCCTCGGCGACGCGACTGGCCAGCGTCCGCGCCGCCAGTCGCCGGGGTTGGGTGTGGGCAATCATGCCGTCGACCCCTCGTCCCAGCTCCAGGCAGATTTTCGGGAGCTGGGTGCTTTTCCCGGAGCCGGTCTCTCCACAGACCACGATCACCTGGTGACGCTGCAGTGCGTCGGCAATGCGCTGCCGCTGCGTGCTGATGGGCAGATCGTCGGGGTAGGTGGGTCTCGGCAGGGCTTCTAATCGGCCTGACCGCCGCTGAGCCGAGGCCGCCGCGTCCGCCGCCAGCTTGTCCACCGCCCGGGAGCGCGGCTTGCCCGATGCGATTTCCCGTTGCAGTCGCCGCAGCCTTGAGGCCAGCCTAGGCCTGTCCCTGGCCAGACAGACCTGGATGGTTGTTTCGACCAGCTGAAGCCGTTCCGCCGGATCAGTCATTCAAGGCTGGCTCGGCCACCCATGGTTCAACCTGCCTGCCGCGCCCGCCGCTGGTGATCCCGATTCGGATACTTCCGGGCAGGGAGCTGCAAAGCCTCCAGTTCCCAGTGGCTGTCGTTGCAGTGAAGCAGCAGGCACGACGGCCCGCCATAGGTCCGGGTGCGCCCCGCCGCTCCCGGATTGACCACCCAGGGCTCTTCATCCGTATCCATCATCAGACGGTGGCTGTGGCCATAGACGATCAGACGGGCGTCAGGGTAGCGCTTGCGCAGGTGGCGGTGGCGCTCGCTGATCGATCGATTGTCATCACCATGGACGACCACAACGGTGCCGCCGGGTAGATCGAGGCGTGCCTCCGCAGGCAGGTTCTCGAGAAAGCGGGTCTCCGACTCCGTCCAGCGGCTGGAGGTGTCATTGTTACCCCGCACGGCGACGACCTGTTGCCGCGGCTGCAGCGCACACAGCACATCGGCACCGCCGACGTCACCGGCGTGCACCGCGTAGTCGCACTCGGCGACACGCTCGGCGATACGGGGGTCCAGAAAGCCATGGGTGTCGGAAAGAATGGCAACTCGGGAAGCTTTTTTATCAGTCATGACATCCAGTCAGGCGCGAAACGCCTCATCTATCCGCGTTTTCAGTTCCTCGTAGTCAGTACAGACCGGGAACTGGGGAAACTCGTCAATCACGTTCTGCGGCGGTCGGAACAGCATTCCGTGGTGGGCCTCCGCCAACATGCTCGTGTCGTTGTAGGAATCGCCCGCCGCCACAGTGCGGAAATTGAGCCCCTTGAAGGCCTCGACAGCGGCCCGCTTGTGGTCACTCATCCGCAGCTCGTAGTTCTTGATGCGCCCGTCAGAACCTACCCGCAAACGATGACAGAACAACGTTGGCCAGCCGAGTTGCGCCATCAGCGGTCGAGCAAACTCGTAAAAGGTATCGGAAAGGATAACAAGCTGGTAACGAGCCCGTACCCAGTCGACAAAGTCACGGGCTCCGGGAAGTGGCGCCATGCCAGAGATGACCTGCTCGATGCTGTCCATACCCAACTGATGCTGATCCAGCAGCGCCAGTCGCTGTCGCATGAGCACGTCATAGTCGGGCACATCACGGGTGGTTGCCTTGAGCGCATCGATCTGCGTCCGCTCCGCGAAATCTATCCAGATTTCCGGAATCAACACGCCCTCAAGATCGAGACAGACTATCTCCACAGTTCCTCCATCACCCGCGTACGCGGCCGGTGCGGCCGTTTCGGCGTCTATCGCGCCTTGGGCCGCCCCGGAAAGCGGCACAAGGTATTCGTTTTTACCGGGGGGCGCAAGGCAGTGCGTCACGGGCCGGATCCGCTACGCCCTGACCCATCCGGACTCGACCTATCGCCTGGTGCCGCAGGTCAGCGATCGGGGGTCGTCTCATGGTCCGATTCCGGCGCCGGGTCGGGCCGCTCATTGGCGACACCGAATGGCACATGGCCCGTGGCCACATGCTGCATGGCCAATTCGCAATGACCCGTCTGATCATCAAAAAAGATATCCGCCGCAAAGGCCTGCAGAAACTCGGATTTGGCAAGCCCACCAAGAAACAGCGCTTCATCAATGCGGATATTCCAGTGGCGAAGCGTACGAATCACCCGCTCGTGGGCTGGCGCTGCCCGGGCCGTTACCAGCGCCGTCCTGATGGGGCACTGCTCTGCCGGATAGGCATTCTGCAGATTATGCAGCGCCGACAGGAAGCGCTTGAACGGTCCGCCCGGCAAGGGCGCACGGGCCTGGGCACGCTCGCTGGCACTGAACTGGTCCAGGCCCTGGGTACGGAACACGCGCTCCGCTTCGTCTCCAAACAGTACCGCGTCGCCGTCGAATGCAATACGCAGTTCGCCATCCTCGGCCTCTTCAACCGTCTCGTCCCGTTGGGCGCTGGGTAGAATGGTCGCCGCCGCATAGCCGGCGGCCAGGGCCTGACTCACGTCGTTGGGATCGGCAGACAGAAACAGGTGCGCACCGAACGGCCTCACATAGCGCCATGGCCGCTCTCCATTGGTGAATGCGGCGCGGGTCACGTTGAGACCGTAATGCTCGATGGAGTTGAAGACACGCAGTCCGGTGTCGGCGCTGTTGCGAGACAGAAGGATGACTTCCACCCGGGTGGCACTGCGATCCAGATTCAGCAGCTTGCGCACCAGGCGAAATGCCACACCCGGGCGCAGGATCTCCGATTCGCGTTCTACCTGATAGGCGCAGTAGGCTTCCACGCCCTCGTCTTCAAACACGCGGTGGCTATCAGCCATGTCGAACAGCGCGCGAGAGGAAATCGCCACTACCAGCCGTTCGGTATCATCTTGCGCCATGGCCCGGATACACCAGTTGCCTACAGGTTTGCGGACTTTTTCAATGCAGCCGGTTAAGGTGTCTGCCTTGCCACCCGATCGCGTCGGTGGGCAGGCCCCCAATTCGGCAAAGAGTAAGTGTGGCATGGCCTACAGGGAAACCGCCAGGATCAGGGAGCGCAAGGACCAGACTCGCCAATGCCTGGTGGATGCCGCGACGCGGCTGGTGGCAAGCAACGGTTTCGGCGGCGTTCAGGTCAGTATGATTGCTGCGGAAGCTGGCATGGCCACCGGCACCGTCTACGGCTACTTCCCCTCCAAGACGGCGCTGTTTCGTGCAGTCTTCGAAGAGGCCAGCCAGCGCGAGCTTGACGCCTTTGCGGCGGCACCGCAGCCCGGCGCCTCGCCAGACGTCCAGTTGCAGGCCATGGTCTCGACTTTCGCTGGGCGTGCCCTGGCCAACCCGGGGCTGGCCCGGGCATTGATTGCGGAGCCGGCGGAAGCGGATCTGGATGAGGCCCGGCAGCGCTTCAGAAAAGCCTATGCAGAGCAGTTCGAGACAGTGCTCAGCACGGGAATCGACCAGGGGCTGTTCGCGCCCCAGGACGCCTGGGTTTCGGCGCAGGCGCTGGTGGGGGGCGTCGCAGAGGCCCTGGTCGGCTCCGCGATGGGCGAGTGTCCGGCGGACGCGGACTGGCGGCGGACACGAGTGGAAGCCGTCACCGCCTTCGCAATGCGTGCTGTGGCGGATTGCTGAATCGGTCGTGGAACACACCTCGCGAGGGAACCGCAGGCAAGCCGAACTGCCTAAGCAATTGATGATCCTTTCGCATCACGGCACACTAGTGTGGTTTAGCTTGGCGACCCGGGCATTCCCGAGGGTCCACTACAGGAGGTTGTCTGACGATGGCGACGCACGATCGGGTAATTACTTCAGGCCGTCAGGGCGTTGTTGAGACCAACAAGGTTATTCGCAGCACTTACACGCTGCTTGCCATGACCCTTGGCTTCAGTGCCGTAACTGCCGGCGTTGCAATGTTGAGCAATGCACCACCGCTGCCCTGGTTCATGGTCCTGGCGGGTTACTTTGGCCTGCTGTTCCTGACCAATGCCATGCGCAACAGCGTTTGGGGCCTGGTGTCGATATTCGCCCTGACCGGCTTCATGGGCTACACCCTCGGTCCGCTGCTGAGTTTCTACCTGGGGGCGTTCTCCAATGGTAGCCAACTGGTTGCGATGGCCTTTGGTGGCACCGCGGCCATCTTCCTCGGCCTGTCCGGCTATGCCCTGACCACCCGCAAGGACTTCAGCTTCATGGGGGGCTTCCTGTTCGTCGGCATTCTGGTCGCCTTCCTGGCTGGCCTGGGTGCAATGGTATTCAGCATGCCGGCCCTGTCGCTTGCGGTGAGCGCCATGTTCATTCTGCTGATGTCGGGGCTGATTCTCTGGCAGACCAGCGAAATGATCCACGGTGGCGAGACCAACTACATCATGGCGACGGTAACGCTCTACGTGTCCATCTTCAATCTGTTCACCAGCCTGCTGCACATCCTGGGGATTTTCGGCGGCGACGACTGACACGACCTACCCCGTAACCAAAACCCCGCCCGAGTGGGCGGGGTTTTTTATTGCCACTGGGTTAGCAATCAGGATCGCCTGAAAAGCTGCTGTATCAACAGGCCCGCGACAATGAGCAGCAATCCGATGTAGGTCGAGGTCAGAATCACCTCGCCAACAAAAGCTCGAATGAAGAACAGCGACAGGAACGGCGAAAGGAAGATCAGATTGCTGATACGGGATGTGCTGGTGGCAAGCCGCATGGCGCCCAGCCACAGCGCAAAGGCCAGACCCATCTCGAAAACGCCCACATAGGCAGCGCCAGCCAACGCCCTCCAATCTGCGGCCGGTAAACCGTCTGTCAGCATGCACGCGACCAGGATGAAGGGCACGCCCATGGTGAAGTTGCAGAACAACGCCACCAGCGGATCCCTCCGGTCGCGGGCGCTGACAATCCAGTAAAGCGACCAGAGCACGGTGCTCGCAAGGGCCAGGAACACACCGTAGGGGTTGTCGAAGCCCAGGGACAGAACGTTGCCGCGGGTCGCGATCACCCAGACACCGCTGTAGGCGATCAATCCTCCCAGCACATCGGCGCGGGTCAACCGCTGCCCCAACAGGGGAACAGCCAGCAGCGCCAGCGTGAACGCCCAGGTGTAATTCAGCGGCTGGGCCTCCTGGGCAGGCAACTGATCATAGGCCTCGAACAGGACAACGTAGTAGAGGAAGGGATTGAGTAGACCCATGCCAGCCGAGCGAAGATAGTCCTGCCACGATCCCTGGAACGCGAGAACCAGTCGACCACTGACCAGCAACAGCAGGCCCAGGGTCACGACCGATACGATGCTTGCCGCGGCAAGCAGCTGGATCGGGGTCAGGTACTGCAGGGACAGCTTGAAGGCGGTGGCGACGGTGGACCAGAGTAGTACCGCCCCGAGGGCAAGCAGCATGGCGCGTTGTTGATTCGTCATTGCCGGTGCCACCGCCTGCAAACCTTGCCAAACCGAGCCACACCATAGCGCATCAGGCCGACAGAGTTAGTAATCCGGAAAAATTCACCGATAATGAACGGCCATTGCGCGGTACACAGTCATCGCGCCGCCCACGACTGACTTGCAAACGGAGGAACAATGACGGCGCCCCAGGAAAAGGCCTTCCCTGTGTCATGGGATCAACTGCATCGAGACGCCAGAGCCCTGGCATGGCGATTGGCCGGCATAAACCGTTGGGATGCCATCGTGTGCGTGACACGGGGCGGACTTGTGCCCTCGGCCATCGTGGCCAGAGAGCTCGGAATCCGCCTCATCGATACCGTCTGCATCACCTCCTACCACGACTATCAGACCCAGGGTGAACTGGAGCTCCTGAAGTCGGTGACGCCATCCCTGGTCGAACTCGGCAAGGGCCGCGGTGAGCGCCTGCTGGTTGTCGATGATCTCGTGGATACCGGGCGGACCGCCCGCGTCGTCAAGGACATGTTGCCCGAAGCGCACCTGGCCACGGTTTACGCCAAACCCCAGGGCATCGAGCTGGTGGACACTTTCGTCACGGAAGTGTCCCAGGACACCTGGATCTACTTTCCCTGGGACACCAGCCTGCAGTTCGCGCCGCCCATACGCGACGGGGTCTGAGCATGACGGTTGGCAACGGAGTACGCCAACCGGGCACTGGCCACGGCGCGGTGCGGGACCTGAAGCCCTGCCACACGGCGGACGAGGCGCTGCAGCGGGTCGAGCACCTCTACACGACAGCAGTGGAGCGCATGCAAGCCCGCTATCGCTCCTTTGTGGCCGGTGAGAGCCCTGGCCTGCCCGGCCTGGATGCGTGTTATCCCTACGTGGGCCTCGAGATCACGGCTGACAAACTGGTCACGGCCGCACGGCCCACCTACGGTGCCTTACGCAACCCGGGTTTTCACGGAACGACGGTGACGCGCCCGGATCTGTTTCGCCGCTATCTCCACGAGCAGTTCACGCTGCTGCTGCGCAACCATGGCGTGCCACTGCAAGTGGGCGTTAGCAATGAACCTATCCCCCTTCCTTTCGTGATCGAGGATGCAACGGCAGACCTGGGGCCAGAACAGGTTCGCGCCCTTTCTTCGGTATTTCACTTGCCCAACCTCGGCATGATCGACGACCGCATTGCCAACGGCACTTATCGCACCCCACCCGGCGAACCCTGGCCGCTGGCCCTGTTTCCGGCACAGCGCGTCGATCTCGCCGTGCAGCGACTGCACCACTACACCGGTACCGACGCGAGCCGCTTCCAGGGCTTTGTGCTCTTTACGAACTACCAGCGCTATGTGGATGATTTCATAAGATATGGACTGGATCAGATCAAGGCGGGTGGTGACTATACGGCGTTCGTCGAACCCGGCGACGTCATCACCGATGCCACTACCTCCACGCCTGCGGAACAGATCAGACGACCTAAACATCTGCCGCCCATGCCGGCCTACCACCTTGTTCGGCCAGACGGGCTGGGCGTCACCCTGATCAACATTGGAGTGGGGCCATCCAACGCCAAGACCATCACCGACCATCTCGCCGTACTCAGGCCCCATTGCTGGCTGATGATTGGTCACTGTGGCGGACTTCGGCGCTCCCAGTTGCTTGGCGATTACGTACTCGCCCATGCCTACATGCGGGAAGACCATGTACTGGATCAGGACCTCCCCCTCTGGGTGCCGGTGCCACCCATTGCAGAGATTCAGGTAGCACTGCAGGAGGCGGTGGCCGGCGTGACGGGACTTGAGGGCATGGATACCAAGATCCGCCTGCGCACCGGCACGGTGGCGAGTACCGACAACCGAAACTGGGAGTTCCGTTACGATGAACTCTACGAGCGATTCAGCCAGTCCCGCGCCATTGCGGTGGACATGGAGAGTGCCACCATCGCCGCCAATGGATTCCGACTACGTGTCCCCTATGGCACGTTGCTGTGCGTCTCGGACAAGCCCATGCATGGCGAACTGAAGCTGCGCAGCATGGCCGATGCGTTCTACCGAACCCGCGTCAATCAACACCTGTTCATCGGTCTGGAGACGGTGCGCCTATTGAAAGAGGCCGGCATCGACTCCCTCCACTCGCGCAAGTTACGGAGTTTCGACGAGCCTGCCTTCCGCTGAGTCTCGTCAGCGGGATATGAGCTGATAGACCGGATAGAGCCGTGGGGTATTGCGGAGGATGACCTGCAGGACCGTCATCAGGGGAACGGCGAGCAGCACACCAATCGCGCCCCACAACCAGCCCCAGAAGAAAATCGACAGGAAAATCACCACGGGATTGACGGACAGGCGGTAGCCGTGAAAATACGGCTCGATGATGAAACCCACCAGGCTCGACAGCGCGAGATAGCCCAGGGGCGCTGCCAGCATCATCGCTGGTTCATCAAAGGTGATGGCGGAGACCAACGCCAACAAGGCAACGGTCAAGACCACACCCAGATAGGGGATAAAGCGCAGCAGTGCCGCGATAACGCCCCAGACCACCGGCTCCGGCAGCCCGATAACCCAGACCAACATCGCCGTGGCTACCCCGACAAGGCCGTTGCTGATGGTGATGAACCCCAGGTACCGGGCAATCTCGCGCTGCGCATCCTGGATCATGCGCAAACTGGCCCGCCGGTCGGATCGAGCACCGAGCAGACGCACGTAGTTCTGGATCAGCCGGTCACCGCTGACCAGCAGAAAGAAAGTGAGCGTCAGGGCAAGGGTGACCGCCACGACGGTGTCTCGCAGACCGACCGCGAGCTGCCCCCGCCAGGAAACCTCTTCCTGTTGCACCACAACGGTGGGTTCAGCTTCGCGGCTACTGTCCTCGGTCTCCTGCGCTTCGGCCACGGCGCGCTCCACTTGCTCCGCCGAGCGCGCCATGCGCTCGAAGGCCTCACGCATGTCACTGTCCGGCACGGTCAGCCGGGCGATGCCCTCTGGCGCATCCTCAAGCCACTGCAAGGCCGGTTCGCCCACAATCTTGCCGATGCCGGCCACGCCGGCGACCACTGCCGCCAGCAGGAACAAGGCCGCCAGGGCCCGCGGCACGCCGTATCGCGCGGCGCGGCGAACCAGGGGGGAAAGCAGCAGACTGACCATCACCGCCAGCACAACGGGCAATATCACCTCGTGGGCCAGGTACATCGTGTAGAGCACCCCCAGGGCAAACAGCCCGTGGATGGACACACGTAGCGGGTCTTTACCGTATGGCCGGTGTTCTTGCGCTTCCTGTTCGGACACGGGGCGTTGGTCTCCACGTCAGTCGGGTGAACGGGCGGTTGTTCCCGCGATGCTGCAAGCATACCTTATGCCTGCAACTGGTCAGCGGATCACATCGTCCCTCCCAAACGGACAAGCACAGACTCGTGACAGCCCTATTCAGCGCACTGATCGCAGTCTTCGGCCTTATTCTGCTTGGGCAGGTGTTGCAGCGGACCGCATTTACCAACGATGCCTTCTGGCACATTGCCGAGCGCCTGATCTACTTTCTCGCTCTACCTGCGCTACTGGTCAGTAACCTGAGCGCAGCACCCCTGGAAGCGCTGGACCTGGGCAGGATGGCGGTCGCCCTGGTGATTCCCGTGACCCTGGTCACCATCTTGCTATTGGCCTGGCAAGCCCGTTACGACACCTTCACAGGCCCCGCCTTCACCTCGGTATTTCAGGGCGGAATCAGACTCAATACCTATATTGGCCTCGCCACGGCAGGCGCTCTGTTTGGCAGCGACGGCCTGGCAATGGCTGCTGTCAGCCTCGCGGTATTGATCCCCCTGGTCAACATCTTCAGTGTACTGGCCCTGCTCCGCCATACCGGAAGTGCCTCGAAAACCGGCGCGAACCTGCTGATCATGCAAATACTCAGAAATCCGCTGGTACTCGCATGTCTGCTCGGTATCGGACTCAACATGCTCGATGTTGGCCTGTTTCCGCCACTGCTCACCCTGCTTGATGCACTTGGTCAGGCTGCCCTGCCACTGGGGTTGATGGCCGTGGGTGCCGGACTCCAGATAGCCAGGCTGGGCCAGCACGCGAGACCGGCTCTGCTGAGTTCCGGGATCAAACTGATCCTGCTGCCGATGCTGTCCGTGCCGGTGATTGTCGCCCTGGGGCTCACTCCAGTCGCTGCGATCGGCGTCGTCCTGTTCGCTGCGCTACCCACTTCAGCCTCAAGTTACATACTCGCAAGGCAGCTCGGCGGCGATGCGCAGCTCATGGCGTCCATTCTGAGCCTGCAAACGCTGCTGTCGGCCGTCACCCTACCCGTCATTCTATGGCTAGCGCTCCACCTTCCTACGGCTTGAACTGAGTGGCTCTTTAAATAATAATCGTTCTCATTTGCATCTTTATGTTATAGTGAAAATGTATCGATTAGATAAAAATATTCGTTTTTTACTATGCATAGAACGCCGGTACCCTAGCGGCAATTGTTATGGGAGGTACCATGCTGAACTCTGAGATCTTGCGCATTCCGGCAGAAATGCTTTTGCGAGACGCCATTTTTCACATGAACGCCGAGTTTCAAACCAGCGCCGTAATTGTTAACCCGGCAGGAGATGCACTGGGCATACTTGACGGCGAAAGTATCGCCCGCGGCCTTGCCATGGATGCGGACGCCTTGCTGACCACCCCGTGCATCGAGTTGCTTGAGCCGCGGCGCGTGAACCTCGCTGCCTGAGCGGCACCTGCGTCACTGCTCTCCCCCATTCCACTTATGCTCCTCCACGGGTAGCCCGCGCCGCGCCCCTGTCAAAGGCCATACCCACGGGGCGCAACCTGCAAGCCCTCACTGATTCCAAAAAAAACGCCGGCCTGGAGAGGCCGGCGTCGGGTCGTTGGCTAACAGAGAGCCGATCGATCAGCCGTACAGCACGCTCGGAATGTAGTACACCAGGCCCGGCACGTTGTAGAGGACCACCATGGCCACGAACACCAGGGACAGGAAGGGCATGACGCCCTTGAATATGTCCATGATATCCATGTGTGGTGCCACCCCCTTCAGGTAGAAGGCGGACATGGCCATGGGCGGCGTCAGGAACGACGTCTGGATGTTCAAAGCCACAAGGATGCCGAAGAACAGCGGATCCACGCCGAAAATGTGCAGCAACGGCAGGAAGATCGGCACGAAGATGATAATGATCTCCGTCCACTCCAGCGGCCAGCCCAGCAGGAAGATCAGGATCTGCGCCAGGATCAGGAACTCGAGGGTGGAAAGATCGAGACCCACCACGAACTGTTCGATCACGTGGTGACCATCCAGCAAGGAGAACACGGACGAGAAGATCCACGCCCCCACGAAGAGCCAGCACACCATGGCAGTGGTCTTGGCCGTGAGGAACACCGCCTCCTTCAGTCGCTGGAAGGTCAGCTGCCCGTAGGCGGCCGCCAGCAAAATCCCGCCAAGGGCACCGATACCTGCGGCCTCATGCGGTGTCGCCAGCCCGAAGAGAATTGCTCCAAGCACGCAGACGATAAGCGTCACCAACGGCACGAACGAGGTGAGGAGCATGAAGAGCACCCTGCTCCAGGGCACATTTGCGTCTTCCTTGCTGAGCTTCGGCGCCACCTTGGGATTGATAAGCCCTCGGCCCATGACATAGATCATGTACAGGCTTGCAAGAAGCAGGCCCGGCAACAGTGCCGCAGCGTACAACCGCACAACGGAAACACCCGCCATGGCGCCATAGAGAATCAGCATGATGCTCGGCGGAATGAGGATGCCCAGAGTCCCGCCAGCGCAGATGACGCCACTGGCAAGCCGTTTGTCGTAACCCGCCTTGAGCATGGCCGGCAGCGCAAGCAGGCCCATCAGCGTCACCACCGCACCGACTATGCCGGTGGCCGTGGCGAACAATGCGCATGTGGCCAGGCTCGCCACGGCCAGTGATGCAGGAACACCACGAGCGGCAAGCTGGAGGCTAAAGAATAATCGGTCAAGTATGTTCGCCCGCTCGACGATATAGCCCATGAACAGGAACAGGGGTATCGCGATCAGTACGTCGTTGGCCATGACGCCATAGGCGCGCTGCACCAGCAACGTGAAAATAATGTCACCGATCGCGTAGTAACCAAAACCCACCCCCATCGCGATCAGGGTAAAGGCAATCGGGAAGCCCATCATGATGAGGAGCACGAGGATCCCCAACATGAGCATCCCCACTTGAGGTTCGGACATTATCGATTCTCCTCGATATTCTTGTCATCGGTGGCGGCATATTCCTTCTGCGCCTCGACATCCACCGGAAGCACCTCCTCGAGTTCCTTTACATCGTCGAGGCGCGACGGCCACTCGCCAGTGCGAAGCACCACGATGCAGCGCGTGAACTCGGCTACCCCCTGGATAATCAGGAAGAACGCACATAACGGTATGACGGACTTGAAGTGATAGAGCGGCGGCCCTGCCGGGCTATAAGGGCTGCGTTCGCCAATGCGCCAGGATGCGGCGGCAAAATCCCAGCCCATCCAGAAAAGTGCCAACACGCCCGGAAAGAAGAAGATCAGGTACAGGAAAATATCCAGAACGGCCTTCAGCCTATTGGGCAACAGCCTGGAAACCACGTCTGCCCGGACATGCCCATCCCGCGACAGCGTGTAAGCGCCCGCCATCATGAACATGGTGCCGTAGAGGATGTAACTGGTG
This sequence comes from Natronocella acetinitrilica, assembly GCF_024170285.1. NCBI lineage: Bacteria > Pseudomonadati > Pseudomonadota > Gammaproteobacteria > Chromatiales > Ectothiorhodospiraceae > Natronocella > Natronocella acetinitrilica. The sequence goes on from NZ_JALJXV010000007.1 coordinate 244,741, forward strand.
TCGTACGCCCACCCGGTGGGCGAACGCAGGACGTAGCGCATGAAGACCTCATAGCAGACAACTGCCATGAGGATGAGGATGCACCACGCAAACGTCTTTCCGACCCACGTACTGATGTGGTCGACAATGGTGATGAACTTGTTCATTCCCGGAATTACTCCGCGTCTGGAAACCGACGCCAAGGCGGCGTAGCCAAGTATTCGGTGCCTTGAGCGTGAGAGGGAAACCGTTCGATGCACACAGACGAGTGACGATGTGCTGAAGGTGCGCTGCGAGACCGCGCGGCGCCAATCCACCCCCTAACGCCAAGGGGTGGCGACACAAATGCCGCCACCCCTTACCAACTGCACTGCTCGACTAGAGTATCGTCGACTCGGACGTCACGGCGCGACCGAAGAAGTGCTCGTAAGCCTGCTCCTTCGGCGCCTCACCTTCAAGGAAGAAGGCAATCGACTTCTCGCACCACTCCATCTGCGATTCGATGACGCGGCGGAAGAACTCGTTGTTGGCGGATTCACGCTCGATGACCACATCCCAGGCATCCAGCTGCGCCTGCAGGATGGAATCCGGCGTGATGTAGGTGCTCACACCGTCTTCTTCACGCAGCCTGCGCAGGTCTTCCGGGTAGCGGTTCATCGCCTTCCAGAACATGTCGGACGAGGCCGCTTCGGACGCATGCTTGATGATGGACTGCAGCTCCTCCGGCAGGCCATCGTAGCGACGCTTGTTGAAGATGATCTCGAAAGCCTCACAGTCCTGGTGGTAGCTGCGCAGCATCCAGGTCTTGCTGACGTCGGGGAAGCCCAGCAACCGGTCCGAGGACGGGTTGTTGAACTCGGCGCCGTCGAGCAGGCCACGGTCAAGGGCAGGCACGATGTCCGGGCCACCCATGATGGTGACAGAGGCACCGAACTCGCGCATGAGATCGGCTGCCAGGCCCACGGTGCGGTAGGACATGCCCTGCAGCTGATCGGCACTGCGAATGGGCTCCTTGAACCAGCCCAGCGCCTGGGTCGGCATCGGCCCGGTCAGGAAGCCGACGAGTTCCAGACCCAGGACTTCCTGGACAAGTTCATCGTAAAGCTCCTGACCGCCGCCGTACTTCTGCCAGGCGAGGAACTGGTTGGCAGTCCAGCCAAAGGGCGGCGGGGTGCCGAACAGCGAGAAAGCCTTGTGCTTGCCGTACCAGTAGGCGGACACGCCGTGACCGCCATCGAGGGCACCGGCAATGACGGCATCCTGCATCTGCAGCGCGCCAACCACCGAGCCTGCGGGCATCAGCTGAATGTTCAGCCTTCCGCCAGACATGGTGTTACACATGCGGGCAAAGTCGGCCGCGAACTCATGGAAGATATCCTGCGTGGGCCAGGTGCTCTGGAAGCGCAGACGGGTGGTCTGCGCGGTGGATACCATCGGGAAGCCGACGGCTGCGGCACCAGCGGCCGCGGCGGCAGAACCGGCAAGGAACTTGCGGCGCGATACGCCCTGATTTCCAAGCTCGTTCTCGTTTGCCACTCCACTGTCCTTCACGGACGTGTCGTTATTGTCTGTAGTGTGCATCCCACTCCTCCAGCGATTTGTGGTTTTAAGGGTCGGGCGACACGGATGACCGCATCGCGTCCAAATCCACTCGGGGGTGAATCGGCGAAAGCATGGACCTGTTCATGGACTCTGTTGCTTTCGTCAAACGTGTATACCGCGTCCCAGCCCCGATATCAACTGCGCCACCCCGCAAACAAAGACCCAAACGGAGGTTTTCGGAAGTGAGGCGAAGTCATGTGCGAACGCAGCATACAGCGCTTGCTGCAATGCAGCAGAAAATGGGATATGACAAGCTCCGACGGGTTTGTTCTTTCCCGTATAAGACCTTATCGCTGAACAACGAAAAAGGTTACAGACTGCCCACCCCTACTAACCGGCATACCCGATCAGGGTGCACCCTCCCTGCACGGTCATGTTGCCGGGCAACGCCACCGATGCATTCTTCTTCACCGGCGAATCGGCTATGCTGCTCGCGCCTGTAACGTGGGACTGGAGCGCCGCACGCCCCGCCAAGGACAATGCACAGCCGATGAAATGGATTCTGCCCCGAGTGATGTATCTCATTGCGGTGTCGCTCGCCGTTCCACCGGTACTCTCGGCGAGCGAGTCCAACACTTGGGTTCTTCTCGGCGCACAGGTCGGCCAACACTGGGGAGAGGATGCCAATCTGCTCCGCGGTAGCGTTCTGCACCGGCTGGATGCGCCGACGCTTGGGCTGGAGTTGCTACCCGAATACTCATTGAGCCGGCACCGCTTGTACGGCGGCGGCGAAGTCGTATGGGCACCGGCAGCGCGTCTCTTGCTTCGCCGCGACCTGGGAACACGAAGGCTGTTCTTCGAGCTGGGATCCGGCATCACCTACTATCGGGCCGATTCGCTGGACCGGACCCGATGGGGCAGCCGCTGGCAGTTTCGCTCTAACGCGGGGCTTGGCCTGCGCCTGGACCTGGTACACGAGCTATCAATCGTCTACCGGGCCAATCACAGTTCGAACGGCGGTTTTCGCGCTCCGAATCCGGGCCTCGATGACCACGGCATCACGCTGGAATGGCACTTTCGCTGATCAGCTGGGCGACTCAGCGCTCGTGGACCCAACGCAACAGCGCATCCTGCACCGCTTCGCCGGGGCCCTGATGGGCGGTATCGGAGTTGAGCATCGCAACCACGATATAGTCCTGATCATCAGCAGCTCTGACGTAACCGGCGATAGCCGACACACCATTCAGACGACCGGTCTTCAAGTGCATGCGGCCTGCCTCCGGCGCATTGGTGAAGCGTCGGCGCGCAGTGCCGTCCAGTCCGGCGATGGCGAGGGAGGAAACATACTCGGCCATATACTGGCTTTGCCGGCCGGCGGCGAGCACCTGCGCCACCTGTCGAGCGCTGACCCGGTTGGTTCGGGACAGCCCCGCGGCGTTATCCAGGATCATGCCTTTGGTTTCGACCCCGTGGCGATCCAGCACGTCCAGCATTGCGGCAACGCCTTTCTCGTGGGTGGCGGGCTCACCATGCATTTCCGCGCCCAGGGTCAGCTTCAAATGCCGGGTGATGACGTTGCTGCTGTACTTGTTGGCCAGCCGGATGATCTCCCCCAGAGAACGCGATTCGTGCACAGCGAACGGCTTTGCATGGTCGTTCAACCAGACGCCATGGCGCCAGCCCCCTGCGAACTCACCGCCCCACTGGCGCCAGACGATACTGAACAAACCTTCCAGATAGTCCTCGGGCTCGACAATACGGCGAACCAACCGGAACGTATCTTCGCAACGTGCCGGGTAGCTGCCGTCGAATTGCACCCTGCCCTGGTCAGCGACCCGATACCCAACGCCCCGCTGAAAGCCGCCGCAGCTGCGATCCTCCAGACGCAGGCGGTTCTCGAGCTGCAAACCGGGCAGATTGGGCTCGGCCTCGACACGGACCTCACCGCTGGAGCGGTCACCGAACACATGGAATCGCACCGCATTGAAGTTCACCAGTAACGCATGGGGCGGCTGGTTGTAGGCGCGGGTCGGGGCATTGTCGAAAGCAGCGGGGTCCTCGGCGTCCAGGGCAAAATGGCTGATGTCCAGCATCAGCGGCCCGTCGATATGGCGAACACCGGATCGCTGGAGAGTCGCCGCAAGTCGCCAGACATCCTCGTCGAGCAGATGGGGATCGCCATGGCCCCTGATCCAGAGCCGCTCCACGCGCCCGTTGACCGGAGGCTTATCCACGAATACTTCGGTCCGCCAGCGATAGGCGGGCCCCAGCTGCTCCAGCGCGGCAAACGTGGTAAAGAGTTTCATGACCGAGGCAGGGTTGCGCGGCCGGTCCGGCAGATGGGACAGCAGCGGCTCGGTCTCTCCCACCCGTTGCACCCAGATGCTGAGGCTGTCCGGATCGATACGCTGCCAGTCCAGCACCCTGGCCACCGGGTCGGGTAGCCCGGACGCTGCAATCGGCACCATGGGAAGTAGCGAGACCGTCATCGCAACGACGCGAAGCAGCAACGTCGATGAACTGCGGTGGTTCCTTCGGGTCATTGCTTCACGTCCATTTTGTATTTGGGAGACACTGCTCGACCCGCTATTCATACCGGGTGAACCGCTAACAACGCAATGGGTCCCGAAGAGGTGTATCGCCGTTGAACCCGAGATCTGCTGTTCGCTTCCTGCTGCTCTGGAGCTTCCGTTTCGTATTGCTGCTGGCGCTGCTACTGGCCGGGCCTGCCTATATGTTCGCATTCGGTGAGGTCCAGTTCGACCGCGACTGGCGAACCATGCAACGCGAGCCCGCGGGCCTGGCGCCAGACGCCGGGCAATATCGCGACGCGGTCGTGCAGGTCTACGCCGCCAGGGCCTTCAACTGGCGTGGTGTATTCGCCGTCCACACCTGGATCGCGGTAAAGCCGGAAAACGCGGAGAGCTATACGCTCTACGAAGTAACGGGCTGGCGACGGCCCAGTGTCCGGGCCATGAGCGGTGCCCCGGATCGGCCCTGGTTTGGCAGCCCGCCGAAACTCCTCGGCGAGATTCGCGGCAGCGACGCCCACCGGGCGATCCCGACCATCGAGGCCGCGGTGCGTGATTATCCGTTCGCCCATCGCTATGAAGCATGGCCAGGACCGAACAGCAACACCTTCACGGCCTGGGTGGTTCGCCGGACCGCCGAACTGCAGGTCGAGTTTCCGCCTACGGCTATCGGCAAGGATTACCTGGACCAGGGCCTGGTCGCCCGCACGCCGAGCGGCACGGGGTTCCAGGCATCACTTGGTGGCGTGCTGGGCCTGACTATCGCCCGCCGCGAAGGTCTTGAGCTGAACATCCTGGGGCTGGTTGTCGGCCTGGATCCGTTGCGTCCGGCACTGAAGATCCCGGGTATCGGCCGCGTTGGCTATGGGCGGCCCTGGACTTTGCCCGGTGAAGGCCCTGCCGACTGACTAGCCGTTCTTCGCGGGCGTTCGCAGCATGTCCCGCACCGCGAGCATGACGGCGAGGCTCAGCACCAGGCACAGGCTCATCACGAACGCTGTCCAGCCAAACTGCCGGAGCAACAGGCCGGGCAGGTATGAACCCGTGCTTCCACCGGCATAATAAGCGGCAATATAGAGCCCGTTCACCAGGCCGCGTCGCTCCGGCGCGAGGCGGTTGACCTGTCCGGGCAAGAGTCCATGGATCAGGAACATCCCGCCGCAGAAGAGGAACATGTTCACGTACAGAAAGGGGACCGACGGCACCAGGAACAGCCCGGTCGCCAGCATGAAGACGCACAGTCCGGCCACCACCGCCCTGCTTTCACCGCCGAGCCGAATCGCCAGTCTCGCCGCCAGCAGCGATGTCACGATCCCCATGAGATAGCCCGAGTAGATCAGGGAGATCGCTGCAGATCCCATGCCGTCCCGTAGATCGGCGGCGCGGAACGGCAGGAAGTTCAACAGCGATGCGAAGACGAAGAAGGCACAGAAGATGGTGAGGTACGCACTGCCGACACCAGGGATGCGCAATACCTCCGGGATCACGCGGGGATGAACCCGCGAGAACTTCGCGCTGGCGTCCGCGGGCAACCGTGTCAGGCTCGCCGATGCGACGCATAGCAGAACACCCAGGGTAAGGAATGTGGTCTGCCACCCCGCCAGGTCGGAGATCAACCCCGACGCAGCACGCCCGGCGAACCCACCAAACACCGTTGCGGCCACATACACGGCCATCGCCCGAGGCAGACGTGCTTCCGTGGCAGTCGATGCCACATGCGTCATCAACGCCGTGAGCATCGCCGGGATGAGCAAGCCCTGGCAGAAACGCAGGGCAAGAAAGGCCGGGTAGGCCGGCGCCAGGGCAAGACCCAGGGACGTCAATCCGAGCAATCCGGCAGCAACAATCAGTACGCGACGGGCAGAAACTGCTTCCAGTAGAAAGCCGTAGGCAATGGGGGCGATGCCCAGCGGCACCAGGGTCACGGTGATCAGGAGCGCCGCCGCCGACTCGGACACTGCGAGATCCCGCGCAAGCACGGGGAGCAGCGGCTGGGGCGCATACAGGGCGGAGAAGGCCAGCACCGTCGAGAACAATACGATGACCTGATTGCGACGGATCAACACTGACTCCCGGGTGATAACAACGAGGCCGGAGTCTACCTTGCACGGATTCTCTGGTGAACCAGAACACGTCATGCGGGGACGCAGACCTTCAAATTCGCTCGTTGGCGACTAAGTTTGAATGAGGTGCGCCGGATCCGCGCCGGCTTGTGAATGGCAGCAGCCCCAGGGCTCGAAGGTCATGAACGAGAAAACATTCGCCGAAAAGGCATACCAGCACAGCAGTTCGCGGCTGGACCGCATGATGGGCGACCTGCTGCGCAAGGCCGATATTCATGTCAATGGCGACCGTCCCTGGGACATGCGCGTGCATGCGCCCGGGGTGGCCGAACGGGCCTTCACCTATGGCAACCTGGGCCTCGGCGAAGCCTACATGGACGGCGCCTGGGATGCGGAGCGTCTCGACGAGTTCTTCCACCGCCTGATCAGGGCGCGGATTCCCGATCAGGTCCAGCCCCTGCGGCTGGCCTTCCACGCACTGCGCGCCCGTCTGCTGAACCTGCAGAGTCTGCGGCGCTCATGGCAGGTCGGCGAGGCCCACTATGACCTGGGCAATGCCTTCTACGAAGCCATGCTCGACAATCGCATGACCTACACCTGCGGCTACTGGGAAAACGCCGGCGATCTCGATGCCGCTCAGGAGGCCAAGCTCGACCTGATCTGCCGCAAACTGATGCTGGAACCCGGCATGCGCGTGCTGGACATCGGCTGTGGCTGGGGCAGCTTCATGCAGTATGCGGCGGAGCATTACGGGGTGAACTGCGTCGGCCTGACTGTCTCCCGGGAGCAGGCGGATCTCGCCACGCGACGCTGCCGTGGCCTGCCGGTGGAGATTCGCCTGCAGGACTACCGGGAACTCGAGGAGCGTTTCGATCGGATCGTGAGCATCGGCATGTTCGAGCATGTGGGACGCAAGAACCACCGTGTATACATGGAGATTGACCGACACAGCCTTGTCGAGGACGGTCTTTTCCTGCTCCACACCATCGGCAAGAACCAACGTGGCAGCGCGCCCGACCCCTGGATCGACAAGTACATTTTCCCCAATGGGGATCTTCCTTCCCTGAACCAGATCGCTGATAGCGTTGAAGACGCGTTCGTCATCGAGGATGTGCATAATTTCGGCGCCGACTACGACCGCACGCTGATGGCCTGGTACGACAACTTCGAGAGAGCCTGGCCGCGATTCCGCGATCGGTACGGAGACCGTTTCTATCGCATGTGGCGCTACTATCTGCTTTCCTGTGCTGGCGCCTTCCGTGCCCGTGCCGTGCAACTCTGGCAGATCATGCTGTCACCGACAGGCACACCCGGTGGCTACCGGCGACCGCGCTAGGGAAGCGCTGTTTTTCCGGGACAGTGACACGACGGTTTGGCTCGTCCAAACTAGGCGGCAATCGTGATCCAGTTCGACCAACCGGAGTTGCATGAACATTCCGCCGCAGGAAGGGCTCTTCGTTGACCACCATGGACGGCTGCATCGCCCCCCGAGCGAAGAGCCGCCACGCCAGCGTCGTGGCATCCATGTCGCACTGCTGCACGAAGACCACCTGTTGCTAGTTCAACCGCCGGAGGCGGACTGGCTGGAAATGCCCGGCGGCGGCCTGGAGGAAGGCGAATCTCCGGCAGAAGCACTGTCCCGGGAGTTGTCGGAGGAAGCCGGTGTGCGACTTCCCGCCTCCGTACTTCGGCCGTCTGCAGAGCTTCGGCTGACCAGTCGCTACTATTCCAGCAACAACCAGGCCTATTGGCTGTATGACCAGATCTTCTATCTGATCAGACTCGCGGATCCACCACCGGTGGGGACGCCCCTGGAAGCAGGTCATGTGCGGCTCTGGACCCCTCTGGAAAAGCTCTCGGGGGTGACACTGCACCACGTTCATCGGCTTGGCCTGGAAGGCCTGCTGGAACAGACCTGTGCCAGCCGCCGGAGCTGACGACGGGGCAACCCCGAACTCACCACGCTCGGAATTGCGTTATCGCCTTTTTGACGAAGGCGACTCCCTCTATACCGATATGCTCGCCGCCATCGCCGATGCCCGGGAACGCGTCTGGATGGAAAGCTATATTTTCTCCGCCGACCGGATCGGACGCCGGTTTGCCGCCGCCCTGGCCCGCGCCGCGCGGCGCGGTCTCGACGTCCGCCTGCACATTGACGCCGCAGGAAGCCTGTTCCTTGCTCCAGCGCGCTTCCTGGATATCCTCCGGCGGGCGGGTGTACAGGTTCGCGAGTTCCATCGCTGGTCCTGGCGGGACCCGTGGCGCTATAACCGGCGAAACCACTGCAAATTGCTGCTGATCGATCAGCAAACCGTCTTCCTCGGTGGCTTCAACATCCACGAGGAAAACAGTCTGCATTATCACGGTGCGGCGCGTTGGCGGGACACACACATTCGCCTGGATGACCGGCAGATGGCCGATCAGGCGGGTGAACTCTTCGATGTCTTCTGGACACGGCGCGTGCATCGCTCGCTGCGCAAGGACCTGCCACCAGATCTGTTCTGCGGCGACTCCCTGGTGACGAACCGGATACCCCGGCACCGGCATGCACTGCGTCGGCTGTTCCGAGAGGGGATCCGCACGGCGGAGGCACGAGTCTGTCTCACGACGCCCTACTTCAGCCCTGACCGACGCACCCGGCGACATCTCTATGAAGCCGCCAGCCGGGGCGTGCAGGTGGACCTGCTGTTACCCGCTGTCAGCGATCGCAGACTGTTGCAGATGACGGCACGGCACATCTACGAACGCTTTCTGAAGCGAGGCATTCGGGTGCATGAGTACCGGCCGCGGGTACTCCATGCCAAAACCATGGTGGTGGATCGACGACTGGCGACCATCGGCACGGCCAACCTCGACTACCGCAGCCTGTTCCACAACTACGAGATCAACTTCGTCACGGACAACCCGGCCATCTGCAACGCCCTGGAGGACCTGTTCGAAGCCGACCTGGTGGCGGCCCGACAAGTAACGCTGGAGTCCCTCGGCAAGCGCAGCCTGCTGGACCGCATCGGTGGCTACCTGGGCTGGCGCATTCGCTACTGGCTCTAGCTCCACCCGCACCTCGGCGCAACCTCTATGGCATACTCGAACACTGTCTTTGGCCAGCCCCAGGCGTGATGAGCAAACAAGCGCGAACCAGTACCCTGCTTCGCCTGCTGCACTATGTGCTGCCCTATCGCGGTCGCCTGTTGCTGGCCGGGGCGGCACTGGTAATCGCGGCGGCCGGTGTACTGGTGCTTGGGCAAGGTCTGCGGCTGGTCATTGATCGTGGATTTGCTGACGGCAATCCGGCCTTGCTCGATCAGGCACTGCTGGGCGTTCTCGTGGTGGTCAGCATCCTGGCCATGGCTTCGGCCCTGCGCTACTACATGGTCACATGGATCGGCGAGCGGCTGGCCGCCGATCTGCGAGTGCATGTATTCCATCATCTGCTCACCCTCGAGCCGGATTTCTTTGAGCGTAACGGCGCCGGCGAGATTCAGTCGCGCCTGACCGCAGACACCACCGCGCTGCAAAGCCTGTTCGGCTCCTCTGTCTCGGTGGCCATCCGTAACGCTCTGATGTTCTTCGGAGCGTTGATTCTCATGTTCGTGACCAGCCCCTACCTCGCAACCCTGGTGGTGGTGGGTATTCCCCTCACCATCCTGCCGATTTTCTGGTTCGGCCGGCGTGTGCGGCGGCTGTCCCGGGCAAGTCAGGACCGGGTCGCCGACATCGGCAGCTACGCAGGCGAGGCCTTGCACGGCATCCGCACCGTACAGGCTTTCAGTCACGAGGAGCACGACCGGCATCGTTACCAGGCCCGGGTTGAGGAGGCTTTTGCGACGGCCATCGCACGGACCCGCCAGCGTGCCTGGCTGACCGGCATCGCATTGCTGATCATCTTTGTCGCGGTGGGCCTGATTCTCTGGCAGGGCGGACATGATGTTCTGGCGGGCCGCATGTCCGTCGGCGAACTCTCGGCCTTCGTGTTCTACGCCGTGCTCGCCGCAGGCGCCGTCGCCGCCATGGCCGAGGTGGCCGGTGAGGTGTTGCGCGCGTCTGGTGCCGCCGAACGACTGCTGGAACTGCTGGATGCCCAACCCGCCATCGCGGCGCCGTCCCAGGCCACAGCGCTGCCCGAGCCGGTGCGCGGTGAAGTCTGTTTCTCGGACGTGGTTTTCGCGTATCCAAGCCGCCCGGACCAGCCCGCACTGCGCGACTTCAATCTGCGCCTGAAGCCCGGAGAGCGTGTCGCCCTGGTCGGCCCATCCGGCGGCGGCAAGAGTACCGTGCTCCAACTCCTGCTGCGGTTTCACGATCCCCGCAGCGGTCGCATCACGTTCGACGGCGTGGACCTGCGCGATCTCGATCCGCTGGCCTTGCGCAGCCATGTGGGACTTGTGGCCCAGGAGCCAGTGCTTTTCACCGGCACGGCGGCGGAGAATATCCGCTACGGTCGGCCCACCGCGTCGGACGAGGAAGTGATCGAGGCTGCCCGGGACGCCTACGCGCTTGACTTCATCCAGCGCCTGCCCAGGGGCATGGACACCCCCCTGGGGCCGGGTGGCGTGCAGTTATCCGGTGGCCAGCGCCAGAGGATCGCAATCGCCCGGGCGATTCTGCGTAATCCAAGCCTGCTATTGCTCGACGAGGCCACCAGTGCGCTGGATACGGAAAGCGAACACATGGTGCAACAGGCACTGGATCGCCTCATGGCCGGGCGCACCAGTCTGGTCATCGCCCACAGGCTATCGACGGTAACCAGCGCCGACCGCATTCTGGTGCTGGACAGCGGACAACTGGTTGCAGAAGGCACCCACGAGGCGCTGCTGCGCGACAGCCTCCTGTATCGCAGGCTGGCCAACAGGCAATTCGAGTCCGCGGGCCAGGAAATCCGGCATGCGGAACCGGCCATGCAGTAATCAGCGGGAGCGCGAGGGGTACAATGCGGCAGGGTCGATCAGTGGCTCCCGGTCCACCCGGACCTGATCACCTGCTACCAGATTGTAGAAACAACTCCGCCGGCCGGTATGGCAGGCGGGGCCTTGCTGGTCCACCCGCAGCAGCAGGGTGTCGCCGTCACAATCAAGCCGCATCTCAAGCAGATGCTGGATTTGCCCCGATGTTTCGCCCTTGCGCCACAGCGCCTGCCGGGAGCGGGACCAGTAACAGACACGGCCTGTCCGACAGGTTTCTTCGATGGCCTCGCGGTTCATCCACGCCAGCATCAGTACCTCGCCGCTGTCGTGCTGCTGCGCGATGGCAGGGACCAGCCCTTCCGCGTTGTAGGGAAGCGCATCAAGCGCCAGGGACAATGGCACGCTCTCCCCAAGGGCGGCGCTTTCCAGCTGCTTGAAGAGGGTCTGGTCGCGATTTGACATGGTGTGGAAGAATACCATAGGGCCGGCCAGGGATTCGCGGCCGGCGCAGGTCCCGCGTTATGATTACGGTATTCCCTCAGCCATATGATTGACCCATGGCCAAGCTGTTGATGCATTTGCGCGGAGTATCCGATGAAGAGGCCGACGAGGTGCGCGAGCTACTCAGTCGGCATCAGATCGACTATTACGAGACGCCACCCAATCACTGGGGGCTGACCATGGGCGCCATCTGGCTGCGCGACGAAGACCAGAAAGACGAAGCAAGCCAGTTGCTCGACACCTATCAGCAAGAACGCCAGCAGCGGGTGCGGGAAGAGTATGCGGCGCGGCGCGAGGCCGGCGAGATCGATACGGTATTGACGCGGATCCTGCGGGAGCCCGTTCGCTTCCTCGTCTACCTGGGCATTATCGGGACGATCCTCTACTTCCTCATTACTCCCTTCTTCCGTCTGGGCTGACTCTGGCAGGGGCTTCACCCGATTCGTGCCTGGCAGCCATAACTGTTTGTCTTGCCAGATATAGTTCAATTCTCAAGCGCGTCGTACAATCCGGCGCTCGCAAAATTGACGTGATATCCCTTTCCCCCTGATTCAGGAGTCAAGACCATGATCATGGCAACGTTCGGTATTCTTCTGGCTCTGATCGGCGGCGCACTGATACTGATGGATCGCAAGAGCGATTCATCGCGACTGGCGGAAGCCCGGTGGCAACTGCGCCGGCTTGGTTACCGCCTGGAGAAAGGCTCGCAGCAGGAGCTCCGCGCCCTGCGAGTGCTACTCGAAGGTGGCAGGCTGGAAAAAGTCTGAACCCCGTGGCACTCGGGAAGCGCTGATCAGACAAAAAAAACCCGCCGAATGGCGGGTTTTTCGTCAGTCGCGCAGATTTTACAGCGCGGTGACGTTGGCAGCGGCCATGCCCTTGGGCGTGGACTGCGTTTCGAACTCAACCTGCTGACCTTCGGCAAGGCTCTTGAAGCCGCCGCCGTTGATCGCGGAGTGATGCACGAAAACGTCCTTGGCACCATCGGAAGGCGTAATAAAGCCGAAGCCCTTGGCATCGTCGAACCACTTCACAGTTCCGGTCATCATGATCGGTATTCCTCTCGTCAATTCTCCAGCGACAATAACGCCGCTGACGTGTCTATGGATAAGTGTTGCATGTGCGGCTGAAGAACGAACGGGAGTAGGGCCGATTGGGAACTGCATTGAAGCGCTTGCCTCGCGATTCCCGGAAGGACAACTGCCGGAAGTATTCAGGATCTTCACACTGCGCTTGTCACGATACGCGGGTTGTCAGGGAAACACCAGCATAATCGTCTACCCCTGCCCTGTTCAGCCACCAACGGGATAGCAGGACCCCACATCCGGCCAGCGGTCACGCCGCATGGTCTGATAGTGATGCCAGAACTCCCGGTCGATAGCGCGGAGGCTGGCGCGAGTGTCGTCCCGCCGATAGCGCCCCAGGTGGCTGGGGCCGCCATTGTATGCGGCGTAGGTTGCCTGCACGAGATTGTCGAGCCCGCCGGGCTGACGGTGCTCGCCACGCCGTAGCGCATAATCGACAAAGTAGTATTCAAGGATGTCGATTCCAGCGTTAAGGTTGTAGCGGACATCATCAGCCAGCCGATCCAGATCGTAAACGCCCCGCCAGACCCGCGCATGGATCTGCATCATCCCCAGCGCGCCAACGGATGAGGTCAGCACCCGAGGTGCGCTGCTCGGCCCGGTATACTGCCGCCAGCATGACTCCTTCCACGCCGTGGCGCGGATCATCGGATCCATCATGTAGCGGAACACTGGGGGAATGCGTGTCTCGCCTCCCGTGCGGCGAGGAATCTCCTGGTCCATCAGCGCTGAAACCAGACCAAGATAATGATCCAGGTTGGCCAGTCTGGGCACCATGCCCCGCAACTCCACCGCCGGTGAGCGCGCCGAGTCGGCGGCCGCTGGCCGAATCAGCCAGTCCAGCGGCGATGCCCGGGAGACAGCCTCCTCCAGCTGCCAGGTAGCGCGGGCCTCGGGGAACAGCAGACGCAGTCGCGGGTCGACCTCAAGGGGCAGCGGCGTGAACCGGTCAGGCGCGTCGTCGGCCAGCAGCAGCCGCGCCAGGCGGCGTAACCCATCCCGGGTGATCTCCAGTCCGTACGCAGGCCCCAGTGCGTCCAGCGCCTGAATGGCGTCGCCGCCGGCAATGAACCCAGCAAGCCGCAAGCCCCCTGCTTCCGGCGGCAAATCCAGGCTGTCCAGCAAGCGAAGATGGGGCCGCAGTCGGTCCCAACTGTCGACGAAAAGCCGTCGCACGGGATCCGGACCCGGTTCTTCTTCCACGAGCGCACGGGCGATGGACCAACGCGCGTCCAGCAGCGTCTCGGCCAGATCCTGCCGCAGCGCCGTATCGCCGGTGCGCTCTGCCAGGTTGATGACGACGGTGGTCAGAAAGCCATCCAGTTCGTCTTCAACGCGGCGCCAATCTTCCAGTTCATCGTCGGATAGCGGTCGTTCGGCCCGGGTATCGGGCTGTGTCTCACCAGGGTCCACCGCCAGGGTCGCCCGCATGCCTTCCGGCACGACTTCAACCGCGGAAAGCACGGTTGCTTGCCTGGATACGCTGGTGCGCTGGTCAGGAGCCAACGACACGAGCAACTCATCGATGGCCGACAGCGGCTCCCGCAGGTCAGCCTCAAAGGCACGAATGCGCGGCAGAATCAGGCTTTCCGCGAGCGTCCTGGTCAGCGCGGTGAGCACACCATCTTCACTATCGGCGGACAGCAGCGACGCAGACTCGGGCCGCAGCAGAACCACGAGCCCTGTCTCATCGACGACGGGCATGAGTTCCACGTGCAAGCGCCCCTGCCAGCGGCCTGGCCCCAGACAGGAACCCATGACTTCGGTGGCCAGATCTGCTGCCACGTCAATGCGCATGGCGAGACGGCCTGCATCGGCCGGTCGCAGTTCCAGGGCTGAGCCCTCAAAGCGGCCGCATGGGTCGGGGCGAATGGTCACCTGACCATCGGCATCCATTCCCAGGGCCTCGGCTGCCTGGCGCTCCAGGTAGGGCCAGTCGAGTGTAAGCGGAACGGGAACCGGCGCCGCAGATAGCGGCCCGCCCAGAAGGCACAGGGCAACAATCCAGATTGTTCGTGTCAACGCTTCCAGCTCCAGAGGTCACTCCACTCGGCGATCATGCCACGGCCCGAGGCACTTGTTCGACTGATATACTGCCCGGCCCTTATGTAAGCCCAGTCAACAGCCAACGGAGGTCGGTCTTGACCACTCCCGGTCGCAATCGGCGCCGCGCCACCATGGCCGGTTTCCGCGCTATCGGCCCGATGCTGCCCGGTGTGGTGCCATTTGGCATGACGGCGGGCATCGCAGCCCTTGAGGCGGGTCTCGGACCGGCCGTGGGTATTGGCCTGTCCATTATCGTCTTTGCCGGTGCCGCACAGCTGGTCATTGCACAACTGATCGGCGACGGAGCACTGCCCATCATCGTGGTGCTCACTGCCCTGGTGATCAATCTGCGCATGGTGATGTACAGCGCCTCCCTGGCGCCCTACTTCGGCAACCTGTCCATGGCCTGGAAGACCACGATCGCCTATCTGCTGACAGATCAGGCCTACGCCGTCAGCATCACGCGCTTCATGGCTGGGCTCGATCGCAAGCTGCGACCCTGGTACTACCTGGGGGTGGCTGCGCCGATCTGGACGGTCTGGCTCACTGCCACGGTGTTGGGCGTCTGGGTCGGCGCAGCTATTCCGGAAGCCTGGCAAATCGGCTTTGCGCTGCCGCTGGTGTTCCTGGTGTTGCTTGTGCCTGTGGTGCGTAGCCGTCCAAGCGTGATCGCCGCGGCGGTGGGGGGCTCAGTCGCCGTCATCGCCTATAGCGCGCCCTACCACCTCGGACTGACGTTGGGCGCCATCGCGGGGGTGGTAAGCGGAGTCATGGCCGAGAGCCTGCTATCGCCGACGGAGGAGTCCCGAGAGTGAGCATGCCGCTCGTGTGGACGCTGGTGGTAGTGATCGGTGTGGTGACCTTCGCGCTGAGACTGTCCGGAATCCTGGTGCTCGGCAGCCGTGAGATGCCACCGCTGCTGGAGCGGGCCCTGCGCTATGTCCCTGCAGCTGTCCTCGCTGCCATTGTGGTGCCAGCCATTATCCACGGTGGGCCCGATCAGGGATTCCACGCTGGCAACAGCCGACTGTTCGCGGGATTGCTGGCCGCCGTGGTTGCCTGGACCACGCGCAGCGTACTGGCCACCCTGGGCGTGGGGATGGGTAGCCTCTGGTTGCTGGACTGGCTGATCGACTGACGCCATCAGCCAGCCCGTTCGATCGTTAGTCGTCGCGCCGCGTCACTTCCAGCAGGTGGTAGCCGAACTGGGTCTTGACCGGGCCCTGCACCGTGTTCAATGGCGCCGTGAAAACGACTTCGTCGAATTCGCGAACCATTTGACCACGACCGAAGCTGCCCAGATCTCCACCGCTACGACCGGAAGGACAACTGGAATGCTGTTTGGCGAGTTCGGCGAACTCGGCGCCTCCCTCGATCTGTTGCTTGAGTTCGAGACACTGCGCCTCGGATTCCACCAGGATGTGGCGCGCTGATGCCGTGGTCATAGCTGATCCCCTTGGACATATTCAGGAATGCGCGGCCTGAGAAGGCCGCGCGCGATGCCAAGGCTACATGAAAACCTGCTACAGGGGACACCCCGGAGGCGAAACGGCAAGCTTCAGCCGTTGCCCGTCAGCTTGAGGAACTGGTTGCAGAGATGCTGATCGTCGCGAAATTCGCCCAGGAATCGGGTGGTGACCGTATCAGCATCGATCTTGCGGATGCCACGAGTGGTCATGCACTGATGCGAGGCTTCAACAAGCACCGCTACCCCGCGCGGCTTGAGCACGCTTTCCAGGCAGTTCGCAATTTGCGCAGTGAGCTTTTCCTGAATCTGCAGGCGTCGGGCATAGATATCAGCAACGCGCGCCAGCTTGCTGATGCCCACCACACGATCGCGGGGCAGGTATGCAATATGAATTCGGCCGACGATTGGCACAATGTGATGCTCACAATGGGAATCGAGGCGGATGTCCCGGACGAGCACCATTTCATCGTAACCATCGGTTTCTTCGAAGCTCTTGCTTAGAATCGCGATGGGATCCTCGTCATAGCCGGCGAAGAACTCTTCGTAGGCCTTGACGACACGCTTGGGCGTCTCGATCAACCCCTCACGAGCCGGGTTGTCACCAGCCCAGGCGATGAGCGTGCGAACAGCCGCTTCGGCCTCCTCGCGACTCGGTCGGACGTCCGTGGACAGGCCGCGACGGGCGGCGGGAGAAAGGTTTGCACTCATGAAAAGCTCCTGAAGGGGATGGCAATCGAGGGTATGACAACAAACATGTACAAAAGTTATAACACAATGTTACAAAAAGCACAGTGGGGTAGAACTCAGGAGAGCGAGGCGGGCCCGGTGGCAATCGGCAGTGCGGAATCAGCGTCACCCCATTCGGCCCAGGAACCGTCGTAGAGTTCCAGTTTGCGCGCACCGAGAGTCGTGGCTGCGAGATACAGCACTGCTGCCGTGACCCCAGAGCCACAACTGGTGACAAGCGGCTGCTCGAGATCAATGCCGCGCTCAGCGAAAGCACGCCGCAGGGCCGGTTCCGGCAACAACTCACCAGTCGCGGGATCGAGCAGATCGGAAAACGGCAGATTGACGCTACCCGGAATATGACCACTGCGCAGTCCGGGCCGCGGTTCGGATACGGTGCCCTCAAAGCGCGCTGCGGCACGGGCATCGGCTACCTGGACGGTTCCCTGACCCAGGCCCTCGCTGATCCGTTGCCGGTCTGCCACCATCCCCGTCTCTAGCCGTGCAGAGTAGCGCTGGGGTGAAGGCTCTACCGCTCCTGAATCCAGTGGCCATCCTTCTCGCCGCCACTTCGGAAGGCCCCCATCCAGCACGGCCACTTTGACATGTCCAAAAGCCCGGAACATCCACCACACCCTTGCAGCGGAGAAAAGGCCCTTCGCATCGTAGACCACGACCTGCGAATCATTGCCGATACCCAAGGCTCCCACGGCCTGGGCAAAGGCCTGTTCCGAGGGCAGCATGTGAGGCAGCGGATTCGCCGTATCCGATATGGCGTCAATGTCAAAGTACACGGCGCCAGGTATGTGGCTCTGCAGATAGTTCTCGCGGCCATTCCCCGCTTCACCGGGCAGATACCAGGTGGCGTCAACGGGAATCACGGCCGGGTCGTCAAGGCGTTGCACCAGCCATTCGGTAGAGACAATCAGAGTCGGATCATTCATGGCATCAAGATTCCCGTAAGGTCATGACTCACGACACTAGACCGGCTCTGGCTCGCCGATCTCGACCCGGTTGCGCCCGAGCGCCTTGGCACGATAGGCACCGTAGTCGGCTTTCGCGATCAGACTGGCTGCGGTCAGGCGTGGCCCGCCGCCGCTGGCGTAGCCGACACTGACAGAGATAACCTCGGAAACAGCCCCGGGTGCCTGCCGGATCCCTTCCGCCTCCACGGAATGGCGCACCCTTTCGGCAATCCATCTCGCGGAAGCGGTGTCTGTCTCCGGCAGTATGAGCGCGAACTCCTCACCGCCGTATCGGCAGACCAGGTCCGCCGGCCGATTCACGCATTCCTCGAGCACCTTGGAAATCCGTTGCAAGGCCTCATCGCCCGCCAGATGACCAAAGGCATCGTTGTAGTGCTTGAAGTCGTCCACATCCACCATCAGCAGTGCCAGGCTGGCGTGGGTGCGGTGGGACCTGCGCACCTCGCGTTCCAGGGTGCCATCGAACAGGCGCCGGTTGGCGAGCCCGGTGAGCGGATCGCGCAGCGCCTGCACCTTGAGACTGGTCAGTTCTCGTGTGCGCGCGGAAACATCATGGAACACAGCCACCACGCCGTCGCTGGGACGATTACGCCGCAGCGGCGTGACGGTCATCGACACGGTGATGATGTCGCCGCTGCGGGTTCTGAAACCCTCATTCTCACTTCTGTAGATACCCTTGATACGGGTGGCCTGGCGAATCGGGCTGGATTCGGGGCTAATCGGCTTGCCATCGCTTAACTGGTGGAACATACGATACGAGTTCGCCCCGAGAAGCTCGGCTCGGGTGTAGCCGAGAATATCGCAGGCAGCCTGATTGACATAACGGATGCGACCGTCGTCCCCGGCCACGAACACGCCCTCACCCACACTTTCGGTAACCGCTGCCAGCTTGTCCTGCAGCAGGATGGCACCGCGACGGGAATGCCAAAGGAACAGCGCCACCGTACCCAGCCCGGCCGCCAGCAGCCAGACCAGTGTGCCCATCCAGAGGTACTGATTGCGCAAAGCGGTCAATGCCGTGGCATCGGACTCCGCAACGGCATACCCGATCTGCTCGCCGCTGATGTCGTGGATCGGCAGCATGGCGATGGCAACCTCTGCTCCACGCCAGTCTTCGACAACCGCACTGGCGGGCGCACCCGTCGGAATCGCCGCGGCCAGAGCCTGGCGCAGCCGACTCGACTGCTCGATCCAGTGTGCCAGTCGCGAACCAGTGCTATTCAATTGCACCGGCTCATAGATCTGTTCATGCAGGGCGGTGGGCCGGTAGATGACGCCGAGACCGTTACTGTTGTCTGTGGGCACCGCTGACTCCAGCAGCACGAGATGGTAGAGCAAGGCACCACCGCCGACACCACGCAGGAACGCCATCAGGTCACCGACGGCCAACTCGGCCTCAACGGCGCCAACCAGCTCGCCGGAATCCCAGATGGGCAGGATTCGACGATAGGCGGGACCTCGGAGCCCCATCTCGAAGCCCTGGGCTCCATGGCGGCCTTCCAGCGCCTGCAAGAGGCCCGGGCGGTACTCGGCAGAAGGTGGCGTTTCGGACCCCGGTATGCTGAAACGGATCAATGACCGTGCGTCGGGGGTGAGCACATGCAATTCCGCACGGCAGCATGTGCGCAGACTGCGGTGGGTATCCATGCCCGCAGCAATCAGGGCAGATCGATCCCAGTCCCCGTCGAAGCCATCTGGAGATCGGGCGATATCCGCCAGCAGCTGGCGAAAATTGTCACGCCCCAGCAAATCGCTGAATGCCTGGTTGGTCACGGTGCGGAAAATGGCCTCGGTGCTGCGCAGCGCCGCATCGACCTGCAGAAGCTCTGCATCGAGATGGGATTGGGTATCGCGTTCGTAGGCAAAGCGAAAGGGGACGAACAGGACGACGCCCGCAATCAGCCAGATCAACAGTAGCCGTATGCCAAGCCTGTTCATGCTGCCCTCGCCCGGCAGGCCGTCTTCCCTGATGTCATGCCCCGCATACAACCCCCTTTCGCGCCCGGGGCGTCCACGCCCCTTTCACGACCACCTCCGGTTAAAGCAATGAGGCGGTGGTCTGACCCTGTGTGCGGGCCTTTTTTGATCGCGGTAATGATCATGCCACAGTCCTGGCAGCACGTCCCGGACTGTGACGGAGCGCGTTCAGATAGCGCGCGACAGCACAGCATGACGGGAGAATCGCGCATTGACCCAAAGGGAGGCAAGGATCACGAAGCCCCCCAGCGACAGCCGCAACAGATCGACATCCCGATTCCAGATTAGCAGGTTGACCAGCAGCCCGGCGGGTACCAGCGCATTGTTCATCACTGCCAGCGTTCCTGCATCGACCAGACAGGCTCCGCGGTTCCAGAGGAACAGGCCAACACCTGAAGCCGCCAAGCCCAGCCACGCGATCACCGTCCACTGCAGCGACGTCTCTGGCAACATGGTCGCGTCACCGAATAGCAGGAAGGCCGGCAAGGCAATCACCAACGCCCCCAGGTAGAAGTAGCCGAAGAATCGATACGTGGGAACCTCCGTCGGGTGACGCAGTAGCAGATGCTTGTAACCGACCTGTCCGGCAGCAAAGGCAAAATTTGCCAACTGCAACAGCAGGAAACCGATAATGTAGCCTTCGGTGATACCGTCATAGCGGATGATCCCCGCGCCCAGAACCGCCATACTCGCCGCCAGCAAGGCCACCGGCGAGAAGCGCCGGTAGAGACCATCATCGATCAGTGCCACAAAGAGCGGCGTCGTGATGGTGAATAGCAGCACCTCGGGGACGGTGAGGTAAGCGAAGGACCGGTACAGACACAGGTAGGTCACGCCAAACTGCAACGCGCCGATGAGCGTCATTCCGAGGATCAGGGGCATCGAGACACCGCGTATCCGCAGGAACGGCAGGAACAGCAGGCCAGCGAGCACGATGCGGCTCAGCACCGCAAAGTCGCTGTCGACGCGACCGGACAGATACTCGCCAATCAGGCTGAAGGAGAATGCCCACAGGCACGTCACGAAGACCAGGTACGCCATGTTGTCTTTTCCTTGGGGCAGTGGCGATAACGGGATCGGTTAGGAGCCGGTCAGTAGTGTGGCGGCAGCTCGGAGCCCTCGTCAGAACCCTCGGAGCGCTCCCCGAGCTTGCGCAGGCGGTCCGCCATCTGGGCGCAGAGGCTCTCCAGCAGGTCCACACGTTGCTGCTGGCGATACAGGGCATCACTCAACTCGGCAACGGCATGCTCCTGGTAGGCCAGCTTCTCCTCAAGGATGGTAATTCGCTCTTCACTCATGGCGTTTCCGTCTCCACGCTCGTCAGTGGTCGGTGATCTGACATATACTTTTCAGGCATTTCGGTTGCCGATAGCGTCCGGCATGACAGGAGGTCATGATGCCCTTGTTCCGAGTCGTCATTCGCGGTGAGAACTATCTTGTCAACCTCACCGGCGAACCGCAGTTGCTGGGCTTTCACGTCACCCATTATGTGAAATCCGAGGACGAAGGCACGGCCGGGACCATCGCCCGGATTCGTACCCGCCAGGATCGCCATCTGCACGAATCCCTCCTGAACCCGCCGGAAAACCCATCACGGCTCGAGTGCGCGAGCGTCAAGAAGGTCTGGTGGCGACGTGGCCGGGAAAACGGTCGCTATCAGTTCTGGGAAATGTCCCCCGGTGCACACGACTCCTCACGGGAGTAGCCACTCAGCGCTTAGCGAGTTGCCGTGCAACCGCTCTTATCAGGTGGCCGGCAATACTCAGCTCACCCGGTATCGCCGGCAGCTTTGCGGGCGAAAACCAGGCCGCATCAACGATTTCATCGTCATCGACACGAATCTCACCGTCCGCATAGTCAGCAACGTAGGCCACCATCAGGGAATGCGGGAATGGCCAGGATTGAGAAGCAAAGTAGCGCAGGTTGCATACCTGGATACCAACTTCTTCTTGCACTTCCCGATGGACGCAGGCTTCCAGGCTCTCACCCGGTTCAACGAACCCGGCCAGTGCGCTGTACATCCCCTCGGGGAACCGCGGTGACCGTGCAAGTAGCAGCTCGGAACCTCTTGTGACCAACGCCATCATCGCCGGCGTGAGTCGTGGGTACTGGGCGGTATTGCAACGTTGGCAGATCCGGGCACGCTGTTCGGCGTGGCGTTGCGTGGGCTCGCCGCATGCGCCGCAGTAACGATGACTGCGATCCCACTGCAGGATCTGGAAGGCCCGCCCGGCCAACAGGAAAAGGTCATGGTCCACCCGACCATAAAGCCCCCGCAGCCCGACGCATTCCAAAGCGCCCGATGGCTGCAGATCGGGGACGGCCTCCGCAGCAAAACAGGGCATGCCGCCAAGGGTGCCGAGAAAATGTGACTCGTAACCCGGCATCTGCGTGCCGGGCGGCGGCCGTCGCAGCACGGACACACCATGCGACCCCTGCTCCACAAGCAACCGCGTACCGGAGAAAAGGAACCAGAGCCCTTCACCATGTCGGCCCGCCGCCACACCCGGCCTGAAATCGCCATTAAAGTCGAATGGGTTGTCGATCATCGTGTCATTGTCCCATGGCGGCCACGGCTCAGGCAGCCGCCGAGAGATCACGCAAGCCGACGTAGATCAGCCGTCCCGCCAGCAGCAGCAGAACCACTGTCAGCAGCCTGTGAAACAGGCGATCATGCATGCGCTCGAGCACAAGGCCACCGATCCACGTACCCAGGACACCGAACAGTATCATGGCCACCATGAGGCCGGCATAGGGGCCGAATGCGAACCCCACAGCGCCGAACACAACGATCTTCAGGCCATGCTGGACCACCATGCAGGCGGCGAAAGTACTGACATGGTCCCGTCTATCGAGACCCATGGCCCGAATAAGCGCTGCCACCATGGGTCCGGTGGCGCCCACAAAAAGTGTGAGTGCGCTGGTAACCGCTCCACCAAGGCCGACCTTGTAGCGCGACCCCTGGGATACCCGCGGCATGGGGCCAAGACAGGCCCACACGATGAATACGCCGAGAATGAGTTCCATCCATCCCGGTCGGAGTTCCACCAGAACCTGCGCACCCAGGGCAACCCCGAGCACGCTACCCACGGTGAAGGCTGCCAGCACCGGCCAGCGGATCCGTTGCCAGGCAAGCGCCATGCGGCCGGCATTGGAGCCCAGTTGAATCACGCCATGTACGGGAATGACAACGGCCGCGGGCATGAACAGCGTCATGATAGCCATCAACAGAACACCGCCACCGATACCCAGGGAGGTGGTGACGAAAGCGGTCAGCGCGCTGGCCAGGACCAGGACCAACACAACCCAGCCAGGCAGCCCCGGCGGCATGACCAGTTCCAGCAAGTCGAACACCCGACCTCCGTCAAAGAGACGCCCACCCCGGGGACGCGCGCAGCGCACGCCAGCCGGTCAGCTGACGCAGGAAGTCAGCGATACGCTGGCAAGCGTGCCATTGCAGGTGGGGCGACAGCGCAGGAGTGTACCGTGCTTGCGCGAGGGATCAATTACCGACCGACGTCGGAACAGAGTGTGCTCCAGTGATGGGTCTCGCCGGCGCGACCGCCCATCGTGCGATAGTCATATGCCGCATGGCACGACTCGACCCGGCCGTCGTATCATGCACCGATGAAGCAGTCACCTGCCCCCGTCCCTCTCGTCGATGGCATCACGCTCTTTTTCATGGCCCTGGCCGTTGCTTCTGGCCTGCTGCTCTGGTTTTTGCATGGTGGCGACCACCTGGCCGAAGCCGCACGCGGGGCATTGGTGCTCATGCTTGCCATCGGCCCCATCGTGCTGATGGCAGTGCTGATGGGTGCCTACGTGCAGGCGCTGGTCCCTCCGTCCATCGCCCGCCGGTGGATCGGCCAGGACAGTGGCCTGCGCGGACTGCTGTTGGCGACACTGGCCGGAGCCGTCACGCCCGGCGGCCCGTTTGCGGCCTTCCCGCTGGTGGTGGGCCTGTATCGTGCCGGGGCAAGCCTTGCGGTCTGCGTGACCTACGTCACCGCCTGGGGCGCCATCGGCCTGCAGCGGGTCCTGGTGTGGGAAATCGCGTTCTTCGGTATCGAGTTCACGCTGATACGCGTCCTGGTTTCACTGCCCTTGCCCATCATCGCCGGACTGATTACGGCGAGCCTATTACCCACCCTGCGTGACGATTGATGCTTATCGCCTATCTTTCCGTCGTGTCCATGCTGGCTGCGGTCGCGTTGATTGCCCACCGCACAAGCGAAGTCAGCCATCGGGACATTGCACTGCGTGGCCTGTCACAGCTAAGGCCGCTGTTGATCCGGCTGCCCGCCGCACTACTCGCCGGCAGCTTTCTGGCCGCCCTGATCCCTGAAGGCTGGCTGCTGCTTCTGCTTGGCGATGCCTCGGGGGTGGCTGGTGTGCTTCTCGCGTCATTGCTGGGAGCGGTACTCCCCGGTGGTCCGCTGGTGGCCTTCCCCCTGGCACTGGTGCTATTCAGTGCCGGCGTCGGCACGCCGCAGATGGTCGCATTGATCACGGCCTGGTCCGTGCTGGCCTTTCACCGCGTACTTGCCTTCGAGATTCCGCTCATGGGATGGGGCTTTGCCTGGAGACGGCTGGCAGCCAGCGCCATTCTCGCGCCCATCGCGGGTCTGCTCGTTCTGATTCTGCAGTAAATCACCGGAAGTGTGACTCACTCCCCAGACAACCCCCGGCGGAGTCCTTTTACTGGCTGATCGGGTCTGGCTCCACGTCCGGGCGCGGAATAGACAGCAGAATTGACGAACAGGGAGGGGGTTGCATGTTCAGGAGGGTGGGAATAGCTGTCGGGTTGGGACTGTGCGCGATACTCGCCACACCCGGCACGACGCTGGCTTTCAGCAATAACGAGATTCACATTGCGGTGGTGACGGATATCGGCGGCTCCTTTTCCGACGTTGCCGGCACCGGTGCAACAGTCGCGGCGGATCTTGCCATTGAAGACGTGGGCGGACGCATCGGGCGCACCCCGATCCACTTATCCACTGTCGACCACCGAAATGACCCGACGATCGCAGCCGAGGCCGTCCGCACGCTGCATGCGCAGCGACCGATCTCGGTCATCGCGGAACTCGGCGGAACGGATGTCTCGC
Source organism: Natronocella acetinitrilica (assembly GCF_024170285.1). Classification (NCBI taxonomy): domain Bacteria; kingdom Pseudomonadati; phylum Pseudomonadota; class Gammaproteobacteria; order Chromatiales; family Ectothiorhodospiraceae; genus Natronocella; species Natronocella acetinitrilica. Next base: position 269,651 of record NZ_JALJXV010000007.1, read on the forward strand.
TGCCTCTGCAAACTCTGGCCGACGAACTCGGAATAGCAGCGCTGCACAGCGGCAGCCTGACTTCAGCGCTCACGGGAGAGGCCTGCTCCCCCAACGCAGTCCACTGGGGTTACGACACCTACTCCCTTGGATCGGTCATATCCAGCCAGATTTTCAGCAATAGCTGGCATTTGTGGACCATTCTCACCCCGGAAGGAGATGTAGGAGACGGTTTTCGGGATGACCTTACCCGCCGTATTCACGCCTCCGGCGGCTTCGTCACCGACGTGGTGCGCTACCCTTTCGGCGCGCTGGATCTCACGGAGGCCCTCATCGCCGCGGAGAACGGTGAAGGCGAAGCCATTGCCGTAGCAACCGCCGGCGAAGACCTCACCAATATGCTACGCCAGATGTACGAGCGGGGGTTGAACCGCTCCGACAAGGGTGTGGCAATCATCAATATGTCAGTCCACGACGTGCAGGCGCTTGGCTTGTATGTGACCACAGGTCTGGAATTCACTGTCCCGTTCTACTGGGACCACGACGACCAGACACGGGCCTTTGCGCAGCGATTCTGGAATCGTGCTGGCACCTTTCCCAGCGCCGTCCATGCAGCCGTCTACTCCTCCGTGCGAAGTTATCTGCAGGCAGCAGATGCCGTGCGCACCGACAACCCCGAGCGCGTGATCGGACGCATGCGGGAGACACCGGTCAACGACTTCTTCGGTCGTGGTGGGGAGATTCGCCCTGACGGGCGTCTGATGCACCCCAAGTATCGCGTCCGCGTGAAAACCGCGCGCGAATCGCAAGGCATTGGTGACTACCTCGATGTCATCGAGGAGATCCCCGCCGACGCAGCTTTCCCCCCATTGTCCCAGAGCGCCTGCCCCCTGCTTGGGTAGGCCCCGCGATCAAGGATTCGGATCATGAAGAGAAGACAATTCGTAAAGAAGATTGGTACCGGTGCGGCGCTGGCTGGTGGCGCCGCCGTGAGCCTTCCGCTGCTGAGCGGCTGCAACGACACCCAGTCCCAGGCTCCGGAGCCCGCAGCGACCACAACCACGCAGACGCAGCCCACTCGCCGCACCATAGAATGGCGCATGGTCACCACCTGGCCGAAGGGCTTTCCCGGCCTGGGCACCGGGGCCGAGCATCTGGCCCGTCTGGTGGAGGAACTCACCGACGGGCAGATCCGTGTGCGGGTGTTTGGGGCCGGCGAAATCGCCGCCCCATTCGATATCCTCGACACAGTGTCCGAGGGCACTGCGGAAATGGGCCACGGCGCCGCCTATTACTGGCAGGACCAGTTGGAAGGCGCTTCGTTCTTCGGCGCTGTTCCGTTCGGTTTCAACGGCCAGGAGATGAACGCCTGGCTGTATTACGGCGGCGGCATGGAACTCTGGCAGGAACTGTATGCCCAGAGAGGACTTGTACCGACTGCCGGGGGCAATACCGGGGTACAACTGGGCGGCTGGTTCACTCGCCGCATCGACTCCATTGCCGATATCGACGGGTTGCGGATGCGCTTGCCGGGCTTTGCCCAGGAAGTCATGCGACGCCATGGTGGTATCCCCACCAACCTGCCGGGCGGTGAACTGTTCAGTGCCCTGCGCAGTGGCGAACTCGACGCCACCGAGTGGGTGGGCCCTTACAACGACGTCAATTTTGGCCTGCACAAGGCCGCACCATACATGTACTACCCCGGCTGGCAGGAGCCCGGCACCTGCATCGAGTGCTTCGTCAATGCAGAGGCTCTGAACAGCCTCTCAAGCCATCTGCGCCGTGCCGTTCTCTATGCCTGCCGCCTGGCAAACTACGACATGCTCGCCGAGTTCACGGCGCTCAATGCCGACGCCTTGCAGCAGATTCGACGTGAACCGGATGTGGAGGTCCTGGCCTTCCCCGATGACGTGATGCGGGCCTTCAAGCAAACAAGTACGGAGATCATTGCCGAGCAGGCCGACAAGGGAGAGCTGACACGTCGAATTCACAGGTCGTTCACCGAGTTTTTCGACAAGGTCTCCGATTGGCACGCCATCTCCGAGGCGGCCATGTTCGATGCCCGTCGATTGTAACCGACGGCCTCACCCGGTTAGCGAGTGCGCCTGTAGGCCTCGATTCGTTGCGTGAAATCGGCAATGAAGGCTTGCAGGCGCTCCTCGTCATAAGGCTGTAAACCGCTGATGGTGAGAGTCTTGCTGCCCGCACCCAGTGGCTGACCGGCAGCGCTGACGCTGAAATCCAGCCGCGCGCTGCCGCGGCGGCCTCGCACATCCAGTTCGGCATGCGCGAATTCAAGGTCCAGATGGTCGGCATCGGACAGGTCCAGTTCAAAGCCCATGCTGTCATAGATGACCATGGGGCGATCGGGATTGAACATCACCCCATGCTCAGCCATCAACGGCTTCAGGTAATGCGGGAAGTTACGGCCTGAAAAGGCAACATAGCGCCGCACAAACCCTTCCACGATGGCGGGATCATTCACCGGTGTGCCCTGACGCTCAACCCGCATATAGACCTTGCCATTACCATCCTTGACCTCGATCACCGAGTCCGGCGCCTCCGGAAGAATGAGCGGCTGGTTTTCGCCAACCATGCCGGTGAAGGTGAATTGCATGCCAGGCGAAAGCCCGTAGCGCGACAGCACGATGGCAAACAACAGATCTCCCGGCACACAGAAGCGCTTGGCGCCCTCGTCGTGGATGGGGTTCCAGTCGCCAGCTACATCTTTTGCAAAGCGGCTCGCCTGCGCTGGCGATATCAGCACTTCACCATCAACCAGTCGAAAGAATTCCTGCGGAAACTGTCCCATGGTCTTGGGGTCCTTGTATGACACGACGTCGTCACCGGGACGACGTCGGATTGGGAACTTTCTGCGGTCGGCCCTTCCTAACCCTGACGTATCGCCGGCCCTGGACTGGTTCAATGTATCCCCGGGGCATGGTAGGTCAGGCGCTCGTAGGCCAGACTACCCGAATTGACGAAGCGGTCGTACCGAAAGCTGCGCCGCCCGCCGGCTCGGCAGCTGCATGGCTGAATTCCCAGGTGGTGGCCAAGGCTCCTGGTGGAACGACCCGAACCCGAAGGAGGCATTCCCCATGATGAAACCAAGTCGATCCCTGCTGCTGGCAGCGGCTCTGTTGCCAGCAATCGGCCTGTCTACCACAGCATCGGCGGAAACTGTCGAAGCCGATATCGGCAGCGAATATGAGAGCTTCAACCTGGTTCGTGTAGCTGACGGCATCAGCCACGGCTGGGCTGTCGGCTTTCTACCGGATGGTCGTGTACTCGTCACCGAGCGCGCAGGGGCGTTGTACTTGATTGAAAACGGAAATAAAACCGAGCTGGATGGGCTGCCTTCCATCGCAGTACAGGGTCAGGGCGGATTACTGGATGTGGTGCCGCATCCCGACTATGACGACAACGGCTGGATCTACTTCACCTACTCCAAGGGCGACTCGGACTCCACCGTTCCAGCCCTCGCTCGTGCCCGAATTGACGGCGACAGCCTGGTAGACATGGAAGAACTGTTCGAATCCAACACGCCCACCAGCCCGGGACGACACTACGGCTCCCGCATTGTATTCCTGGAAGACGGAACGCTGCTCATGACCATCGGCGATCGTGGTGCAGAGCCACCCAGGGCGCAGGACCCGATGGATCACTCCGGCAGCATCGTACGACTCACTACCGATGGCGACGTGCCGGACAACAATCCGTTCGTCGATAGTGAAGAACATGCGCCGGAAATCTTCAGCTACGGCCACCGCAACATCCAGGGCATGATTGTGCATCCCGATAGCCTGCAGGTCTGGGTGACCGAACACGGCCCGCGCGGCGGCGATGAACTGAATCTCATCGAAGCCGGCGGCAACTATGGCTGGCCCACGGTAACGCTCGGCCGCGATTATCGCACCGAAGACGACTTCCCCGATGCCGAGGCAAGGCGCATGGATGGCATGGTGGACCCGGTGTTCGAGTTCCTGCCAACGCTGGCACCATCCGGCCTCGCTGTCGTCAATGGAGATGCTTTCCCTGCCTGGGAAGGCAATCTGCTGGCGGGCGGGCTGCGGGCGCAGCGCATCCTGCGCCTGACCATCGAAGACAATCATGTTGTTCACGCAGAAGAGCTGCTGCACGGCAAGGTTGGCCGGATACGCGACGTGCGCCAGGCACCCGACGGGCATATCTATGTCCTCAGCGATGAGTCCGATGGCGCACTGTATCGGATGGAACCTGCCGACTGACCCAGGGAGGGTAAGGCCATGGCTAACGGAGTTGAGGCAGCATATCGGGCCGGGCCGGGATCAGTCCTGGCCATGGATACGGATTTTTACCGCCGTGTCCAGGCAGAGACTGGACGCACTCTGGTAGACAGGATTGACGTTCCCATTCGCTCCGGCCGCGCCTGGAAGGTGCCGGCCGGGCACGTTTTCCGCATCATCGCGCCGGAAGGCCCCCAGGTGGGAGACCTCAACCTCTGGAACCTGCACAACCCGCGGGAACGTTTCTGGGCCTCACGCACACGGCAATTGCAGAGTGCCCATGTGAGTGTGCATGACCGCCTCTGGTCTACCCTGCCCTATTTGCGACCCATGGCCACGATTACGGCTGACAGCCTTGCCGATTACGGCGTGGACGAAGATGGTGGCCGCGTGCATGACCTGCTGGGCACCCGGTGCGACCCCTACGTCAACAACCTCCTGACCGGCGAGGATTTCGACTTTCACTGCCATTCCAACCTGGTGCGTGCCGTGCTGCCCCATGGCCTGGACGAGCGGGATGTTCACGACGTGCTGAACGTCTTCCAGTGCACGGGTCTCACCGTCGACGACAAGTACTTCATGAAAGCCTGTCCTGCGAAGGCTGGAGACTATCTCGAATTCTTTGCGGAGATGGATTTGCTTTGCGCATTGTCGGCCTGCCCGGGGGGCGACCTCTCCGTGCCACTCTGGGGGCCAGACGCGGAGGACCCCCTTCGCGTCTGTCGACCCCTGGCGGTAGAGGTATATAGTCTCGCCGACGGATTATTGCGGGACTGGCCGTCGTTCACCGGCTCAAGCTACGCCGGGCAGCATGGCCTTGCTCAGCCTGAAACTGACTGGACGGAAATTCGCCGGCAACGCTATCCCGACGCCTGACCGGGTACCAGCAGGATCGCAGTCGGGGCGTGACGACAGATCCGCTCTGCCGTGCGACCCATGAGCAGGCTGGTAACCGGGTTGCGACCTCGCTTGCCCAGGACGATGACGTCACTGCTTTGCTGCATCGCGATCCGCTGTATTTCCCGCGCCGGATCGCCCTCGCTTACCTGATGGCGCAGGGGCGGATGCCGCGCACTCAGTTCCTGTAGGTGGGTATGCAAGTCTGACGGTTCGGTGACGGATTCTCCCGGCAACCACTGCTTCGGCTTGACCCAGACCGCCACACCGTTCCCAAAAGCCTTGATCAGTTCCCCGGCTATCGATTCCGCAGCCTGCGCGGCCTCAGACCCGTCCGTCGCCAACAACACCCCGCCGCCGCCGGTGGTCACCTGCTCTGCTGAGAGCGGCTCCAGCCAGACGGCCCTGGCCGCGTTCCTGGCGAGATCCAGAACCGCATTGCCCATGACCAGTTCACGGATGGGGCCATGAGCCCTGGCTCCGGCAACGAGATAGCCAGCACCCGCTTCTTCCATGGCGCTATCCAGCTGCAATGCCAACTCCCCGACCAGCAGTCGCGACTCCACCTCGAAGCCCAGAGCGCGAACTTCCTCTTCGGCGGCATGAAGCTTTTGCTGCTGCTCGTGCCGGTGGGCCCGCTCCGCCGCCACGGGAAATCCGGGGCTCACCACATGCACCAGTGTCAAACGACGCGTCCCAAGGCGCTGCAAGCGCAGAAGCCGGGTCTTGAGCACGGCCCAGTCCTCGGCCAGATCCACTGCCACCACTCCGTGCTCGAACATCGCCGTCGCCTCCTCCGATCAGTCACCACGCAGTATGCGCTTTATGGCCGCTGGCCCCAAAGCGCGGCAGGTTGCAGTCCACTGTGTGAATCACGAAACTGGAGAGATGAGTGGAGAAGATGCAAACCATGTTCACGCCGGGTTTCTGGGCTGACAGCATCAAGTGGTTCCACGGGCTGTTCGTCCTTTTCGCCATGTTCGGTGGCATCCTGCTGGTGTGGTTCCCGGCACTGATCCTGCTGCATGCGCCCGCCGTCATCTGGGCGGGCGGCATCAATCTGGTGGGTTGGACATGCCCGCTCACACCGCTCGAGAACCGGTTTCGACAGGCCGCGGGCGAAGCCGGCTATCGCGGTGGCTTCATTCAGCACTACCTGGAAAAGGCAGGCCTGTCCGGCATGGACAGACGTACCCTGGAGACACGCGTCGGATGGACCATTCTGGGATGGAATGGCGTCCTCTACATAGTGATATTCAGCGCACTACGGTAACGGGGCAGGACGCCTCGTGCACAAGCCGCTGACTCACACTGCCCAGCAGTAGCTCGCTGAATCGCGACAGCCCACGGCGCCCAACGACGATCAGAGGATGATCGCACTGACCGGCATGCTCGAGGATGGCCCGCGCCGGCGTACCGGCTAGCAGGACCTCCTCGGCACTTGCCCCGCAATCCGCAATCACCCGCCGTGCATGGCCGAATACCTTGCCCGCGGTCTCGTCGCGCAAGGCTGCAAACGCATCCTCAGAAAGATACTTGAGTTGTTCCGCCGTGGGCACCTCGGCGGGTGTCCCGAACATTTCGATGGCATCCCTGGGGAACGCAAACAGCAGGCGTACCGGCGCACCAACGGCCGCAGCAACGGCGCAGGCATGCCGCACAGCGTGTTCCGCGCCCTCTGAACCGTCTACCGGCACCAACACCACTCCAATCTTGTCCGCTGACATCGCCATGACTCCTGCCTGATAGTGACAAATCGCGCTTCGATGATCGGTCAGCCTAGGCCCACCGGCACGGCTACGCCTTGACGTGGATCAGCAGCCAGTCATATTACCGCACCCCCGGAGCCACCATCCGGCGGCGGTGGTCGCGCCCTTCTCGTACCGTCATGCAGGGTAATCAGCACACCGCCGAGTACGATGATGGCGATGCCAAACCAGGTCCATGCATCGGGAAAGTCGCTGAAGAACCAGTACCCCACGGCGGTGGCACTGAGTATTTCGACGTAACCCACGGGTGCCACGACCGGCGCCGCTGCCCGCTCGAATGACTTGATGATCAGGTAGTGTCCGCAGGCACCCAGCAATCCCATGAGGATCATCAACGCCCAGTCGCCAGCCCCCGGCGCCACCCAGATACCCGCCGGCATCAACAGGCTCATGGCCACCATCCCGACCACCGCAGTGTAGGCCAGCGTCAGGGACGGCGGACTGCTGCCGGAAAGCACCCGTGTGGTCAACAGATAGCAGCCATGAAAGACACCTGCGGAAAGCGCCAGCAACGACGCCCAGTGGAAAACGCCGAAGCCGGGGCGCACCACGATCAACGCGCCAACGAAACCGGCCACAACGGCAAGCCAGCGGACAGGCCCGATCCGCTCGCCCAGGGCCAGCGGCGATAGCAAGGTGCACACCATGGGCGAGATGAACAACAAGGCCAGGGCGTCCGCGATGGGCATGTAACGGATGGCCGCGAAGAAGCTCACCGTCGCGCCCAACAGGAAACCGCTGCGGATCAGTTGGACGCCGGGTCGCGTGGGCCACAGGTCCCGCAACTTCAAACCCAGTAGCCACAGCACCGGAAGCATCCACAGCAGATGAAAGGTAAAGCGCGCCCAAACCACCTGAAACACGGGAAAGTCTGTCACCAGGTGCTTGGCGACGCCGTCCATCAGCGGGAGCAGGCTGACGCCCCCAGCCATGAGCAACACGCCGGTCATGGGGCGATCGTCAGCGCGGAGTATGGGTAGGGATCGTCTGATGTTCTAACCCTTCCTGATTGTTGTCGCTTGGCCGTGGAACCACCACGACGTTGCGCGCCGCGCCTAACATCACGAAAAATCTGTGTGTAACGCGACGGTGTGAATACTTCAGCGCTTCCCTAAACCGGTCCACCGTGCACTCTTCACAGAGTCGATCACTGTTCGGCAATATACTCCGACGCAACAAGCCGCTGATAAGGCCGTTCAAGAGCAAGTCATGATTCGTCTGTCCACCCTGGTCATCGTGTTTCTGCTCGCGGCTCCCCTGGAGGCCACAACGGTATACCGCTGGACGGATGCCCAGGGCCGTGTCCATTTCAGTGATGAACGTCCACCTGCAGGGGTCGATTCCGAGCGCATCCGCATGCAAGGACGCGAAGTTCGTCGGCAGGCGGCACCCGGCAACTCCGATCGCGTCAGGCGGATCCGCTGTCGCGATTTTCAGGGAGCACTGGTCCAGTTGAAAGAGGTGGAAGACGTCGCGACCGACGACGCGCGATGGCTGGCCGCGAAGGATCTGGCCCGCGACAGGATTGAACACTGGTGTAACGGCGCCGAAAACCAGTAGCTGGCTTGCCGGCTGGCCTTACTCGCCTCTCCCTATGCCCCATGCAGATCAGGCACTGCGCTTGGCCCACTGATTGTCTTCTGCGCCGAGATCGGCCTGTATCCGCCCATACAGCTCCCGCAGCGGCTTCAGCATGGTCCGTTCGGCAACCCGCTGATCGATATAAAACGGCGCACGTTGACCGTGATACTCGATGACCTCACCAACCTGATCAAAAGCGAGTCCCGAGCGCGCCAGCAGGCGTGCCAGCCTGGGCTCCATCATGGCAAACACATGATGCCGCCCGGTGAGCCCCACCATGGCCGTCGCCGCCAGAAAGAGACCAACCGCCAACAGCGGAAACGCGCGGATTTCCTCCATCGAGAAAACCAGACCTTCCGGATCACCAAACGGTGTCTTTTCCTCACCTCGGCGGCGTCGGAAGGCGGACAGGACGGCGAGGCGGGAGATTTCGCAGATTTCATCGCGGGGCAGACGTTCCGGGTGAAATCGGGGATGCGCCAGATTGCCCCGGCAGGCTCGCTCGACGGGAAGGGCCAACGCGCCCTCAGTGAACGGATCATCCGGCGAAACCAACCTGACGCAGCCAGCGGGTATGCCGGTTTCCCGATGGCGCAGTAAGCAATGTTCCGCTGCCGGATCGTACGCGTCCGTCTCCCGTCCGCCAGGGCAATCCTCCTCGCGCTCGTAGCCGAATTCGCGGCAGTACACTTCATAGCGCAAACGAAAAACGCGTTCCCTCTGTTCAAGGGAACGCGCCGGTTGGAAAACGAAAAACGACGTCAAGGCTTCCGTTGCGGGCATGCTGTAGCTCATGTCTGCTCCATCCGGGGGCACGAAGCCACATCACGCCCACCCTTGTCGATGGCCCCAGTGTATCCCGATGCGCGGCGCTTGACGACCCGGCCATGCCCACCTAGAGCCGTTGGATGGGCATCTCTCCGGGAATTTCGGTGGGCGGGGGGAGCAGCCGGGGCCGTTTTCCTTCCACTGCGGGGTCAACGGATCGATCCAGCAAGGTCTCCAGCGTGCGCAATACGCCATCACCCTCGACCTCGCTGGGCGTCAGCAGCAGGCCGCGGTTGCGCAAGCGTGCTCCCAGGGCAAGGCTGCTGCTCCAACGCACGATAGGCGCGGCGAGCAGCAGGCCGATCCAGACCAGCAGCAACCAGACGAGGAAGTCCGGCGCGAGGAGATAGGTCAGACCCGCCCAGGCCACGCCGAACAGCGTCGCCGGCAGCGTATGGCGCAATGCTTCAACCCAGGGAACTCGACGCCCGGCCCTTGCTTGACTGCCCCACACGACGTTGTAGCCGGTGAGCACCCCAAGGACGAACCTGGTGTGAAAGAGCATCATGATGGGTGCGATCAGCACCGAGAACAGACACTCCAGCGCCGCGCTGAGCGAGAGTCTTGAGCCACTGCCGAAAAGCCGTCGGCGCTGGATGAGCGCAAGGATAACGCCCATGGCGCGGGGCATGAGCAGCAGGCCGCCGGTTACCAGCAGAAGGCTGATGATCAGATCAGGATGTGCCACCGGCCAGTTCGGATACAACTGATACGAGATACCAAAGAAGACCGGTTCCTCCCGGGCACGGAAGGCGGCGTCAGCGGTACTGACCAGCAGCAGCGCCAGCCAGGTGACCGAGGCAAGATAGGCAAAGGCACCGAACACGAAGTGCAGCCTGCTCAAGGCATGAAGGCCCGGGGAAAACAGTAGCCGGAGATGCTGCAGGTTTCCCTGGGTCCAGCGGCGGTCACGCTTTGCGTAGTCGAGCAGGTTGCTGGGCATCTCCTCGAAACTGCCGCCAAGATTCGCGTCCAGGCGCACCTCCCAGCCGGCTCGTCGCAGCAGGGAAGCCTCGACAAAGTCGTGACTGAGGATTTCTCCACCGAGGGGTGGCCGCCCCGGCAGCACCGGCAGCCCGCAATGCTCCATGAAGGCACGAACCCGGATGATCGCGTTGTGCCCCCAGAAATTGGCCGAATCCAGTTGCCAGAAAGCCTGTCCGGCTCCCAGCATGGGGCTGTAGAGCGCTGCGGCAAACTGGAGGAAACGGCCGAAAGCCGTCCGTTGGCGAACCGGGATGGGAACCGTCTGGAGCAAGCCGAGGCGCGAGTCTCGGTCCATGGTTTGGGCCATCGCAACCAGGGTACGCCCTTCCATGACGCTGTCGGCATCAAGGATAACCATGTAGTCGTACCTGCCACCCCAGCGCGTGCAGAATTCGGCAACGTTGCCCGCCTTGCGTCCGATGTTGTCATCGCGACGCCGGTAGTGCACCGGCAGGCGATCGGCCAGCCTCCCCTGCAATGCGGCCACGGCATGCCGTTCCTGCTCGGCAATGGCATCATCGGTGGTGTCACTGAGTACGAAGACTTCGAAGCTCTCCGCCGACCCAGTCTCCAACAACGACAGGCAGGTCGACTCCAGTCCCGCCACGAACCGTTTGGAATCCTCGTTGTACACGGGCATCGCGAGCACAGTTCGGCCACGGATCTCCGTATCCGCCTCCCTCTTCCCAACCGCCCGCCCCAGGGTCAAGGGATCGCGCCGCAACAGATTCAGTACGAAGCCGGCCAGAGCCGTCCAGAAGGCCAGGGCGATCCACGTGAATACCAGGGTGAACAATCCCAGCGCGACCAGCTGCAGGCCACTCATGCCGTTGCCACGCAGAATGACGTACAGAGTTGCGGCACCGTAACCGGAGGTGGCCAACACCAGGCATATGAACAGGGCACGCCGCAGTCTGGCCAGGGGGTAGTCCCCCAGCCTGGCGGTTTTTCCGATGTCGGCCCAGAGGCCGCTAGCGGAGTTCGTCCGGATACCAGACATAAGACCAGGTCTCGGTCAGCCTGCGGTCGCGCAATGACAGGTGCAGGCGGAAGTCGGCGGGGCGCTCGCCATCGGGCTGCAAACGGAAAGATGCGCGCCATGTGTTGCCATCAGGCAGACGCTGAACCATGAGGTTGCGCACCTCGCCAGTGCTGCTGGTGAGTTCGGCCTCGACGGGCTGACTGATGTCCAGTCCCTCCAGTTCACCGCCACTGAAATCCACGCTGAAGTGTCGCACGCTGCGCGGCGGCGGATTCTCCTGCCCCGGCACGGCGCCCCAACCCTGGCGCATGCGCACAACTCTTGCCACGCGCTGATCGTTGTGACGATCCGTCAGCGTAGAGACCCGGTATCGGAAATGACGCTCCTGCCCGGCGCGGAACGTGGCATCCGGCACCCAATAGGCAACGATATTGTCGTTGACCTCCGAGGGCGTGGGGATTTCCACCAGTTCGACACCACCACTACCCCAATCACCATCCAGGGGCTCCACCCACTTGCTGGGCCGTCGCTCGTAGCGGGCCTCCATATCCAGGTAGGCATCGAAATCGCGATTACGCTGGAACAGTCCGAAACCCCGCGGTTCGGAATCCTGCAACGAGGTAATGCGCAGGCGCCTGGGGTTGCTGAGTGGGCGCCAGATCCATTCATCCCGGGCGGTTCTGGCCAGCAAGCCATCAGAATCATGCACGCGTGGCCGAAAGTCATCGGGCAGTCGAACGGTGGTCTCACCATAGGCAAACATGCTGGTAAGCGGTGCCACGCCCAGCTTGCGGACGTCACTGCGTGCAAACAGGCGGGCATCCACCTCCATGACGACATCGCGGCCAGGTATGACTTCGAAGCGATAGGCGCCGGTAAGGGATGGACTGTCCATTAACGCAATGACCGTGAGGCGGCTGGCGTCAGCCTCCGGCTGAATCAGCCAGAACTCGCGGAACTCTGGAAATTCCTCGCCATTGGAACTCGCGGTATCGATGGCCAGCCCACGCCCGGAAAGACCGTAGCCCTGATCGCGCCCCACCACCCGGAAATAGGATGCCCCCAGGAAGACCAGGAACTCATCGGCGTACTCGGCCCGGTTTAGCGGGTAATGCACGCGAAAGCCCGCGAATCCGGTGTCCTCCGGAATTCGTCCCTCAAGATGCGCCGCCGGACCCTCATAGCGGAACAGCTCAGGGCTGAATGCCAGCTCCTCGATCTGGCCATCCTCTACCACATGAATGCGTACCGGACGGGTATAGAGGAATCCGGGGTGGAACAGCTGAACTTCGAACAGGGACTCGTCACGCCAGACCGCGCTCTCCGAATTGAAACGAATCGACCGGTACTGATCGTAGTTCAAGTCCCGCAGCACGCCCGGCAGGGTGTTGGAGGCCTGGCGGTGGGGCTCTGCGGCCATGCTCCGGGCACGCTCGGCGACTTGGTCCATCAAGGCATCGGCGTCGACCCGCTCCTCTCCCGCAGTCGTCATGGGCAGTGCAAGCAGACACCCGCCCAGGATCATCAATCTGACGAGATCGCGAATGCGGGAAGCGCAAGCGAGGGAGAATTGCATGGACAAAATCCTTGTTTTAGGTACAGGCCAAAGACAACAAAGGGTCGCCAAAGTTGCCGGACTTCGCCGCGCCACGGCCGGAGGGCATATACTTCAGGATGGAACCATGACTGGAGGCCAGCCTTGACCATTGAACAGGACGCACCCGCCGGCGAGCTCGTACTTCGCACACTTGCCATGCCCGCGGACACGAACCCCTCCGGCGACATATTCGGCGGCTGGCTGCTATCGCAGATGGACATCGCCGGCGGCCTGCTGGCCAAGCAGCGCGCCGGGTCGCGGGTTGCCACTGTGGCGGTGGAAACCATGACATTCCACCTGCCGGTTTTCGTCGGCGACGTGGTCTGCTGCTACGCGGAGCTGCTGAAAACGGGCCGCACGTCCATGACCATCCGGATCCAGGCCTGGGTGATCCGTGATGCCTACCGCGCGACCCGCATCAAGGTGACGGAAGGCATCTTTACCTATGTCGCTATCGACAGTGATCGTCGGCCCCGGGAGATACCCGCGGACGACGACGGCTAGGGAGACACTGCTTCAGTCGCGGAAATTCTTGTATTGCAGAGGGAGATCGATCTCACTCTCCCGCAGCAACGCGATGGCAGCCTGCAGATCGTCGCGCTTCTTGCCGGTCACACGTACCTGATCGCCCTGGATTGCCGCCTGCACCTTCTTCAGTTTGGCCTCCTTGATGAGCTTGACGATCCTGCGGGCCAGATCACTGTCTATCCCGTGGCGCAGGGTGACGGTCTGGTGGGCATCCCTACCCACCATGGCCACCTTGCCCAGTTCCACGCAGGCGATATCCACCCCACGCTTGACGAGCTTGGCGTAGAGGATGTCGAGCATCTGCTGGAGTTGAAACTCCGACTCGCTGGTCATGGTGATCACGCCCTGCTCGTCAACGGCGTATTCCGCCTTCTTGCCCTTGAAGTCGAAACGCGTTGAAACCTCCCGACTCGCCTGGTCTACAGCGTTATTCACCTCGTGCATGTCGATTTCTGATACCACGTCGAAGGACGGCATGACCGCAGTTACCTCGCTATTCAGCTCATGTTCGGTTTGACGGCGGCAGACTCAGGCCCTCAACCAACTGGCAGGCCGGTCGCGTCATTGGCGATAGAGCTTAACGCAACTGCCAGGGGTGACGCATGACGCTTGCGGCGGAGTACTGATGATGAACAACACATTCGGGATGCAACTGGTTGGACTCAGCCTGATCGCCATGGTGGCCCTGACGGCCTGCAACGATGGCGGGCGCTCGCACAAGAAGAGCCCACCACCGAGTATCGCCAGCATCAGCGCCAGCGTGCTGCAGGATCACTGGAAGGGCTATGTCGCCGAAGTGCCGCCGAACACCGAACAACTCATCGTGGAACTCCACAACCTGAGCCAGGACGCCGATCTGTATATCCAGGGACCGAGGCGACGGGAGTACTGCGAGTCCTTCCGTTCGGGAACCCGGCCCGACGTCTGCATATTCGATTTTCCATCGGCGGGCTATTGGTCCATAGAGGTGGCGGGCTGGGATCCGGGGCGCACCTACTACACCCTGACCGCCATCCTGGAACCGCCCTGGAAGCCCGTGCACCTGTCCTTCGCCGACCAGGGGCTGGTGGCCTTGTCCATGGATGACCCCTTACGCACGCTGGAAGGAGATCTCGACCGGGCGGAAGCCCTGCTGCCGGTCATTGACGCCCTCGCTGCGGCAAGCCGGGACGGCGCTTCCGGGTCATTCGATGTACTCGGGCAGGCAGACGAACCGGGACATGCAGAACTCACGCCCGCGGAGCGACAGGGGACACATATCAAGGCAGCGGTCACGCTTGGAGACAAACGCGTGTACCTCAGAACCCGGGCAGAGCACCCACTGCTGCACGAAAACGACGCACAACTGCCGACAGCCGGGATCATGGTGCTGCGTGTCGACCAGAGGGAACTGGAACTGCGCTTCGGAGCAGACACTGGCACGGGCGCGGCATTGCAGATCATTGCCGAGCCCGGACCGCGGGTGCGTGAGGTACCCCTGGCCACGGAGGGGACGTCAACCATCACGCTCCAACCGACGGACTAGGGAGACGCCTCCAGACCAGCGGCGCGGCGCACGCGGCGCTCGTGAAACCGCCCCTCCCCAAAGTGGATGGCAAGGCCGATCCAGATGAGTACGAATGTGGCGAGCCTTGCTGCGGTCAGGGGCTCGCCATAAAGCCAGGTGCCCAGCCCGAATTGTATGGTGGGCGTCAGGTAGAACAGGACGCCGAGAGTGGAAAGTCGCAAACGCCTGGCCGCCGCCACGTAGAAGATCAGCGGCACAGCCGTGGCAACGCCAGCACCGATAAGCAGCATGTCGGTCTGCAGATCGACAACCATGAACGAGCCGCTCTGGGTTGCCACCAGCCAGGTGATCCAGAGCAGAGCCAGGGGCATGAGCAGCAGGGTTTCAATGAACAAGCCTGCGGCCGATTCCACTGCGGCACGCTTTCGCAGGCCACCGTAGAGGCCAAAGCTGAAAGCCACCGCCAACCCCACCCAGGGCAGCACACCCTCGCGCACCAGGAGTTGCAGCACGCCGGCAGCCGCCAGGCCGATGGCCAGCCATTGCAACGGGCGCAGCCGCTCGGAAAACAGCACGATGCCGAGGGCGACGGAAACCAGCGGGGTCATGAAGTAGCCCAGGCTTGCTTCCAGCACGCGGTCATTGGTCACGGCCCAGATGTAGACGCCCCAATTGACGGCAATCAATACCGCACTGGTGCCAAGCAGCATGAGCTGTGCGGGGTCCCGCAAGGCATCACGTACCGGCGCCCACTGGGTCCGCAGGAACAGCACCAGGGCGACCAGCGGTACCGTCCAGACAATGCGGTATGCCAGGACCTCCAGCGGCGCGACGTGATCCAGCATCTTGAAATAAAGCGGAAACAGCCCCCACACGACATACGCCGAGAGCGCAAAAGCGAGCCCCGACAGGCGTACGCCGGCATCGTTCGAATCACTCACCAGACCCCCGATGTATGCACGACCGGGGCAAGCATACCCTGCCCGGGTCACCTTGGCACGGCGGCCGGGCGCCGTCATGAGACTTGACGAGCCGCTGCCGAGGCATTATCAAAGCGCCATGACCAAACGCATTTTGCTGCTACTGCTAACGTTACTGTTGATGGCTGCCACAACGGCACCGGCAACCGGAAACCCCGGTAACCCGCAACCCGGGGCCCCTGCACTGGCCTCGGTCAGCGCGGTGGCCATGGATATCGAGAGCGGGGAAATAGTGGTGGATAAACGGGGAGACTGGCAGCGGCCCATTGCTTCCCTGACCAAGCTCATGACCGCCCTGGTGATCGTGGAGGCCGAGCAGGACCTGGGCGAACGTCTGCGGATCGTTCCTCGGGATTACGAAACCGACAAGAACGCCTACTCCCGCATTCGCATTGATTCCGAGTTGGATCGCGGTGCGCTGATGCGCATCATGCTGATGTCATCTGAAAACCTGGCTGCTCACGTGCTGTCGGTGAATTATCCCGGCGGGCGGGACGGCTTCATCAAGGCCATGAACGACAAGGCCCGAACCCTGGGCATGCAGGACACCCGCTTCGTCGATGCCAGCGGCCTGTCACCGGACAATGTCTCCACCGCCCGCGATCTTGCCCTGCTGGCTAAGGCAGCCCACCAGCACCCGATCCTCCGCGCCCACAGCACATCAGGCAGCTACTCGGCGCAGTTCACCCGGCCGCGCTACGCTCTGGGCTACGGCAACACCAACCCACTCATCGCCAACGCGAACTGGAACGTGACCCTGAGCAAGACGGGTTACCTGGTTGAGGCCGGCCGCTGCCTTGTGATGGTGGCCGACGTGGATGGCCGCGAGACAGCCTTCATCATGCTTGACTCATTCGGCACGCGCACGCCGCTCGGCGATGCAGCGCGGATTCGGCGCTGGCTGACAACCGGGGAAAGCGGCAACGTCGCCGCCGCCGCCCGGAATTACGAGCAAAGCCGTGTCGAGGCGGCCACCATACAGAGCCGCCATTGATTGCAGCGGCGCAGTCCCATCGCGATAGAACAGGACCTTGTCATGATTGATCTTTGGACGTGGAATACCCCCAACGGCCGCAAGGTCTCCATCCTGCTCGAAGAACTCGGGCTGCCGTACCAGGCACATGCCGTCGACATCACCAGGGATCAGCAATTCGAACCCGATTTCCTGCGCATCAGCCCCAACAACAGGATCCCTGCCATCGTCGACAACGACACAGGCATGACGCTGATGGAGTCCGGCGCAATCATGCTTTATCTGGCAGAAAAGACTGGCAAGTTCATGCCAGTGGACGCCGAAGGCCGGTATCGGGTGATTGAATGGCTGATGTGGCAGATGGGAGGCATTGGCCCGATGCTCGGCCAGGCCCATCACTTCATCCGCTTCAATCCGGGCAAGGCGCCTTATGCGGAGGAGCGCTACACCAAGGAGGCCAATCGCCTCTACGGCGTCCTGGACCGTCGTCTGGAGGGCCGTGAATACGTGGTGGACGACTACAGTATCGCGGACATGGCGATCTGGCCCTGGATCTCACGCTACGAATGGCAGAGCGTGGATATCATCGCCTACCCCAACGTGTTGCGCTGGTATCGCAGCATCGCGGCACGCCCCGCCGTACAGCGGGGCTACCACGTGCCGCAGCAGGTGCAGGACATACCCCTGCCCTGAGGCTGTCAGGCGGTTACTCGATGTCGATCAGTTCCACATCGAAAACCAGCGTCGCGCCACCAGGGATTGCAGGCGGTGAGCCACGATCCCCGTAGGCCAGGTCCGATGGGATGACCAACTCGATGCGTCCGCCGCGACCGATAAGCTGCAAGCCCTCGGTCCAGCCGGGAATGACACGATCCAGCGGGAAGACCGCCGTGTCGCCACGCTGCCTGGATGAGTCGAACACCTCGCCGTTGATCAACCGCCCTTCGTAGTGCACCTCAACGGTGTCGCTGGCCGCCGGACGCTGTTCGTCGCCCTCATCAATGATGCGATAGGCCAGGCCGGACTCCGTGAGCGTTCCGCCTTCCTCTGCAACGAACTGCTCGATAAAGGCTTGCTGGTCGGCGCGGCTGCGCTCCAGCCCCTGGCTGCGGCGCTCCATCACGAAGGCATTCAGGGCATCCATGTGCTCTTCGGGGTTCACTTCGAGATCGCTCCCTCCGAGGCTGTCACGGAAGCCACTCACAACCCGCTCACGCTCAGCGTCGGACAGATCGAGTTCCTGCAACTGCTCTCCCATCAGCGCGCCCAGGGAATACAACGCCTCGTCGTGCTCATCGGCAACCGCCAGGGCAGCTGACGCGGTCAGCGCGCAACCTGCGGCGGCGGCCAGCAAGCGGGCCCGGGAAAATCCGATCATTCTGGTCATCTGCCTGGTTTCCTCATTTCGGCATGATTATGTGTGCTGGAATTGTATCAGACTGCTCCGGGCTGGCTGCGGGGGACAGTGACGGTCAAGTTCAGTAAGATGCCGACGCCGATCGCACAGACTTCCCGGGCTTTCAGATGTCGACCTCATCCACAATCCAGGCCCTGTTCAACGGGCTGACACCGCGACTGCGCCTGCTTGCGGTGCCCATCGGCCTGTTGCTGCTGGCCCATCTGAGCATCGACTGGCTGTCGGCATTGCCGCCAGCCTGGTATCCCCTACTGGACACCGCACCGATGCTCGCCGCTCTGCTTGCAACGGGGCTCGCCGCCGCCATGCATCAGGGACGCCTGGCCTTCGCCGGCATTACCCTGGCGATGGGGGCACTGGCGGTTCTCGAGGCCATCAGCCTGGCCCATTCGCCCTTTGTCAGTGCGGCTCTGTTCAGTGCCTACACGCTGCTGCTGCCGCTGAACCTGACGCTGTTCTGCCTGCTCAGGGAGCGCGGCCTCTATAACGTGCACGGCGTCACACGGTTGGGCTGGATTGGTTTGCAGTTGGCTGCGGTGGTGCTGGTCGTGCACGGCGAACGAACCGACTGGCTGCTCTGGATCAGTCAACCATTTCTGCCGGCGTTGCTACAGTTACCCGGCATGACGGATGCGGCAGTGGTGGCATTCGCCGCCGCACTCGTGATTCAGCTCGGGCTCGCACTGCGCCGCCTTGAAATCCTCGACGCCACCCTGTTCACCGCAACCGTTTGTGCTCTGCTCACGGCAATGCGGGTGGGCTTCCCCGCGGCGCCGGAGACCTACCTCGCGGCGGGTGGTCTGATCCTGGCTATGGGTTTGGTGCTCCATACCCATCAGATTGCCTACCGTGATGACCTGACACGCCTGCCCGCCCGACGTGCGCTGAATCAGAAACTGGACAGTCTCGGGCGTCGATACACCCTGGCCATGCTGGACGTGGACCACTTCAAGCAGTTCAACGACCGCCACGGCCACGACGTGGGCGATCAGGTGCTTCGTCTCGTAGCAGGTCAGTTGCGCCGCGTTGGCGGCGGCGGCAAGCCTTATCGCTATGGCGGCGAGGAATTCACCATCGTGTTCTCCGGGCGCGACCGTGAACAGGTCATGGATCACCTGGAAGCGGTGCGCGAGAACATCGCCGACTACCGTATGAAGCTTCGCGCTGCAGACCGACCGAACCGCAAGAAGGCCGGCAAGGCCCGTCGCGGGCGAGATGCGCGCGGACGAGACAGCGTGAGCGTCACCATCAGCATCGGCGTGGCCTCTGCAAACGAAGCCCTCACCACGCCCGAGGCCGTTCTGAAGGCGGCGGATCAGGCGCTCTACCGTGCCAAGAAGGCGGGAAGAAATCGGGTGGCCACCTGAGCATCGCCCATTCCGCTATCCTCAGGGGTGAAGATCAATATATTTCAGCCAGTGACAGGGAGCGAACATGGCGGCAGCGGCAATCGAGGCAACTGTGGATTTCTGGTTCGGACCGCTGACAGCGGACGGCGTGACCACCGGCGACCAATGGAAACTCTGGTTCACCAAGGATGCCGGGCAGGATGAAGAAATCCGGCGGCGTTTCCGAACCCAGACCGAGCGAGCCCTCACCGGCGAACTGGATGATTGGCAACAGACACCCACTGGACGCCTTGCCCTGATCCTGACCCTGGACCAGTTCACCCGCAACATCTACCGCGATACCCCGGCCGCCTTCTCCGGGGACCCCCAGGCGCTGACAGTGGCCCAGGCTGCCCTCGCCGTTGGCGAAGATCAGGAACTCCCCATCATCCAGCGGGTGTTTCTCTATCTACCGCTGGAGCATGCGGAATCACTGGACATGCAGAACGAATCGGTCCGGCGGTTCGAACAGCTTGCGAAGGACGCGCCGACGGCACACAGACCCATGTTCCAGTCATTTCTGGACTACGCCATCGCTCATCGGGACGTGATTCTGGAGTTCGGCCGATTCCCCCACCGAAATGCCGAACTCGGCCGGGAAAGCACGGCGGCGGAGCAGGCCTACCTGGACAAGCCTGGCGCAGGATTCTAGCCCATGCGACGCTGGCTCATGCTGCTGTGCTGCGCCCTGTCGCCCACGCTCTTGCAGGCGGCGCCCGGATCCCTGGTGCTGGAGTATGAGAACGACATATTCGCCGGCGAGGATTCGTGGTACACCAACGGCTTTCGCGCCTCCTGGATTACCGAGGCACCCGCATGGGTACATGCCTTGCTACACGGTCTGGGCGGTGAAGCGGGCCTGGTAGACCCCGACGCCACGCTGTCCCACGGCTACTCCATCGGCCAGAGTCTATACACCCCACAGGATATCAGCCTTCAGGATCCACCCCTTACGGACCGGCCGTACGCGGGTTGGCTGTCTCTCAGCACAGGTATCGGAGAGACGAGGAACCGCAGCTTGAGGCGCCTGCTGCTCACAGTCGGGGTAGTGGGTCCCGCCTCCCAGGGGGAGCGGGTACAACGCGAAGTCCACCGTCTTATAAACGCCCGCAAGCCCCAGGGCTGGGACACACAGCTGCCCAATGAACCCACGCTGATGCTGAGCTACGAGCGAGTTTACCGATTATGGACGGCGGAGAGCGCAGGCGGGTGGGGTGTCGACCTCGCCGCCCACGCAGGAATCGCCATCGGTACGCCGTTCACGCTTGCCGGCACCGGCGCCACCCTGCGCATGGGTCGTCATATGCCAAATGACTATTCGCCACCACGGATCCAGCCTGCGTTCCCGGGCTCTCTCCTCTACGGCCCGGCAAAGCGTTGGGGCTGGTATGTTTTTGCCGGAGTGGATGGCCAGGCCAAGCGGTACGATTTGTTTCTCGACGGCACGCTTTTTCGGGGCAGCCGCAGTGTGGAACGGGAACCGCTGGTCGGAGAATTTCTGGTCGGCATTGCCTTTGCCAATCAGCGCATACGCATCAGCCAGACCTACACCTCGCGCAGTCGCGAATTCGTGGGCCAGACGAGCTCCGAGGACTATGGCGCCATCAGTCTGACGGTACGCTGGTAGCGCCAGCGCCAGTGTGCCGCTCAGGCAAGCTGGCGCTGGTACATGATGAAATCCGACGGCCCGCCGGTGTAGCGGTCGTAAAAGGCCCTGCCACGCGCATTGTAATGCTGGGTTATCCAGCGGATGGCTGGCCAGTCGCGCTCCCGGGCCAGGGCTTCCAGCCCATCGAACAGCGCGTCCGCGGCACCGGATCCACGCAGTTCCGGCGCCACAAACATGTCGTCCAGAAAGCCCACGTCACAACCACCCAGGGGGCGCGGGCAGGCGCGCACATGGGCGATGCCAATCAGGCTGCCGTCTCGGGTGCGCACACCCAGGCATTCCAGTGGATGGTGGGGATCATGCAGCCAGCCCCAGACCCTGTCGGCAATCTCCCGGGTCATGGTCAACTTGTAGAAGGCTGCATAGCCATCGAACAGGGCACCCCAGGACTCCCTTTCGTCCTGCCGTAGCGGTCCGGTGCTGAACTCTGACATCTCATTCTCCTGTGTCGCTGCAAAATAGTCCGCCATGGACTAGTCTTGGGCGTCTATGCCATCCGACGGGAGTGGACCAATGGGCCTGGAAGTCAGCGGCATTTTCGGCATCATCTGGCTGATCATCGTGATCTGGGCCATCATAAAGACCGCTCAAAGCTCGGCAGGACCAGTAGCCAAGGTTCTCTGGATTCTGATCCTGCTGTTCCTGCCGGTTATCGGCCTGATCGCCTGGTTACTGCTCGGCCCCAAGTAGTGATTATCTGTCCTCGATGATCATCCGGGCCCCACGCTCGGCAATCATCACCGTTGGCGAGTTGGTGTTTCCGGAGGTGATGGTGGGCATGATCGAGGCATCTACCACCCGCAGATCCTCGATGCCCCTGACCCGAAGCCGCGCATCCACCACCGCGCTGTCGTCATCGCTACGGCCCATCCGGCAGGTACCCACCGGATGGAAGATCGTGGTGCCGATATCCCCCGCCGCTTTTGCCAGCTCCTCGTCAGTCTGAAGCTGATCTCCGGGCAAATACTCTTCCGGGCGATACGGGGCAAGCGCCGACATGGCTGCAATGCGCCGGGTCAGGCGGATGGACGACACGGCAACCTGGCGATCGTGCTCCGTCGACAGGTAGTTCGGTGCGATCCGCGGCGCGCTGGCCGGGTCTGGATCGGCGATGCGCACGCTGCCCCGGGAACTTGGCCGCAGGTTACAGACACTGGCGGTGAACGCCGGGAAGTCGTGCAACGGATCGCCAAACTTGTCGAGGGAGAGCGGCTGGACGTGATACTCCAGGTCCGGCGTTTCAACCGCATCGCCGGAGCGGGCGAAGAGCCCGAGCTGACTGGGCGCCATGGACAAGGGGCCGCTGCGATAGATGGCATATTCAAGCCCCATCTTCACCTTGCCGAGCCAGCTATTGGCAATCTGATTCAAGGTGGTGATGCCCTGAACCTTGAAGATGGACCGCAGTTGCAGGTGGTCCTGCAGGTTGGCTCCGACGCCGGGCAAGGTGTGCCGGACGGCGATGCCCTGCTCCTGCAGCAGCTCGCCGGGGCCGATACCCGAGCGCTGCAGTATGGCGGGGCTGCCGATGGAACCCGCCGTGAGGATGGTTTCACGGGTAGCGTCGGCGCGCTGCCGTTCGCCATCAAGGATGAATTCAATGCCCGTGGCCCGCTGGCCATCCAGCGTGACCCGGTCGATCAACGCTCCCGTGACCACGGTCAGATTCTGTCGCCCCATAGCCGGGCGCAGGAAAGCCTTGGACGCATTCCAGCGCAGGCCACGGCGCTGGTTGACCTCGAACTTGCTGCTGCCGGCATTGTTGCCCCGGTTGAAGTCATCGGTGGGTTCAATACCAGCCTCCGCCGCAGCCTCGGCAAAGCGGTCCAGCAACGTCCAGCGCAGCCTTTGTCGTTCGACGCGCCACTCGCCGCCAGCGCCATGCATGTCGTCCGCGCCCCGCCAGTAATCCTCACTTTCCCGAAACAGCGGCAATACCTGGTTCCAGGACCAGCCGTCATCACCAGTAATTTGCGCCCACTCGTCGTAGTCACGGGTCTGGCCGCGCATGTAGATCATGGCGTTGATGGAGGAACTGCCGCCGAGTACACGGCCCCGGGCGTAGAGAATGGAGCGGCCGTTCAGGCCGGGCTCCGGCTCGGTGCGATAACACCAGTCCGTGCGCGGGTTCCCGATGCAGAAAAGATAACCCACGGGAATGTGAATCCAGTGCCAGTTATCCTTGCCGCCGGCCTCCAGCAGCAGCACGGACATCGAAGAGTCCCGGGAAAGGCGATTGGCCAGCACGCAACCGGCGGTGCCGCCGCCGACGATGACATAGTCGAAACGTCCGAATTGCTGCAAGTGACTCCTCCGTCCGACGCGCCGCTTCAGCTTCAGCATCCCATTTATTGTCAGAGAAAGAGTACGGGATGCAGCGACGGGATTCGAGTCACCGCGCCGCCTTGCGTATCATGAAGTCATGTCGATCTATCCCCAGAGAATCGTCTGCCTGACCGAAGAAACCACCGAGACGCTGTACCTGCTCGGGCAGGAACAGCGCATCGTCGGCATTTCCGGCTTCACCGTGCGACCGCCCCGTGCCCGCAGGGAAAAGCCCAGGGTGTCGGCCTTCACCAGCGCGAAGATCGACCGAATCCTGGAGCTCGAGCCAGACCTGGTGCTGGGTTTCTCCGATCTGCAGGCCGACATCGCAGCCACCCTGGTACGTCATGGCGTCGAGGTGCACCTGTTCAATCAGCGCAGTGTCGCGGGCATTCTGCGGATGATCCGGATGCTCGGCGGCATGATCGGTTGCCAGAAAGCAGCGGAAGACCTGGCGCAAAAGCTGAGCGATCAGGTAGAAACCGTTCGCGCGGCAGCCGCGCGATTGCCGCAGCATCCACGAGTCTATTTCGAGGAATGGGACGAACCCATGATCACCGGCATCCGCTGGGTGTCCGAACTCATCGAAATCGCCGGCGGGGAGGACTGCTTCACCGAATTACGGGACAAGAGCCTGGCGCGGGATCGCATTCTTGCCGACGGTAGCGCAGTGATCCAGCGAAATCCCGACATCATCATCGGTTCATGGTGCGGCAAGAAGTTTCGTCCCGAGAAAGTTGCCGCACGTCCCGGGTTCGCGCGCATCGCGGCGGTCCGTGGCGGGGCATTACATGAAGTGAAGTCACCGATTATTCTCCAGCCCGGCCCGGCAGCACTCACCGAGGGCCTGGATGCCCTCCACGACATCATCAGCGCATGGGCTCACAACACGTCACGCGCAGACGCCATGCCAAAATGACACACCCTGCGAATATGTGTCGTTTTGGCACACCTCGCAACCCCGACAAAACGCTCTAAAATGCCAAATAATCAGGCAGTTGTGAATCCGGCATAGAGTCTGCACAGGTATGGGCACACCAATATCCGGGAGACTCACATGCACACCAAGACTGCCGCGCTCTCCTTAGCCCTCTTGCTATTGCTGGGCAGCGGCACCATGGGCCTGGCGGCCTGTGATGATCAGGGGCCGGCGGAAGAAGCCGGCGAGCAAATTGACGATGCGGCGGAAGATGCTGCGGATAGCGTGGATGACGCCGTCGACGATTGACGCCCAAGCGAACCGAACCTGACCTGACCACTCAGCAGGAGGTATTGACCATGTTGTCCTGGGCTCTGATGTTCCTGATCGTTGCGGTGATCGCAGGTGTGCTGGGCTTCGGCGGTATTGCCGGCGTCGCGGCGGAAATCGCCAAGATCATCTTCTTCATCTTCATCGTGCTGTTACTCATTTCACTGGTGGCAGGTGCCCTGCGCGGACGACCACCTCTTTGACTGAGCGCACAAGCCATGTGCCGAGGGCGGCGCGGCAACGCCGCCCTCACGTTGCGAGGCGCTGATCCAACGCACTGTGTCGTGGGCACCCGAGCAGATGATCGTTCACCATCCCCACGGCCTGCATGAACGAGTAGCAGATCGTGGGGCCAACGAAACGAAACCCCTTCTTGCGCAGGTTCCGGCTCATGGCCGCCGATTCCGGTGTGGAAGCCGGAACCTCTGCCAGGGTCCGGAAGCGATTGATCCGGGGGCGGTGGTCGACATGGCTCCAGAGAAACTCCTCAGGGGCGATGCCTCGCTCCCGCAAAGCCATCCAGGCACGCGCATTACCGATCGTGGCCTCAATCTTGCCCCGATGCCTGACGATGCCGGGGTCCTGCACCAACCTGTCCACATCGGCGTCCGTCATGCGGGCCACGGCCTCCACCTCGAAATCGAGAAACAGTCGCCGATAAGCGTCTCGTTTGCGGAGGATAGTGGCCCACGACAGGCCGGCCTGTGCCCCTTCAAGCGTGAGCATCTCGAACAGGTGCCGCTGATCAAAGCTGGGCACCCCCCACTCCGTGTCGTGATAGGCGATGTACGCCGGGAAACCCAGGCACCACGGGCATCTTTCCTCTCCACCATTATTCATGGATGTTCGGACTCACCGAGCGAATCTGCGTAGACGATCTGCCCGGAACCGCTTCGCTTGGCCGTATACATGGCGAAATCAGCCTGGCCCATGAGGACGCGCAAGTCATCACCGTCAGCCGGGTAGACCGCTACGCCGATACTCGCTCCCACACGTGTCACCTGATCGGGCAAAACAATGGGCTCGGCAACCGCCTGCAGAACTTTCGTTGCCACGGTTGCGGCATTCGCGCGACCCGCGATCATTGGCAAGACAATGACGAATTCATCGCCGCCAAGGCGGCACAGGATGTCTGGCGCTCGGAGGCAGGCGCCCATGCGATCAGCACTGACCCGCAGGACCTCATCGCCAACAGCATGACCGTAGCAGTCGTTGACGGCCTTGAAACCATCCAGGTCCACATACAGCACGGCGAGACTGCTGCCATCACGCTGGGCCATGATCAGTGCCTGATCAGCCCGCTCCATGAACTGGTTGCGGTTAGGCAATCCGGTGAGGCTATCGAAATGCGCCAGCTTGCGAATCTGCTGCTCCAACTCGACACGCTGGGTGACGTCGTTGGCGTAGCCAACCCAGCGAATCCCGCCGTCGCCGAGTCGTTGCGGTGTGTCGTAGCACTCGATCCAGACGATCGCGTCATCACTGGCCCGCACCATGCGGAACACGCCGCGCCATGGCGCCAGCGTCTCAGCCTGAGCAGCGGTCTCCGCCATGACCCCGGGGTAATCATCCCTGTGAATCCGATCAAGCAGCAGGTTGGCGTCACGCATCGCCGCTGCAGGGGGCACGCCGAGCAGTGCTTGCACACCGCTGCTGAGGAACGTGTAACGAAATGCACCGTCAGGCCCCTGCTCAAGCTCGTAAATGAAGCCCGGGAGGTAGCGATCGATCTGCGCAAGGGTATCGATGCGATCGGCCGCCTCCACAACCTGGTTGCAGACAGCAGCGATGGCAGTGACAGACCCAGAGGTATTGGTGAACGGCAGTAGCGTCGTCTCTCGCACCCGTCCCGAACCTGGCGGATCGACAGACTCGCGAAAACTGATGGACTTGCCACCCGACAGACATTGCCTGCAATTCAACTCCAGATCAGACGCGACCTGCTCCGGCAGGCACTCCGCCAGACGCCGACCAGCAACTGGTTGCTCGGCTGGAAAAAACAGGCGTCGATAGGCAGGGTTTGCGGCCAGATACCGGTACTCCCCGTCAACCCCCAATTCAATCAGACAGACACCGTCGGCGCTTGCGTCGACGATCGACTGCAGGACCTCTGCGGTCTCCAGCCCGTCCAACGCATCCAGCGCAAGAAGTATCGTGGTGTCCAATAAATCAGTGTCTCCTTAACGCACCGGATTGATTTCAGAGATATTCAAGGTCGCCTCGGCACCCATGGCATCAACATCCCAGGTGCCCACCCAGATATGGTAACTACCAGGTAATGGATTATGGAATACGACCATGGGGTCGACACCCATGAAATCATCGTTGCAGTACCATCGGCCGTCGGGCCCGTAGATGACCAGGGAGGTATCCGCTTCGCTACGCACATAGATGAACAGCGACATGCTTCCCGGCTCGAAATTGAGATCCACGTCGGGACGCGCCATGTCGACGTAGCCGGCACAGTCCGGCGCGAGACGGCTATCCACCTCGTCGGTACCGCCGGCGCGGACAATGACCTCATGGGGATCCGGAGAGAACCCGGCCTCCAGGTCAATGGAGCCGAAGTGGGGCTCGGATTGCCAGTCAGAATCGCCGGTGACCGCCGACGTCGGGATTACAAACAGGCCCAGGAGCATGAGGGCCGGAAACATGCCTCGCATGTGAACGATCTCCCTGTCAATTGAGCTGCCAGCATACCGGGTGACACCTGAACCCTCCATGTTGCCCGTCACAACCCAGCGCTACAGGCAACAATACTGTTTCATAGCAATCGCGTGCCGTTGAGCACGGGCTTGTCGGGAACACAGAGCGCCACAGCGCCATCGGCGTTGTGAAAGCCCGTCACCAGGCACTCCGACATGAGTGGACCGATCTGCTTGGCCGGGAAGTTCACGACACCGACAACCTGTCGACCAACAAGGCCCTCCGGTTCATACAGTTCCGTGATCTGGGCGCTGGACTTGCGAATCCCGATCTCGGGCCCGAAATCCACCTTCAGTATGTAGGCAGGCTTGCGTGCTTCGGGAAACGCCTCGGCGGACAGCACGGTCCCCACCCGCAGTTCCACCCGCAGAAAGTCGTCGAACGAGATGTCTTGCATGGTTGCCCCTTTTCTTCGCATCCCGAAATTGTCGCAGAAACAGGGCCTTCGTGCCTTTCGTCGTTTCCTTGCGACAACGCCGCCACGATAGCCCCGGAACCGTTACCGCCCTTGCTGCGTTATCCCTCATGTGACCCATGCTCGATCCACAACAGGAGACTCAAGGCATGCATTGGCAGCAGACATATTCGGGTTTCAAGTTAGCGGCGGCCCTCGCCGCGGCGGCGGCACTGGCGGGTTGTAACCTGGGCAGCAGCGACAGCAGCGGTTCCAGCGGCTCTGGCACCGGCACGGCATCCTTCGCCGTCACGGATGCGCCGGTGGACGGCGTCACCAACGTCTTCGTGACCTTCGATGCCATTGAACTCAAGCCCGCGAATGGCAGTTCCATTCGTATCGATCTTGATGAGCCAGTGCGGGAAGACCTGCTGGCCCTGCAGGGCGAGAACTCGGCCGTGCTGATCAACGACGTCGAGTTGCCCGCCGGGCAGTACAACTGGATTCGGCTATTCGTGGTGAGTGACGGGCTGGATGATGCCGACGTCGAGCCATCGGCCGTTGTTGAACTGGACGGCGGCGAGTACGAGTTGTTCGTGCCGGGCAACCAGCCGCCCTCCCGAAACCCGAACCAGCGCTTCGTCCAGCTCTCCAGCCCCTTTGTGGTGCCGGTGGACGATCACGCCAACTTCACCATCGACGTGGATCTTCGCAAGGCGCTGGTGAGGAAGGATATTCCGCCGTACCCGAGACCTTTCTACATGCTGCGGCCGTCCCTGCGCATCGTTGACAACCAGAAGGTCGGCACCATCTACGGTGAAGTGGCCGAGAGCCTGTTCGCCGACGAATCCTGCAACGTCGACACCGATGGCAGCGGCAGCGCGGTCTATGTCTACCGTGGTTTCGATGCCAGCCTTGGCGATGTCTTCCTGGAGGAAGGTGAGGTTGTCGAGCGTGACGAGGTGGACCACCCCGTGACCACCGCCAACGTCCGCCACAAGCCAGACGACGAGGGCATGGAAAGCTACCGCTACCGCTACACCATCGGCTTCCTCACCGCCGGTGACTACACGGTGGCCTTTACCTGCCAGGCCCGGGACGACGACCCGGAAGAAGACGACGACATCGTATTCCTGGAGCAGCACAACGTGACCGTGGAAGCAGGTGACCGGGTGCGGCAGGATTTCGGAGTTGAATAAGCCCCTTTCCAGACCATAGCTGACGGGCACAGGGACGTGCTCTTTTCTCAGAAGCTCCGGTCCACGCCCAGCGTCAACTCGCTGCGTACGTAATCGAAGTCATCCACGCTGGACCGGTTGCCGGTCCAGCGTGCCTGCAGGTAGCCGGTCCACGCCTCGGCCAGGCGGACGTTCAGCCCGCTTGCCAGCATCAATCGTTGATCGACCCGACGCTCGGCTGCGCCATCAACGCCACGATCCCGCTCCCGGTACCGGCTGTACCGGTAGCCAGCCTGCAGATCCAGCCAGACGCGGTCAGCGAGATCGCGCTCCAGGGCAATGGCCACGCCATGGCGCAGCGGTGACCTGGATTCAAAGGCGTCATCGGACAGTTTCAGGCCATCGCGGTCTTCCACCACCAGGTCATAGCGCAGCCGCAACCGCCAGTCATCGAAACCGCCCCGCAGGCCGATACGCAGCATGTGGCGGCTGCCATCCAGTTGCCGGTAGTCACTGCCGCCGCGCAATCGGGCGGTCTCGGCGCGGCCAAACGCGGACCAGTCCACGTCCAGCCTGCGCTCCACATCCAGGCCCAGGGCGCCGCCGGTTTCAACCGTATCGCCGCCAAAGCGCACCACGCTGCCTCGCAAACCTGGGCGCAAGGTCCAGGCATCCGCCTGCAGGCGCCAGCTCAGGCCGGCATCGGCGTACTGCAGGGCGGCATCACGCTCGTCCGGATAGTGTCGAAGGTTGACCAGCACATCGCCGCGAATGTCGGGGCCATCGGTCCCGCTCAACCGCGCCTCGGCCCAGAGCAGACCGTCGACATAGGCTGCGCCGTCATCGCCTCCGCGGTTGTCGGCATCCAGCAGGGGATTGCTGTCATAGCCGATGGCCGCTCCCAGCAGACCGCGCCAGGGTGACGCCGCGGGCGCTGGTTGCAGGGCATCCACACGGGCCCGGGCCAGTGCCCTGATCTCACTGGTGCGCGCCTGCTCCGCCGCCGCGACGTAGTGCTGCAGCGCCCGCTCCTGCTCGCCCCGGGCTTCGGCGAGTCGACCAAGGTTATACAGGGCGGGCCCTCGCAGGGCATCGGCGACGGCGGCGCTGGCAAAAGCAGATTCGGCGGCAGGAAGATCACCGAGGCGGTAGAGCACCACGCCCAGGTTGTAATGCAGTTGTGGGGTGTCCAGACCCAGGGCTTGGGCGCTGCGAAAGGCGGACAGCGCCGATTCCAGATCGCTTTCACGGGTTTCCGCCAGACCTTGCCGGAAATAGTCTTCGGCGGTCTCGGCGGCGACCGTCAGGCTGGGATTGAACAGCAGGCAGAACGCGACAAGACAAAGCTGGAGGCGGAGCCGCCTAGTCGCGGCCGGGGGGGCCGGACGGCGGTCCGGAGGGTCGATCCTGGTCGGTGGCCGGGCCACGGGCCCCTTCCCTGGCCTCCTGACCCCGCTGCCGGGCATCCTGGCCCCGCTGGCGGGCCTCGTCGGCGCGTTCCTGTCCGAATGCGCGGCCGCGTTCCCTGGCATCATCGGCGATGCGGGTGCCACGCTCGCCACGCTCGCCACGCTCACTGGCAGCGTCGGGCAAGTCCCGGGGAAGGATGAGTTCACGGACAATCCGTTCCTCGGTCGCATCCTCCCCGATAACCTCCATGGTGACATCAAGATCGTCGGCCACGGCCTTGCCCGACAGTGCGAGCAGGCACAAGACCAACAGCATAGAGGGAAGCATACGACGTCGAATCACAAAACACTCCCGTTGTTCATTCATGGCCGGTCACCTTCTCAATCGGCACGCGCAGGTTGCGGCTGCGACCCTCATGACTCAGTGTCGCCACCAACTCGCCCTGGGCATCGCCCATCACCACCAGCGGGACTCGCAGTTTGTTCGGCCCGGCGAGAAGGTCATCCGTCCACTCCAGCGTACGCCGCCCGGGGTGACCATCCACCTCAACCTGTGGCGGTAACTCGAGACGAATGGACACGTCCCGGAGGTCGCGCTCCGACTGCAAGGACAGGGTGACGGTTTCTGCTCGCCAGTCACCGCCGTACACCAGCGCCGGTGGCTCGCTTTCCGTGCCGATCCAGGGCTGAGTAACACCAAGCACCAGGGCGACACCCAACACCAGGGACGCGGCAACAGCCACTGCCGGCAAGAGTGTCCGGCGACGGTGCGTCAGCAGCCGCTGCGGCAGATCCACCGGCATCTGCGGGCAGTCATCATCCTGAAGAACGCGCTGAACACGCTCGACATCCGCGAGAAAAGCCCGACAGGCGGCGCACCCCCCCAGGTGATCCTTTACTTCAGCCGCCTGCCGGAAAACGCTGAAGCGCTGCCGTACGGCCAGCACCTCTTGTACATCATGGCATTTCATGTTCATGCCTCCTGTCCTCAGATAACGCGACAGAGGACGAAACGGTTCCATCGGCAAACATTGCGCGGAGACTCTGCCTGGCGCGATGCAAGCGGGACTTGGCCGTGCCCACCGGCGTGCCCACCGCTTCGGCGACCTCCTCCAGGGTGTACCCGGCGGCATCATGCAGGAGGATCACCAGTTGATGATGTTCCGGCAGCCGCATCACGGCGCGCATCAAGCCGGCGGCTTCCACCGCGTCCAGCACCGTCGCGTCCGATATCGCCGGCTGCCGATCCTCGGAGTCATCGTCCAGGGACTGGGCATCGCGCAGCACACCCTGGCGGCGCCAGCGATCCACCCAGGCGTTATGGACGACCCGCGCAAGCCAGGCACCGGGGGACTCCATGGTCAGCAGCTGCTCGCGCCTGGTGTAGGCCCGGGTCAACGCCTCCTGGACCAGATCTTCGGCATCCGCCGCCGAGCGGGTCAGCCGCCATGCCAGGTTGTACAGACGCGGGACGTGCGGGCGCACGCACTGCTCGAATGCAGCGCCCGCCCGCAGCCGTCTCCACAGCTGAACGACCTGACTCATGACTGGTATAACGCAACTGGCACGGAAAGGGTTCCCTTCGTCGTTCGCCTGTGTAGGCTGATGCCATGCTCCCGATTCACGCCATTCTCCCGCGCTTGCTGCATGTTCTGGAAGCGTCGTCGACTGCGGTTCTGCAGGCACCACCCGGCGCCGGCAAGACCACCGTCGTTCCGCTGGCACTCCTGGACGCGCCCTGGTGCGCCGGGCAACGGATTCTCATGCTTGAGCCCCGTCGTATTGCCGCCAGGGCGGCCGCCCGCCATATGGCGGCGCAGCTTGACGAGGACACCGGCAGAACCGTTGGCTACCGGACACGCTTCGATACCAGGGTGTCCGAAAGAACGCGGATCGAGGTGGTCACCGAGGGCGTGCTGACGCGCATGCTCCAGCATGACCCGGAGTTCAACGGCTACGCGGCGATCCTGTTTGACGAGTTCCACGAGCGGACCCTGCAGGCCGACCTCGGCCTTGCCCTGGCCCTTGAATCGCAGCAGGTGCTTCGCCCCGATCTCCGGCTCCTGATCATGTCGGCCACGATCAACGCCGAGCGGCTCGCGCCCTTGCTCGGAGACCCGCCGGTGGTGGTCTGCGAGGGCCGCGCCTACCCGGTTGCCGAACGCTATCTCCCCATCGGCAACAGGCCTTTGGTTGATGCCACCGTCAGAGCGATTCACCAGGCGCTGGCCGAGGAATCGGGATCGATCCTGGTCTTCCTGCCGGGCACAGGGGAAATTCGGCGCGTCATGGGTGCCCTGCAAGGGAGCCTGCCGCCTGAAGTTCGGCTGACGCCGCTGCACGGCCAGCTGGACCCCCACAGCCAGGATCAGGCGATTGCGGCTCCGCCAGCCGGCGTCCGCAAGGTTGTGCTGGCGACGGATATTGCCGAAACAAGCCTGACCATCGACGGCATCCGCGTGGTCGTCGATGCCGGCCTGCAACGACGACCCCGTTTCGATGCCAATAGCGGCATGAGCCGCCTGGTCACGACATCGGTCTCCAGAGCCTCCGCGGATCAGCGCAAGGGGCGTGCCGGGAGACAGGAACCCGGCACGGTCTACCGCCTCTGGGACCAGAGCAGCCATCAGCGCCTGCCGCCGGACTCGGCACCGGAAATCCAGAATGCCGACCTCGCAGCCCTGGTACTGGAACTCGCCAAATGGGGCGTTCGCAGCCGCGATGGGTTGCGCTGGCTGGACGCACCCCCGGCCGCTCATTGGCAGCAGGCGCAGGACCTGTTGCGCTTGCTGGGCGCGGTGGAAGACGACGGCTCGATCACCCGACATGGCGAGGCCATGCACGAACTGCCGCTGCATCCCCGACTGGCCCACCTGCTGTTGCATGGCAGAAGCCTTGGTGCCCCAAGACTCACAGCGGAACTCGCCGCAGTGCTCAGTGAACGTGACATGCTGGGCCGCGGAGCTGGGGCGGATCTCGAGCACCGTGTCCGCGCGCTGCGCGAGGCCATTACCAAGGGCAAATCCCATGAACCGCGCTTCCAGCAGGTCCTGAGAGTCTATCGCGATCTGGCTGGTGCCGGGCACAAAAACCGGGATACCACACCGGTGGGTCTCGGCCGATTGCTTGCCCTGGCCTATCCCGACCGTATTGCCCGCCGGCGCCCCGGCGGGCAGGCCCGCTATCAACTCAGCAATGGCCGTGGTGCAGTTCTGGCCGACGGCGACCCGCTGGGTCGGCAGGAATGGCTGGTCGCAGCAGACCTGGACGGCAGTGCCACGGAAGCCCGCATTTATCTTGCCGCGGTACTCGACGGTACCGATCTGGCAGACGTGCTGGCCGATGGGACCCGGACCAGCAGCGTCGTCGATTGGGATGAATCCCGTGGCATGGTGGTCTGCCGCAACCAGCAGCACCTCGGCAAGCTGCTGGTGGACGAGACAGTGGAAGCGGCGGCTGACCCCGAGGCGCTGCGGTCCGGACTGCTGGCCCGGATTCGCCAACAGGGGCTGGAAGCCCTGCCCTGGACTCCGCACGCGCAGCAAGTCCGGGCCCGGCTCGCGCTGATGCACCGGCTCTGGCCGGAACAATGGCCATCCGTTGCCGATGCCGGCCTGCTGCAGGGTCTGGAGGAATGGCTGGGCCCGTACCTGATTTCCGCAACCCGTTGGGCGGATCTGCGCAGCATCGATCTGGAACAGGCGCTCTACAGTCGTTTGCCCCATGGGCTGCAGGGGCAGCTGGCGCGGCTCGCGCCGGAGCGGCTCGGGGTTCCCGCCGGCAACAAGGTAACGCTGGACTACACCCAGGGCGACGCCCCGGTAATGGCAGTGAAGCTGCAGGCCCTGTTCGGCATGACCGAAACACCCCGTATCGCCGATGGACGCGTCGCCGTGGTCTGCCACCTGCTGTCACCGGCAGGCAGGCCGCTGGCGGTGACGGCGGATCTCGCAAGCTTCTGGCGGCAGGCCTACCCGGAGGTGCGCAAGGACATGCGCGGGCGTTATCCCAAGCACCCGTGGCCGGAAGATCCGCTCACCGCAGCAGCGACGCTTTCCACCAAGCGACGCCAGGGCAACCAAGACGACTAGAACTTGTCCGGCCGCAGGACTTCCACCTCCTGCAGGAAGAGCACCATGGCAAAGTCGGTGAAGTACCTGTCGTGGAGTACCCGGGAGATCGACCGGGCCACCGGTTCCTCGCAGATCACTTCCAGCCGTATGTTGCCGCCCTGCTCGAAATCCGCAGATCGCAGGCCCCGCTTGCCCTCGCCCCGGGCCTCGGTAATCGTGTAACCCCTGGCTCCGGCATCGCGCACGCAGGCGACAAGCTGCCGCTCCAGGGCCTGCTCGGTGATCACAGTCAGCATCATGCGCTTCATCACACCCCTCCAGCCAGCGGATAAACCAGCGTGAGCACGCCATAGTAAAGAGGCACACCCACGATCACATTGAAGGGAAAGGTCACCGCCAGCGACGCGGTCAGCGACAGCCCGGGGTTTGCCTCCGGCACCGACAGGCGCATGGCGGCTGGCGCTGCGATGTAGGACGCGC
This sequence comes from Natronocella acetinitrilica, assembly GCF_024170285.1. Classification (NCBI taxonomy): domain Bacteria; kingdom Pseudomonadati; phylum Pseudomonadota; class Gammaproteobacteria; order Chromatiales; family Ectothiorhodospiraceae; genus Natronocella; species Natronocella acetinitrilica. The sequence continues at coordinate 304,812 of NZ_JALJXV010000007.1, forward strand.
TGGCACCGAGTACGGCCAGCAGCAAGGCGCCGCCAAGACTCAGGCCTAGCATCCAGGCGAACAAGCCGCCGACCGTCGCACCCAGCAGCGGAAACAGCAAGGCAAAACCCAGCAGGAACAGCCCATGACGCCGGATAGCGCCCGCCTGACTTGCCGCCACCAGCCCCATCTCCAGCAGAAACAGAGCGAGTATGCCCTTGAAGGCATCGAAGAACAGCGGCTCCATGGGGGCCAGGCGCTCCGGCCCGGCCAGCACGCCGATCAACAGGCCACCGAGCAACAGCACCACGCCTTTACCCAGGAAGACCTCGTGCATCACCGACGACCACCCGGCCGCCGGTCGCAGACCACGAATCAGAATGATGCCAAGCAGAATCGCGGGCACTTCAAGCACCACCACGAAAGCCGGCGCATAGGCCTCGTAGTCAACCCCCACGGTATTCAGAAAGGCCACGGCAACAGCGTAGGTCCCCACGCTGACCGAGCCATAGTGTGCGGCGATGGAAGCTGCATCCGCACGGGGCAGCCCGCGGGAGAGCCGCAGCAGCCCGAAGGCGAGTAACCCGAGCACGACGCCCATGAAGGCCACCCCCAGCAATCGGGGTAGCACCTGCAGCAAATCCACTTCGGCCAGCTCGACACCGCCCTTGAGTCCGATGGACAGCAACAGGATAACGGTCAGCAGTTCATAGACCGCCTGGGGCAGCCGCATCTGGGCCCGCATGAGCCCTGCGCCCAGGCCCAGCAGAAAAAACAGCATGACTGGATCGAGTTGCACGGTCGGCTCCCTGCTTGTGTGCGGCGTGGCTCAGGCCCGTGGCTGATGGAGGCCGCCTTCCGGCGAACAGCCTACAATAAAGACAGGACTTGTCCACGAGGAGCACTGAGTCATGACTCACTGGCGCTGCAGTATCAGGGCCTCGGCTCTCGAAGATGCCAGGGCATCCCTGGGGCCACTGGCCAACGAGCAATTCGATGTGGAAGCCGAGTCGCAGTCGGACGCCCTGCATCAGGTCAAGAAGCAGATCACCGGGCGACATCCGATGACGCTGCTTCCTGCTGATCTGCTGGATGACTGGTTGGTGGCGGAACGCATGCAGGGTTGAGGCGCGGGCATGGCCAGGCGACGGTTGCGGTGCGTTACGCGCTGCGCGCTAACACACCCTACAGCGGGCACGGCCAAACGTAGGGTGTGTTAGGCCGAAGGCCGTAACGCACCACAACGGCGGTAGTGATGCCCCCAGGGATGGGTTTACGGCGTGTCCATGAGCGGCGTGCCGGACCGCGGTTCCCCGATCCAACCCGTAGGGTGTGTTAGCGCGAAGCGCGTAACGCACCGCCCTCGCCGATCTACAGCAGCACCTTCTCGACACCGCGGCCGCGGGCATCGTCGATGAATCGCTCCTGCCAGCCCTCCCCCAGGAGGTGATTGGCCAGCTCGATGACGATGTAGTCGGCTTCGACGCCGGTATCATCCTGGTAGCGGCTCAAACCCTGCAGGCATGCCGGGCATGAAGTGAGCATCTTCACCTTGCCGGGCTCCGCCAGGCGATTGCCGGTGAGCTCTTTCACGCCTTTATTGATCTCCTCCTCCTTGCGGAAGCGCACCTGCGTTGCAATATCCGGCCTGCTGACGGCGAATGTTCCAGCCTCGCCGCAGCAGCGATCGTTGAGGGGGACATCCTTGCCCATCAACGTGCTCGCCACCTGGGTGGAGTTGTGGGTCTTCATCGGCGTGTGGCAGGGCTCGTGGTACATGTACTGCACGCCATCCACACCCTCGAGCTTGTAGCCCTTTTCCATCAGGTACTCATGAATGTCGAGCAGGCGGCAGCCCGGGAAGATCCGCTCGAACTCGTACTTCAGCAATTGATCCATGCAGGTCCCGCAGGAAACAATCACCGTGCGGATATCCATGTAATTCAGTGTATTGGCCACGCGATGGAACAACACCCGGTTTTCCGTGCTGATGGCCTGGCCCTTCTCGATGTCGCCATTGGACGTCTGGGGGTAACCGCAACACAGGTACCCCGGCGGCAGCACCGTCTGGGCACCGGCGTCATACAGCATGGCCATGGTGGCCAAGCCAATCTGACTGAACAGCCGCTCGGAGCCACAACCCGGAAAATAGAACACCGCATCGCTGTCCTCGGTGACCTTGTCCGGATTGCGCAGGATGGGTACCTGGGTGGAGTCCTCGATGTCCAGCATTGCCCGGGCCGTCTTGCTTGGCAGCTTGCCGGGCATGGGCTTGCGTACAAAGTGCACCACCTGGGCCGGAATCGACGAACGATCGGTGGTATTGGCCGGCCGTTTGGCGGGTTTGGCGTCAGGTTTCTCCCTGGTGGGCACGATCTTCAGCTTGCGGGCCACATTGGATGCCAGCCGCTGGGCACCAAAGCCCCACTCGATCATGCCCTTGCGCATCAACTTGATGGTGCGCGGGTCGGTGGTGTTGAGGAACGCCATGGATGCCATGGTCGCGGGCCGTGACTTGCGCTTGCCCTGCGCCTTGAGGATGCCCCGCATCTTGATGGTGACATCGCCGAAGTCGATGTTCACCGGGCACGGTGTGACGCAACGGTGGCATACCGTGCAGTGGTCCGCCACATCGTTCATTTCCTCCCAATGATGCAGGGAGATCCCGCGCCGTGTCTGCTCCTCGTAGAGAAACGCCTCGATCATCAGGTTGGTGGCGAGGATCTTGTTGCGCGGCGAGTAATGCAGATTGGCCCTCGGCACATGGGTGGTGCACACCGGCTTGCACTTGCCGCAACGCAGGCAGTCCTTGATGTCCTGGTTCAACTCGCCAAGTTCGCTGTTCTCGAGAATCAGCGCTTCCTGCTGCACCAGTCGCAATGACGGCGTGTAGGCATTGGCCAGGCCGGAACCCTTGACCAGCTTGCCCCGGTTGAACCAGCCCTTGGGGTCGACCTGGTTCTTGTAGGCAAGGAAGGTATCCACAGTCTCCTGATCCAGATACTGCATCTTGGTGATGCCAATACCGTGCTCACCGGAGATCACGCCATTGAGCTTGCGGGCCAGCGCCATGACCTGATCCACGATGCGCTCGGCCTCGTGCATCATTTCGTAGTCATTGGAGTTGACCGGGATGTTGGTGTGCACGTTGCCGTCACCCGCGTGCATGTGCAGGGCGACGAACAGCCGGCTGCTCAGCACCTCCTTGTGGATGGCATCGATACGGTCGCGAACCGGCTCCAGGTCACGGCCTTCGAAAATCTCCTTGAGCTGACGCTCAACCTCTGCCCGGTAGGAAATGCGCAGGCTACGCCGCAGCAGCAGGCTGATTAGGCGATCACCGGCCCTGCGGTCTGCCCGGGCCGGCTCGTCGAGGAAACTGTCGAACTCGACGGCGTCGCCCTCGAGGTTCTCGAGAATGCCCTGCCAGCGTGCCGCGACAGCGTCCAGGTGTTGCACGGCACGGCGCTGCTTGCGCCCGAGTATGGTGCCGCCTTCTTCCGACGCTTCAAGATCTTCGCGGTCGAGATAATCCGGGCGGGCTGCCTTCAGCTCCGGCAGGGTGCCCAGGAAGTGATCCCTCAGCGACCTCACCAGGCGAAGCTTGTTGCTCAGGGACTGGTGGATGTTGATGCGCTCGATACCATCGCTGTATTCAGCGAGCTTGTTGAGCGGAATCACCACGTCTTCGTTGATCTTGAAGGCGTTGGTATGGGCGGCGATGGCGGCGGTGCGGGAACGATCGGCCCAGAAGGTCTTGCGCGCTTCCGGACTGATGGCGATAAAGCCGTCGGCATTGCGCTTCTCGGCCATGCGCACGGTGCGTTCGGCGGCATCCTGGCAGGCGGCCTCGTCGTCCGACGCCAGATCGGCAATCAACACCATCTTCGGCCGCTCGCCGCGCTCACCCTTGGGGCTGTAGCCCACGGCCCGCACGTAGCGCTCATCCAGGTGCTCAAGCCCGGACAGCTTCACCCGGGTGTCGGCCTGCAGATCGTCGACAATCTCGACGATGGCGGGCACGGCCTGTTGCAGGTCCAGCCCGTAGAACTCCAGGCACACGGTACGCATGTGTCGGGGCATGACGTGGAGGACGAAGGTGGCAGAGGTAATCAGGCCATCACAGCCCTCTTTCTGCACCCCCGGCACACCACCGAGAAACTTGTCAGTGACATCCTTGCCCAGGCCCACCTTGCGGAAACTCGCTCCGGGAAAGCTCAGCACCTCGGGCTCACGCTTCACCGTCTTGCCGTCCGCCAGATAGCGGGTAACGCGAAAGCGCACGGTCTCCTGATCGTGAATCTTGCCCAGGTTGTGATCCAGACGCTCCACGTCCAGCCACTCGGCATCCGGCGTCACCATGCGCCAGGAGGCCAGGTTGTCCAGCGCCGTACCCCAGAGCACCGCTTTCTTGCCGCCGGCATTCATGGCCACGTTGCCGCCGATGGTGGAGGCATCCTGGCTGGTGGGGTCCACAGCGAACACGTAACCGTTCATGGCCGCAATATCCGACACCCGTCGGGTAACGACGCCCGCTTCGGCGCGCACGGTGGGGACCTTACCCTCTACGCCGGGCAGCTCGCGCAGCTCGACCTTGCCAAGCCCCTCGAGCTTCTCCGTGTTGATCACGGCGCAGTCCTCATGCAGTGGGACGGCGCCGCCGGTGTAGCCAGTACCACCGCCTCGGGGGATGACCACCAGTCCGAGTTCGATCGCGGTCTTCACCAGGCTGGCCATCTCTTCCTCGGTATCCGGCGTGAGCACCACGAAGGGCACCTCAACGCGCCAGTCGGTGGCGTCGGTCTGGTGAGAGACCCGGGAAAGACCATCGAAACGGATGTTGTCCTTGCGGGTATGCCGGGTAAAGGCCCTGGTCGCCTGATCGCGCCGCGCCAGCGTCTTCGGAAACCAGTTCTCGAACTCCCGTATCGCCTTGCGGGCCTGCTCGGCCAGGGCCAGCGCCTGCTCGTTACCCTCGGCGCGGGCGACGATCTGGTCGAGACGATGATCCATCGCCTCGATCAGCGCCTTGCGCCGCTTCTCGTTCCCGAGCAGGTCATCCTGAATATAGGGATTGCGACGAACCACCCAGAGATCACCGAGTACCTCGAACAGCATCCGCGCCGAAATCCCGGTGCGCCGCTCCTCGCGCAGCGTATTCAGCGTTTCCCAGGCCTGCTCTCCCAGGTAACGGAGGACGATTTCACGGTCGGAAAACGACGTGTAGTTGTAGGGGATTTCGCGGATTCGCGCGGTCATGGTCATGGTTTCGGAGGCAACCCTAGTGAAACACGGGGAAAGATAAGGCGCATATCATACCAGTAGCTGTGGCGCTTCCTTAAGAAGATGCACGTTCAAGGGACCATCAAGGAGCTCGGACGTTCATTGATGCCGCAGCTCATGTCGGCGATCACTTCGCCGTCCGGCGACACCTTTCTCCCGACCAACCCATGTGCGAGACTCCGGCACCGTGGAATACGGAAAGGGCGTTAGCCCCCTCAAGTGGCGGTGGATTGCGGTTGTCGGCCTTGTGCTGGCAATCTTGCTGTTCCTCTGGGCGCGCCCGGTGGACCGGGAAGAGCCGGACCCGCAACTTGGCTACACACCCCAGGGGGATGTGCACGCCATGCTGCTCGCAGAGCGGCTATTCAATGATCTGACCACGGTATTCACCAGTCCCGACACCAGCATGGAGCAACTGCCCCCCTACCCCGGCAGCCATGACGACCTCGCCGGTGTCCTGGAATACTACCGAGCAAACCTGGCAGACCTGCGGGATGGGCGACTCTGCCTGAGCGGCGCCGGTTGCCCAGAGCGTGATCGGATCATCCTGCGTGGCCTGGTTGGGCTACTCGGGCAGGCAACCCGGCTCCAGGACATGGAAGAGGACGCTGCGCTGGACGACACCACACTGCGCATTTTCAGAGCAGAAGTCATGGAGACCCATGCCGAGACCCTGAACGCGCTGGGGGACACCCTCACAGGTGATGGGGGTGAGGTGTTTCGTCAAGGATCGCTGCTGACACGCATGAATGCCATCGCCACCCGAGCCGGGGCCAACGACGCGGAGGAAGACCGACGCTCCCAGGCCATGGCCGTGCTGGAAGAGGCGATGGAGAAAACCCATCGACTGGGCCTGGATGGCGGCCCCGGCGGCGAACTCTCCCGCAGCGTTGTCAGACTCCGGGGCAGCGAGATGCTGGAAGCCGGAACAGTGGAACCGACCCAGGTACTGGACCTGATGGCGCATATGTTCGGCTCGCTGCTGCCCGTCGCCGGTGATCACGATATCGAGCTTGACCTGCTCGATGAGTATCTGCTGAGCAATTACAGCGGGATTGCCTCCTCCCTGCGCTGGACGCTGATTCGCCAGCTAGACCCGCCGCCAGCCCGCGAACAAGGCTAGCTTTCCAGGGCGGGAGGCACCTGGCTAATCATCGCCACGTTTCGGCTCACCAGTCACGAAATCCAGGTAGCTGATCACGGAATCAAACGAGAACCAGATCGCCACCACGATCATGGATAGCCCCAGCATCAGCAGCACCGGAACGCCGAAAAACGCCACGAAGGCGGTACTCAGGCTGGCCAGCAGATGGCCATGGCTCACCAGCAGCCCACGGATGATGAGCCAACCCAGTGCCAGCAGCAGTGTGCCGGCGACGCCAAGGATGCCGCGAGCGCGGCGGTGGGTGGGTTCCACAAGCAGGGGTAGACGACGGCGACGGTAATAAAAGCCAAGCCCCAGCAGAGCCGCCACCAGCAGCACCTTCAACTCGATAAACGGCATCTCAGCGCAGGACCAGCAGCATGACGAGCGCCATCACTACCGCCGCGAGAATCAGGAACACCCGCCCGAGTTCGGCGTGCCCGGCATGCTCGCGTTCGACACGACGACGCAGGGACTCGACCTCGGTATCGCTGAGCTTACTGCAATGGTTGCACTGTTCCTTGCTGGTAGGGAAACGCAGCCCGCAACGCTCACAGCGTTGACTGCCTCCAGTGCGCAGGGATGGAAAGAGAGGAAACCGCATTAGCGCTTAGCCTAATCCGAGTACGTCCTCCATGTCGAACAGCCCGGCTTGCGATTGTCCGGCGATCCAGGCGGCACTGCGCACCGCGCCCCTGGCAAAGGTCATGCGGTTGCTGGCCTTGTGCGTAACCTCCAGGCGTTCCCCCTGCCCGAGGAACATCACCGTGTGATCACCCACGACATCCCCACCACGAATGGTCTCGAAGCCAATGGTCTTCACGTCACGCTCTCCGGTGCGTCCTTCCCGTCCGTAGACGGCACACTCGTCGAGATTGCGGCCCAGGGCGGCGGCAAGCACTTCACCCATACGCAAGGCCGTGCCGGAGGGTGCATCAATCTTGTGACGATGGTGAGCCTCGACAACCTCGACATCGAAATCGTCGCCCAGCACCCGGGCAGCCATGTCGATCAACTTGAGGGACAGGGTGACACCGACGCTGTAGTTGGCAGCAAACACGACGCCAACGTGCTCGGAAGCAGATGCGATCTCGGCCCTCTGCGCCTCCGTCAATCCCGTGGTGCCGATCACCATCTTCACACCATGCTCACGGCACACGCGGGCATTGGCCACCGTCGCCTCTGGAACGGTGAAATCGATCAGCACATCGATCCTGCCACAAGCGACAGCAAGGTCATCGGTCAGCCCAATGCCAAGTGGGCCCTGCCCCGCCAGTTCGCCGGCATCCGCGCCCAGAAAGCTACTGCCACTGCGCTCTACCGCTGCCGTTAGCTCCAGTTCGGGGTGGGCGATCGTGGCCTCGATGAGCTGACGGCCCATGCGACCTGCGGCGCCAACGATTCCAATGCGTACAGTCATTTTTCTACCCGCCTCTCTAGAGCATATCCTCGAAGAACTTCTTCGCCTTATCCAGCCAGGACTGGCTTTCCGGATTATGCCGCGTGCCGCCCTTATCCAGGCTCTCGCCAAAACGGGTGAGGAGTTCCTTCTGCTCCCGCGTCAGGTTGACGGGTGTCTCTACCGCCACCCGGCACAACAGATCACCCTGCGGGCCACCACGCACCGGCTTTACACCCTTGCCCCGGATGCGGAAGGTCTTGCCGCTTTGCGTCCCCTCGGGGATGCGCAGGCTTACCCGACCCTCCAGGGTCGGCACCTCAAGCTCACCGCCCAACGCGGCGGTCACAATGCTGATGGGTACCTGGCAATGCAGGTGCTCGCCGTTGCGGGTGAAGATGGCGTGCTCACGCACCACCACCTGCACGTAGAGATCCCCCGGCGGCCCACCGCGCTCGCCCGGCTCACCCTCACCGGATAGACGGATGCGGTCTCCGGTGTCGACCCCGGCGGGAATCCGCACTGACAGGTCCTTGGTGTGCTTGAGCCTGCCTTCCCCACCACACGTGCGGCACGGGTTGGTGATGATGGTGCCGGTGCCGCCACAGCGTGGACAGGCCTGCTGAATGGAGAAGAAACCCTGCTGTACGCGGACATCGCCGTGGCCATGACAGGTGGGACAGGTCTCGGGCTCGCTGGCACCTTCGGTCCCTTTGCCATCGCAGGCTTCGCAGGCGACCCAGGACGGCACGCGAATAGTCTGCTCTGTCCCCTGCACGGCCTCTTCCAGGCTGAGTTCCATGTTGTAGCGCAGATCGGCGCCGCGGTAGACCCGCTGGCCTCGGGCCCCACCAGGCCCAGCGCCTCCGAAAATGTCACCAAACACATCGGAGAAGATGTCGGAGAAACTGGCGCCGCCGCCCCGGGGGCCACCACCCATGCCGCCCATCCCTTCGACGCCGGCATGACCGAACTGGTCATAAGCTGCGCGCTTCTGCGGGTCGGACAGCACCTCGTAAGCGGATTTCGCGTCCTTGAAATTCTTTTCTGCCTCGGCGTCCCCGGGGTTTCGATCCGGATGGTATTTCATGGCCATCTTCCGATAGGCCTTCTTCAACTCGGCCTCGGAAGCGTTCTTCTGAACCCCGAGTATCTCGTAGTAATCCCGTTTCGCCATGGTCGGTTCGCCGTGCCCTGGGTTGGTCTGTCTGAAACGAAAACAGACGCAGGGCCGCCCCTGCGTCTGAGTGACTCACCGGCATATGCCGGCAGGTCGCGTCCTACTTCTTCTCGTCGTCCTTCACTTCCTCGAACTCGGCATCGACCACGTCGTCGTCAGCCTTGTCGGTGGTGGCGGATTCCGGCGCCTCGCCCTCGGCTCCGCCCTGCTGCTTGGCGTAGGCTTTCTGGGCCAGGTTGCCGGCCACTTCCGTCAATGCCTGGGTCTTGGCCTCGATGGCATCCTTGTCGTCACCCTTCACCGCTTCCTCGAGTTCGGTAATGGCTTTCTCGGCGGCTTCCTTCTCCGCACCTTCCACGGAATCGCCCAGATCCTTGATGGACTTCCGGGTGGCGTGGATCATGTTGTCCGCCTGGTTCCGGGCCTCGACCAGTTCCCGCATCTTGCGGTCCTCGTCGGCATGGGCCTCGGCGTCCTTCACCATCTTCTCGATCTCGTCATCCGACAGGCCACTGGAGGCCTTGATCACGATGGACTGTTCCTTGCCAGTGGCCTTGTCCTTGGCGGACACATGCAGGATGCCGTTGGCATCGATATCGAAGCTGACCTCGATCTGCGGCACGCCACGGGGGGCCGGCGGAATGTCGCTGAGGTCGAAGCGCCCCAGCGACTTGTTGCCGCTGGCGATTTCCCGCTCGCCCTGCAGTACATGCACCGTCACCGCCGTCTGGTTGTCGTCGGCGGTGGAGAACACCTGATTCGCCTTGGTGGGAATGGTGGTGTTCTTCTCGATCAGCTTGGTCATGACGCCGCCCATGGTCTCGATGCCCAGGGACAACGGAGTCACGTCGAGCAGCAGCACGTCCTTGACGTCGCCGCCGAGCACGCCGCCCTGGATGGAAGCACCGATAGCCACGGCCTCGTCCGGGTTCACGTCCCGGCGCGGCTCCTTGCCGAAGAACTGCTTCACGGCCTCCTGCACCTTGGGCATGCGGGTCTGGCCGCCCACAAGAATGATTTCATCGACTTCCGACGCCTTCAGCCCGGCATCCTTCAGCGCGGTCTTGCAGGGTGCAATGGTGCGCTCTATGAGGTCATCCACCAGCGACTCGAGCTTGGCACGAGTCAGCTTGATGGCCAGATGCTTGGGCCCGCTCTGGTCGGCGGTGATGTAGGGAAGATTGATCTCCGTCTGGTTTGCAGAGGACAACTCGATCTTGGCCTTCTCAGCAGCCTCTTTCAGTCGCTGCAGGGCCAACTTGTCCTTACCCAGATCGATGCCCTGGTCCTTCTTGAACTCTGCAATCAGGTAGTTGATCACCGCACGGTCGAAATCCTCGCCACCGAGGAAGGTATCGCCGTTGGTGGACAGCACCTCGAACTGCTTCTCGCCGTCGACGTCGGCAATCTCGATGATGGAGATATCGAAAGTGCCGCCGCCCAGATCGTAGACGGCTACCTTGCGGTCACCGCCGTCCTTATCCAGGCCATAGGCAAGCGCCGCCGCGGTGGGCTCGTTGATGATGCGCTTGACATCCAGGCCGGCGATACGCCCGGCGTCCTTGGTGGCCTGCCGCTGGGAATCATTGAAGTAGGCCGGCACGGTGATGACGGCTTCGGTCACCGTCTCGCCAAGGAAATCCTCGGCGGTCTTTTTCATTTTCTGAAGAACGCGTGCAGACACCTCCGGCGGCGCCATCTTCTTGCCACGCACTTCGACCCACGCATCACCATTGTCTGCCTTGACAATGTGATAGGGCATTTCGTTGACATCGCGCTGCACGACGTCTTCCTGGAAGCGCCGACCGATGAGGCGCTTCACGGCGTACAACGTGTTTTCCGGATTGGTCACCGCCTGACGCTTGGCCGGCGAGCCAACGATGATTTCGCCATCTTCAGCGAAACCGACCACGGACGGCGTGGTGCGCTCGCCTTCGGCGTTTTCCACCACCCGGGCCTTGCCGCCGTCCATGACGGCGACACAGGAATTGGTGGTGCCGAGGTCAATGCCGATGATCTTTCCCATTGCTATGTGCTCCTGAATACGTTCTGTCTGGCAAATTAAGTTCGCGGTCGCGATCTGTCACTGTGAATTAGGGCATTGCCGCGTTTTTCAAGCCTGCTCGTCGATATGTCCACCCTGCTGCTGGTCCGCCGGGCGCGACACGATCACCATTGCCGGTCGCAACAGTCGGTCACTCAGCCGGTATCCCTTCTGCACAACATGAATGACGGTATTCGGTTCATGCTCGGCGGATGGCTGCATGGCCATGGCCTCGTGCTCTTCCGGGTTGAACTTCTGGCCGGCCGGATTCACCTCGGCAATGCTGAATTTCTCCAGCGCCTGGTTCATCATCTTCAGCGTGAGTTCAGTGCCTTCGGTCAACTTGCCAACGTCGGCGTTGGCTTCTCGCGCCGCCGCCAGACCCATTTCCAGGCTGTCTTTCACCGCAAGCATCTCGTGGGCCATTTTCTCGACCCCGAACTTGCGTGCCTGGTCCACATCGCGCTCCATGCGGCGGCGCACGTTCTCGATCTCCGCCCGGGCACGCAGGTATTCATTCCAGTTGTCTTCCGCCTTGGTCTGGGCAGCCTCCAACTCGGCCTGCAGAGCCTGCAGCTGCCCGGCATCGGAATCCGGCTTTGCAGCCTCGCCGGTCTCCGGCGCAGCTTCGTCCTGTGTCGGTGTCGCGTGCCGTTTATCTTCCTGCTCCGCCATTGGTGTCTCTCCGATCTCGCGGTCATGTTGTCGGTTAGCTGTACAAAGGACGGCGGCCGCGCGGGGCATCCCGCGCGCCGCACCCTGCGCTTTACATGGGGGTCAGTGCTGCTTATTCAAGGCAGCGCCGAGAAGCTTCGCCGTCAGATCGACGATGGGGATGACCCGGTCGTACTCCATACGCGTCGGGCCGATGACGCCAAGCACACCGAGCACCTGCCCTTCCGCAGAGTACGGCGAAGTCACCAGGCTGCAGCCATCGAACACCTCATAGCCGGATTCTTCGCCAATGAAGATCTGGATCCCGTCCGCAGCCAGGCACTGCTCGAGCAAATGCAGAATGTCACGTTTTTCGGAGAAGGCATTGAAAAGGCCACGAAGTTTGTCAACATTGGCAGATAGCTCCTCGAAACTCATGAGGTTGGTCTGCCCGGCTACCACGTAGCGATCATCCTGATCCTTGGGTTCACTGAACGCCCGGCCACCAAGGTCGACCACCAGCCCCATCAGTTCATCCATCCGGGCACGATCCCGTTCCAGGCTACGCAACAGTTGCTCGCGGACCGCCTCAACCGGTTGCCCGACGAAGTGGGCGTTGAGGAAGTTGGCCACGTGCTGCAGCTCGCTCTGGCTGTAATCCCGCTCAAGGCGAAGCACACGGTTCTGCACCTCGTGCTCGTTCAGCACCAGGATGGCGAGCACCCGTTGCTCGGATAGCGGCAGAAACTCGACGTGGCGCAAGAGCCCGCCGCGGCGGCGCGGCAAGGTAACTACCCCGGCGAGTTGGGTCAGCCCCGAGAGCAAGCTGGATGCCGAATCGATCAACGCCTCTGGCTCGCCTTCGGCGTCAAGGCTCAAGGCGAGGTCCTCGGCTCCGGCAAGCCGCGTCGGCTCGATCTTCAGCAGGGCGTCGACGAAGAATCGGTAGCCCTTGTCTGTGGGCACACGGCCAGCCGATGTATGGGGGGAGCGCACATAGCCAAGATCTTCGAGATCGGCCATGACGTTGCGAATGGTTGCCGGGCTGAGATCGAGCCCCGACTCCCTGGTCAGCGTACGCGAGCCCACGGGCTGCCCGTCACGGATATGCCGTTGCACCATGACCTTGAGCAGGTGTTGAGCCCGTTCATCAAGCTGGGAACCCGGACGCTTGTCAGCCATATGTACGCAATTCCGTCGGTTAGCACTCTTCCAATAGAGTGCTAACCGACGGTAGCAACATGGCGCATGGCCGTCAATCGAGCACATCACAGCCTGGCCGATGGCGCTCGACCCGCCACAGGCGCTAAGCTCTCAGCCGTCGCCCCGCTTAGAGCCAGATAATGAGCAAACGCTTCGGCATCGTCGCCATAACCGGCAAATCGTTTGATCGACAGGTACTGCATACCGTGACCCGACTGGTGGAGCACCTGGTCGGAAGCGGGCGCACCGTGCTGGTCGAATCCGCCATGTTCGGGCGGCGCAAGCCACCGGTCAAAGCCGAGGCTGTCGGCCTGCCTGACCTGGTGGACCGGGCCGAACTGGTCATTTCCGTCGGCGGTGACGGCACCTTGCTGCGAACGTCCCGCCTGCTCGCGGGGCGCGAGACCCCGCTGATGGGTATCAACCTCGGTCGCCTCGGATTCCTTGTCGACGTCTCACCGGACAACATGAGCGACGTGGATGCGATCCTCGCCGGTAACTTCGTCACCGACGAACGCATCCTGCTCGAGGCCTGGGTTGCCAATGGCGACGCAACGGGCGCCAAGAGCCTGTCACTGAACGACGTGGTGATCCACCGATGGAATACTGCCCGCATGGTAGAGATGGAGGTGCGGGTCGAGGGTGAGCTGGTCACCCGGCTGCGCAGCGATGGCCTCATTATCGCCACGCCCACCGGCTCGACGGCCTATTCCATGGCGTCCGGCGGCCCCATCGCCCACCCCGGTGTCGATGCCCTGCTGCTTGTTCCCGTCGCCCCCCATAGCCTCAGCAACCGACCGGTGGTCCTCCCAGGGGACGTCTCAATTGAGGTGCGTGTACTCGGTGGTGGCAGCAAGCACGTCCGCGTGAGTTGCGACAGCCAGGAGGAGCTGCCCATGCAACCGGGCAGCGTGCTGACGGTTCGCCGCAGCCCTAATCGGGTGAAGGTGCTCCACCCCCCCGGCTACCGTTACTTTGAAATCCTGCGGGCCAAATTGCGCTGGGGCGATGGTGGCAGTGCCTAGTCGTCCCGGCTTGGCTACACTCGGACCGTTGCCTCGAGAGTCGGCCGGTAAAACTTGAGATATAACATCAGAAACCATGCTCAGCCATCTGTTTATTAAAAATTTTACCATTGTAGATCAGCTGGAGCTGGAGCTGGATGAGGGGCTCACTGCACTCACCGGCGAAACCGGCGCAGGCAAGTCGATTTTGCTGGACGCGCTGGGCCTGACCCTGGGAGACCGCGCCACGGGAGACGTGGTCCGCAACGGGGCCGACAAGGCGGAAATCGCCGTGTCATTCAACATCGATGGCATGGCCACCGTCCATGCGTGGCTGGATGAGCACGAACTGGATGAAGACGGAGACTGCCTGCTGCGCCGTGTCGTCCAGAACAATGGCCGCTCCAAGGCCTACATCAATGGCCGGCCCGTTCCCCTGCAATTACTCCGTGAACTTGGCGAGCAACTTGTCGACATCCACGGCCAGCATGAACACCAGTCGATGATGCGACGGGACATACAGCGCACAATCCTCGACGCCTTTGCCGAGAGCGCAGACGAACTGAAGCAGCTGGCCGAACTGCACACCCGTCATCGCGGCATCGAGACCGAGTTGCAGAACCTCGCCGGCGGTCACGATGATGCCGCAGCCCGCGCGGAGCTGCTGCGCTACCAGCTCGCCGAGCTTGAGGCGCTGACCCTGGAGCCGGAGGCCATCGCCGAGCTGGACGAAGAGCATCGGCGGCTTTCCAACGCCGGCGAATTGCTGCAATCCGCCCACTCCCTGCTCGAGATGCTCTACGACAACGAGGCCTCCGCGCAAAGCACCCTTGGTCAGGCACGGCGTGAACTCGAAGCACAGGCCCCCAACGATCCGGTGTTCGCCGAAGTCCATGGCATGGTCGAGCAGGCCCTGGTGCAGCTTGAAGAAGGCGTGGACAGCCTGCGACGCCATGTGGATCGGTTGGACCTGGACCCGGCGCGCCTGCAGGCCCTGGACGATCAGATCGCCACATTGAATGATCTGGCCCGCAAGCACCGGGTGCGGACAGATGAGCTGATCGACGTCCGTGAGCAGATCAGGAAAGAACTACATGCGCTTGAAAATGCAGAGGAAACCGTAGCCTCCCTCAAGAAAGAGCAGGATCAGATCCTGTCGAGCTACACCACCACGGCGGCCCATCTGACAAAGCTGCGCGAGACTGCCGCAGAGAATCTGTCCATGCAGGTCACCGCCGGCCTGCAGGAACTGGGCATGCAGGGTGCGGCATTCCGCATTGCCCTGATGCCCATGGACGACGACTCCATCACCCCACACGGGCGGGATCGGATCAGTTTCGAGGTGCGGACCAACGCCGGCCAGGATTTCGGACCGATGAGCCGCATTGCATCCGGCGGCGAGCTGTCACGTATCAGTCTTGCCATCCAGGTGGTGGCAGCGGATGGCACCACCATCCCGACATTGATTTTCGATGAGGCGGACGTGGGTATCGGCGGCGGCGTGGCCGAGGTGGTGGGCAGGCAGCTCCGGCGCTTGGGCCGCAGCCATCAGGTGCTCTGTGTCACCCATTTGCCCCAGGTAGCCTCACAGGCCCACCAGCACCTGCAGGTGCGAAAGACCAGCGACGCCGACAGCACCGTCTCCACCGTGGCTCCCCTGAACGATCAGGCGCGAGTGCAGGAGATCGCGCGCATGCTCGGCGGCATGGAGATTACCCGGGCGACGCTGGAGCATGCCCAGGAGATGGTCAGTCGGGCGGCAGCCGGGTAACTCTATTCAGCGTCGCGGCATTCAGGGCAAAGGCCGTAGATGATCAGGGAATGGTCGGTGATCTTGAAGCCGTTATCCTTGGCAACTTTTTCCTGTCGGTCTTCGATGGTCTTGTCGAAGAACTCCTCGATGGCGCCGCAACGCACACAAACCAGGTGGTCATGGTGATCGCCGTCGTCCAGCTCAAAGATGGACTGGCCACCCTCGAAGTGGTGACGCTGCACCAGGCCGGCGGACTCGAACTGGGTGAGCACCCGGTAAACCGTGGCCAGGCCAATATCGTCACCTGACTCCATCAAGCCCTTGTACACATCTTCCGCGGACAGGTGGCGATTCTCGCTGTTCTCCAGCATCTCGAGAATCTTCATTCTCGGCAATGTGACTTTCAGCCCTGCCTTTCTGAGATCTTTCGATGCCACGCCGCCCCTCGCTTGCCTGTCTATCATGATTTCAACCGCCAACCGTGGAACCACATACCCACCTCATCGGTCCATCCGGTTGTTGCGCGATCACCGCGCCGATGCTGTATGATCCCGCACCACTGTCCAGGGATAAAGAGTCACCCGATGTCTGGTAAGGCCCGCACAGTCTGCATGATTTTGCTCACAGCCGGTGCATTAATCGTAACCGGATGTTCCGGTTCGAGTTTCCCGTATCGCCCGGAAGTGCAGCAAGGCAACATCATAACCGATGAAATGGTCGAAGAGTTGCGCCCCGGCATGAGCCGCCGGCAGGTTCGCTTCATTCTGGGCAGCCCGGTTATCGAGGACATGTTCCGCAATGACCGCTGGGACTACATTCATAGTAGCTCGCCTGGCGGTGGCGGCCCCACCGAGCGCCTGACCCTGTTCTTCGACGACAACGACCAACTCGTGGCTGTCGAGGGCAATCTGGCCCCCGAGAACTGGCGGGGCAACGACTGAGTCCCAGTCAGCGCTTGCTGGCGGCGCGGCGCCGGCGCCGCTCCTTGGGATCGGCGATCAGCGGTCGATAGATTTCCACGCGATCCCCCGGCTGCAGCATCTGGCCGGGTTCACAACGGCGCCCGAAGATACCGATCGGCTGCTGCGCAAGATCAATTTCGGGGAATCGCTCCAGCAAACCGGAAGCCCGGATGGCATCGGCCGCCGTGGCATCGGTGGGAACACGGATTTCGCGGAGATCCTGATCGTCCGGCAATGCGTAGACGACTTCCACCGTCATCATCGCTGCGTCACTTCGTGCCATATACCTGATCGGCCCGCTGCACGAAGGAATCCACCAGTCGGTTCGCGAGTTGTTCGAACACGCGACCGAATGCCATGCGCACGAGGCTGTTGGAAAACTCGAACTCGAGATCAAGCGAGACTTTGCTGGCATCGTCACCCAGTGGCTGGAACCGCCAGTAACCGTCGAGCCGCTTGAACGGCCCTTCCACCAGCCGGATCTCCAGCATCTTTCCATGCTGCGCCCGATTGAGTGTCGTGAAGGACTTGCTGATTCCACCCTTGCTGATGGTCACGAAGGCCTTGCGCTCGTCGCCGGTATCACTCAGCACGCCGCTGTCGCTGCACCAGGGCAGGAAGTACTTGTACTGGTCCACATCATGCACGAGCTCGAACATTCTGCCCGCCGTGTGCGCTACCAGGGCACTACGTGAGATATGCGCCATGTCCCACCTGAAGTCGTCATATCAAAGCCAAAGGCCGGTGATCGTATAGGCAAGCACAATCAGCAGCAAGGCGGGGGCGATCCAGCGAATCAGTCCATGGCAAAGCGCGGAGGCCCATGGCCATCCATCAAGACGCAATGCATGGCGGACCGATTCCGGGGCTGCAACCCAGCCCACGCTCAGCAAAGCAAGCAGCCCGGCGAGGGCCATGATGATGGGCAGCAACTGCCCCGCAAACAGCTCCAGGACAGCGCGGAGATCGAGCCCGCCAGAGGTCGCCGCGGCCCATGGGCTGGTCTGTACCAGCACCACCGCGAAAGCCAGCAACCAGATCATCGCTGCCACATAGCCCCCCGCCGCAGCACGGCTCAGCCGGGAGTTCTCGGTGATCCCCGTGACCAGTGCCTCCGCAAGGGCGAAACCGGTGGTGAGGGCAGCCAGCACCAAGGTTGCGTAAAACACCACCGCAAGGAGTCGGCCAGGCCCCTCGGCGGCGAACACCGTTGGCAGCACCTCGAATGCAAGCCCTGGCCCGGGCGGAAAGCCCGGGGCGAGGGAAACCACCAGCAACGTCGCCGCCAGCGCTGCCAGGAAATCAAGCAGGACGACGCTCCCGACCGCAGTCACAATCGGCGTCCGCGCCGGCAGTGCGGCGCCGTACACGATCAGTACACCGACCCCCAGCGCCAGGCTGGCGAAAGCATGATGCAACGCTGCCAGCAAACCGGCCTGTCCAAGCTGGCTGAAATCCACGGTGAACAGGTAATCCAGCACGATCGGGTTGCTGGGGTGCGCCAGCGCCACCATCATCAATACCAGCAGCCCGGCAAGCAGCATCGGCACCAGCACGACCACCGCCGGCACGATCCCCCGCTCCAGCCCCTGGGAGACCACAAGCGCGACCAGACCGATGAACAGCGTGATCCACAGCATGGATCGCTCGACATCCATGGCCAGGTCCTCGAACATGGCCGTGGCGTCGACCATGTCGAGCTGAAACAGCGTTCCCGTGACCGCGCGGAACAGGTAGCCCATGCTCCAGCCGGCCGTAACCGCGAGCAGGATGAGCAGGCAGACGGCCCCGAGAATGGCGAGCCACCCCGCCCAGGCCCAGTGCCTGGAGCGCCCATGTATAGCGGCCGTTTCGCGAAAAGCGCCCACCGGATCATGGCGGGAACCCCGCCCCAGCACGACCTCCGCCACGGCCACTGGCAAGCCGAGCAGCAACAAGGCCGCAGCGTATACAAGGATGAATGCACCGCCGCCGTGCTCGACGACAAGCGCAGGGAATCGCCACAGGTTACCCAGCCCGATGCAGGCTCCGCAGGCGGCGAGGATGAAGACTCCCTGGTTCGGCCACTGGCCGTGTCGGTATCGCCGCGGGATCGGCAATGCAACTCCGATATCTCAGTGCAGGAGCCTGCATTCTCGGCAAGTTGACCTGACCCGGCAAGTGGTCGGAGCACTGGCTGCAGACAGCGGGCACCGCTACAATGCGCGCCGTGAGCAAAAAGAAACCGAAAATCGCGGACAACGTCATCGCCGTCAACAAGAAGGCGCGGTTCGAGTACGCCATCGAAGACACCCTGGAAGCTGGCCTGGTGCTCGAAGGCTGGGAGGTCAAGAGCCTGCGCTCCGGACGGCTGAACCTGCAGGAAGGCTATGTGCTGCTGAAAGGCGGCGAAGCCTACCTGTTCGGCGCCGGTATTCCGCCCCTGCCCTCTGCCTCCACCCATGTGCAGGCAGAGCCGATCCGCACGCGCAAACTACTGTTGCACGGCAAGGAGATCGCGCGCCTGCTGGGCGCGGTGCAGCGTGACGGCTATTCCGTGGTGCCACTGCAGATGCACTGGAAACGCGGCCGTGCCAAGGTGCTGATCGGTATCGGCAAGGGCAAGAAGAAATTCGACAAGCGCGAGGACAAGAAGCAACAGGACTGGCAGCGCCAGAAGGAACGCCTGCTCAAGCACAACGTCTGACCGATCGCCGCAACTCGGGATGCCTCGCACCCGTACGGTGCGTTAGGCCGAAGGCGGTAACGCACCAAAAACGAACACCGAAATGTTGAAACCGACAGACAGAACCCCCACATATCAGTTAAGCTGAGTGGTACCTGAATCGGGGGCGACATGGTCTCGACGCAGGTCGCAAAGCCTTAGGTGCATGCCGAGGATGTCATCTCACCTCGTAAAATAACGATGGCCAACTTAAACATAGTTGCCAACGACGAAAACTACGCACTAGCGGCCTAAATCCCGCTAGCCGTCAACTGGTAGGTGCCTGTGCCTCCTACTTGACGGTCGTAGATCACAGGACCGCAGTGACCGGGTACCGCCTGCACCCGACACTGTTAAATCAATCAGGATAGTTTGCTGCGTTCCCTCGCTCGTGGGGTAGTGGCCGGCGAATGTTAAACACGGGCTAAGCATGTAGATCCGACGGTAGAGCTCCTGCGGACGCGGGTTCGATTCCCGCCGCCTCCACCAATAGCATCGAAGGAACAGGCACCTACGGGTGCCTTTTTCTTTCACCCTCCCACCCAACCATCCATCAGCACTTTCGATCAACCCCGAAAGCCAGCAAGCTGAACCAAAAAAAACCCCAGCGCTCGGGGGGAGAGGCCGGGGCTAATAAAACGACGCGGGGGAAGTAGTCGTCATTTCTGCTGAGGAACAACAGTGCACTTTGAGAGCGCAGACAACGGTAACGCGCTTGCTGGAGTTGATCTGTACGAAGTCGCACACGGTGCCCGGCTCCGCCTGGAGGTTCTCTGCCAAACGCAATTGCCTACTGAACCCTGGCTTCGGTATCACTCCCTGAAGCAGCTCCGAACAGGAAAGCGTCCATCACCAGCACGTCGTAGGTAACGCCCCCGTCGATGACCGTGCTCGGTCTGGGGGATTCGGCAGCGCCTGCGGCTACCAGCAGGGGCAGGAAGTGTTCGGTAGTCGGATGGGCGCGGCGGGCATGCGGGGCGCTCTGCAAGGCCTTGCGCAGGCGGCCATGATCACCTTCGACGACCGCGTCACGAATCCAGCCGGAGAACTCGGTGGCATAAGCGACATCCTCTGCCCCACCGAACACCTCATGGAGATTGTGAGTCAGGCTGCCGGAGCCGATGATCAAGACCCCCTGCCCGGCCAGCGGTGCCAGGGCCTGACCGAGGCGGTAGGCGCCGTCAGCGTCCAGCGAGGTTGGTAGTGACACCTGGAATACCGGCACGTCGGCCTCTGGGTAAAGGTGCAGCAAGGGCACCCAGGCACCGTGGTCCAGGCCGCGCCTGGGGTCAGCGGTAGCGTCCCAGCCGGCGTCGCGCAGCAGTTCCACCGTCTGCGTTGCGAATTCGGGATGTCCGGACACCGGGTAGCGAATCTCGTACAACGCCTTATCGAATCCCCCGAAATCATGAATGGTTTCCGGCAAGACCGACGTGGTCACGCGGGGCTGTGGCGTCATCCAGTGGGGGGAGACCACGAGTGCGGCCTTCGGCCGCGGCAGGTCCCGACCAAGGGCCGCAAGTGCAGGCCCGGCCCGACCCGGCTCGACAGCAAAGGTCGGTGCCCCGTGAGAGACGAACAGACTGGGTAAACGTGTCATGGTCATGCCTCAGGGTGGGCCGGGGCTCTGCGCCCCGGCAAGCATCGGATCACTGGCGCGTTCAGTGCGCACGGACGCGTTGGTCAAGCAGCGAATCGACGGACGCGCGCCCAGCCCCGGTGATGGCCAGTGAGACGGATGCGGCCAGCAGCGCGAGCCCGAATTCATAGCCGCCGTTGCTCATGAACAGTCCATTACCGACATGTACTGCAAGTATCGCAACCAGCATGGTGAACGCCAGCACAACAGCAGCTGGCCGCACCAGCACGCCGAATATCAGGGCAAGACCGCCGAAGAATTCCGCGCTGCCGGCAAGTAGCGCCATCAGCAGCCCGGGCTCCAGGCCAATGGAGGCCATCCACTGCCCGGTTCCGTACAGGCCATGGCCGCCGAACCAGCCGAACAACTTCTGAGCGCCATGGGCGGCAAAGATGATCCCCACCGGGATACGCAACGCCACTGCAGCGATGCCGGCATCAGTATTGAAAAGACGGTGAATCACATTCCTGTTCATGGGGTAGCCCTGCATCTGGTTGAATGGTGTACTCATCCTATTGACCATCTCGTTCAAGATAAACGCTTCCCATTGACACACATTGTCTCTATAAATGGAACAATGGACCGATTCACCCAGATGCAAACATTCGTCGCAGTGGTCGAGGCCGGTAACTTCGTCAAGGTCACCGATTCGCTGGGCCTCTCCAAGGCTGCCGTGTCGCGCCACGTGGGCAACCTGGAGGCACGGCTGGGCGTGCGCCTCTTGCATCGCACAACGCGCCGGCTGGCGCTGACCGAGGAAGGCGAGGTCTTTTACGCACGCTGCAAGCAACTGCTGAGCGAGCTTGAGGAGTCCGAGGCCGAGGTCAGCTCGCGCAGCGGTCATGCGCAGGGACAGGTGAGAATCAATGCCCCGGTGACCTTCGGCAACTTGCATCTGGCCGAACTCTGGGGCGCTTTCCGGGAGCGGCATCCACAGATCACGCTGGACGTCACCCTGTCCGACCGCGTCGTCGACTTGGTTGAGGAAGGTTACGACCTGGCAGTGCGCATCGCGCAACTGTCGAGTTCGACGTTGATCAGCCGCAAACTGTCGTCCACCCGGATGGTGTTGTGTGCATCGCCCGAGTATCTGACACGCCAAGGCAAGCCCACGCACCCCTCGGACCTCGCGCACCATGCCGTGTGGGCGTACAGCTATTTCGCGCCGGGTGACGAGTGGCCGTTTGACGGGCCGGAAGGGCCAGTCACGGCACGCATCCGCCCGGTGGTGCGCACCAACAGCGGCGACACCTGCCGCGTCGGGGCGCTGCAGCACCAGGCCATCGTTCTGCAGCCTAGCTTTATCGTCGGGCCGGACCTGGATGCCGGCAGGCTGGTCGAGGTGATGCCGGACTACCGCTCCATCGAACTGGGCGTCTATGCCCTCTACCCCACCCGCAAGCATGTATCGCCCAAGGTCCGGTTACTCATCGACTTTTTGGTGACGGCGTTCACGACACCCCGCTGGCCGGCGTAACTCGCTGCGCTGTCCGACCTTCTCACGATTGACGATTCTCCATTTGGCGACAGTCAGCCACGCCGTTGTGTGGTGATCCGAACAGAACCACGGTACCCGAACGCAGATGCTGTCCTCCGGGCGACATTGATGGGAATCCCACCCCTGCAACGCCCCCAACCCCTAATCAATTGGAGTTCAAGTCATGAACAAAGACCAGGTAAAAGGCCGGACGGAGTCGGCGAAAGGCAAGGTCAAGGAAGTCACAGGCAAGACAGTCGGTAACAAGGAGCTCGAAGGCAAAGGCAAGGCAGAGCAAGTCCGTGGCAAGGTTCAGTCGAGCTACGGCGACTTCAAGAAGGACGTCAAGAGGACAACCAAATGAGCTACATCACGCCGGACAACAGCAAGGCCAGAATGTCATCCCATGACCACCATGCGGCCCTACTCAGCGCCAACTCTCTGGAAGGCGACGACATCGTGAATCGCCAGGACGAGAAGCTTGGCAACGTCAAGGAGATCATGCTCGATACCGGCTCCGGCAAGGTGGCCTATGTGGTGCTATCAGCCGGCGGGGTTCTGGGTATCGGTGATCGCCTCTTCGCAATCCCCTGGAATGCATTGTCGCTGGACACCGCGAACCACCGGTTTGTCCTGGACGCCGACGCCGAGCGCATCAAGAATGCACCCGGTTTCGACAAGGACCACTGGCCAGACATGGCCGATCAATCCTGGGTTGATAGCGTGAACAGCTATTACGGCGCGAGCTCCGACGTCCCACGTCGCTGAACAAGCGTGCCGGCATCGCGCATCCATGCCGGCGACACGGCATGGATGCAGGGGTGCAACGCAAGGCCCTGCCCTCCCCGTTTCTGCACGCACTCCAGGCATTCGTGCAACTCACCCCATGACAGCAGACCAGGAAATGAACGCGTCCCGCGCAGGTGAATCCATACCCGACCGTCGCAGTGGCAGGCTGAGCCGCACTTTCGGCTCAAGGTCGGCCGCCGCCCGGACATCGGTGGTATTCATGGTAGTAGCGCTCTTTGTCAGCGCTCTGACGCAGCCCCAGGCATCTGCTTCATCGCCGTCGCACTTGCACGCCCCGCTTGCGGAATTGGAGAGCCACGACGTTCTCGACGCCATCGAGGCCCGCGCCAGGGCTCTCGCGGAAGAACCCTACCGGCCGAGCGATCATACGTTACCCGAACAGCTCGCCAGCCTGAGCTATGAGCAGTATCGGGCTATCCAGTTTCGCCGGAATCGCGCGGTGTGGCGCAACGAATCGCTGTTCGAAATCCAGTTATTCCATCCCGGATTCCTCTACACGGAACCGGTGAGCCTGCATGTTTTACAGCCAGGAGATGAGAGCCGTATCGCGTTCGATCGGCGGTATTTCCGCTACGTGCCGCCGGTGGATGGGCTCACCGGTGATCTTCCAGACGACCTCGGCTTTGCGGGATTCCGGGTGCATTACCCGCTCTCGGGTGAACGTAAGACGGAGTTCCTGGTATTTCTTGGCGCCTCGTACTTCCGCCTTATCGGGCCCGGTCAGGTATACGGTATCTCGGCGCGCGGGCTGGCGATCGACACCGCGACACAAACCGGAGAAGAGTTTCCGGCATTCCGGGAGTTCTGGCTGGTCAAGCCCCAGGCCGAGCAGAACCATTTCGTAATCTACGCCCTCCTCGATAGCCCCTCCGTGGCCGGGGCCTACCGTTTCGAGATAACGCCTGGCCCACCCACGGAGATACTGGTAGAAGCGCGCCTGATTGCGCGAAACGATGTCGAAAAGCTCGGCATTGCGCCGCTCACCAGCATGTACCACCACGGCGATACCACCGTCCGTCACGTGGATGACTTCCGCCCACAGGTCCATGATTCCGACGGATTACTGATGGCCGCATCCAATGGCGAATGGATCTGGCGGCCACTGAGCAATCACCGCCACCTGCGGGTGTCGTCGCTGACCGATGAGAACCCCCGCGGTTTCGGGCTACTCCAACGGGACCGTGCGTTCGAGCACTACATGGATATGGAGGCCCGCTATGACTTGCGCCCAAGCCTGTGGGTCACACCGCAGGGAGACTGGGGCAAAGGTCGGGTGGAACTGGTAGAGATCCCCACCGACAGCGAGATCCACGACAACATCGTCGCCTACTGGGTCCCGGAGCAGGCCTTCAAGGTCGGCGACAATCGCCGGTTCAGCTACCGATTGCGCAGTTTTGACCAGCAGCTGCCGGAGGCCACTTCGGGGCATGTCGTGCGCACTGGCATCGGCTGGGGCGCTGTCCCCGGGCAGAACAATCCGCCATCGCGCAGCAAACGACGCTTTGTCGTGGATTTCCAGGGCGGACCGCTGGCTTCATTGAGTGATGAAGCCAAGCTGGAAGCCGAGCTGCAACACGGTTCCGGCGAGGTTACGGACCTCTTGGTGACGCCATTGCCGGACGGTCAGACCTGGCGTGTTTCATTCAGGCTGGCACCCGAGGGCGACCAGTTGGTGGACATGCGGCTTTCTCTGCGGCTGCGCGGGCAGCGCCTGACCGAAGTCTGGAGCTATGTGTGGTATCCCGATGCGCTCCAGTGAAACGCAGATCCAATCCAGCGCGGCTGGGCTGCATGCCCCCGAAACCGCGGCACCTATCCGGATCCCGGGGAAGGGGCTGCGGCCCGCACTCATTATCGGCCTGGCCACGATCACGACCCTGAGCGGCGTCTGGATGATGTTCAACATCCTGGCGGCGAACGGGTTCAGGGCGTTTGACGCCATGCTGCTTTTGCTGTTCGCGGTGTCATTCTGCTGGATCAGCATTGCATTCTGGACGTCGGCCGCAGGATTCCTTTTGCAACTCCTGCGCCGCGACCCACTGACGCTGCAGCGAACGGAGTCCGGGCGTCACCGCGACTCGCGCATCGTCACTCGCACCGCCGTAGTCATGCCGGTCTACAACGAAGAAACCCGTCGGATGGTGGCGGGTTTCGAAGCCACCCTGCGCTCGCTGGAGGCCACGGGTGAGGCAGCACATTTCGACTTCTACATGCTCAGCGACACCACGGACCCGCAGATCGCCCAGAGCGAACTGGATGCATGGCAACACTTGCTGGCACGCCTGGGCCCGGCTGGCGAACGCGTGTTCTATCGCCGAAGGCCTGAAAACTCCGCACGCAAGGTAGGCAACCTGGCAGATTTCTGTACGCGCTGGGGCCGCAACTACGAACACATGATCGTCCTGGACGCTGACAGCGTGATGAGCGGCGATTGCCTGCTGCAACTGGTCAGAGCGATGCAAGCCAACCCCCGTGCCGGCTTGATCCAGACCGTGCCGATCCCCGTGCAGCAAACCACATTCTTCGGCCGATTCGTTCAATTCGCAGCTGGGCTTTATAGCCCCATGCTCGCCACCGGCCTGAGCTTCTGGCAGACGGATACGGCCAATTACTGGGGACACAACGCAATCCTTCGCGTCCGTGCATTCATCGATTGCTGCGGCCTGCCCACCCTGCCCGGCAAGGCGCCATTCGGTGGAGAAATCCTCAGCCACGACTTCGTGGAGGCCGCCTTGCTGCGGCGAGCCGGCTGGGAGGCCTATCTGCTGGCAGACCTGGAAGGCAGCTACGAAGAAGTACCGTGCAATCTCATCGATTTCGCCAAGCGCGATCGCCGCTGGGTGCAGGGCAATATCCAGCACCTGGGTTTGCTGGGTATTGCAGGCCTTAACGGGACCAGCCGCTTGCACT
The DNA here is from genome assembly GCF_024170285.1 of Natronocella acetinitrilica. Lineage (NCBI taxonomy): Bacteria > Pseudomonadati > Pseudomonadota > Gammaproteobacteria > Chromatiales > Ectothiorhodospiraceae > Natronocella > Natronocella acetinitrilica. Next base: position 330,957 of record NZ_JALJXV010000007.1, read on the forward strand.
TCCTGTTCGGTGCGCTTGCTTACATGGCGTCGCTCATCTGGTTTGCGATGCTGGTACTCAGCACGGTGGATGCGCTGTCACGCGCGATTCAGGGTGATGTCTATTTTCCCGCCACGCACCAGCTGTTTCCGGATTGGCCGGTGGTGAGAACCGAACTGATCGTCATGCTGATACAACTCACCATCGCCATGCTGCTGTTGCCAAAGGTCATGGGTATTACCATCGCGATCATTCAGAGACGGCCGGAATTCGGCGGCACGTGGGCAATCGTCAAGGGCGGCCTTGCCGAGTTACTGTTTGCCATCGTCATCGCCCCCATCATGATGGCGTTCCACGCCTTCTTCGTCGTTTCCGTGTTGCTGGGCTTTGGTGTGAACTGGGAGACACAGGAGCGAGCGGGCCGTCTGCTCTCCTGGAAGGAAACATTGACACGGACATGGCGCATTGCGCTCACAGCACTCGCCTGGGGCGCTCTGACCTTTCACTACACACCGGTCATTTTCTGGTGGTTGACCCCCGCACTATTCGGCCTGGTACTGGCGGCCCCCATCGCTCGCTATTCCAGCAGCCCACAGCTGGGTGCCGGCATGCGCCGTATTGGGGTTTTCCTTTGTCCCAGTGAAGTGCGTACAGATCCGGTGCTGCAATGTCTCCAGAAACTACTGACCGTTGCACCGGTGCAGTCCCCAGTTCAAGCGCTACCCCCTGCGCTTCCGGCTGAAATCCCATCCGAGATGAAGCCTCAGGACTTCAACCACAAGCCCATTGCAAGCGGTCTCGTGGACAAGTCCGGGCCCGAGGTGTGGCCTCCCGCATGGACGCGCCAGCCGCGCACCTCCAGGCATCACTCCAACACAACCGACGTGCGCGATGCGTTGGCTGGAGTACATACAGCCGCGGCAGATCCGCGCAATCTGAATTCAGGCCGGAACTGAAAGCGGTCGCACCGAAAGCCCACCACGGAGTAACGCGCGATGTACGAAAATCACACGAAGTCCACCACCACGTCGGAGCATGCACCGCGGGGCAAGAGCGGTAGTCATGCAAGCGTTCAACAGACTGAACCGAAATTTGCTCGTCAGGCGTTCACCTGGCGGAACCTGCAGCCGTGGCAGACTGCCGGGCTCGTCGTTGCCGCTGTAATCGTGATCGGCCTGATACTGGCCTATCTCTAGCCGAGTGATCCCGACTGACGGAGAGTCCTCATGGCCATTACCGCCACAGATCCGATAAAGATCATACTTGCCATCTTTCTACCGCCAGTCGGTGTGTTCATGGAGGTCGGACTCACGGGCCACTTCTGGTTGAGCATCCTGCTGACCTTCCTCGGCTTTATCCCCGGCATCATCCATGCTCTCTACGTGATTCTTAAACACTAGTAACCCGTTACGGAAGTTCGGCACGTTCCTGCGCCCCCAGTTCCCACCATTCCACACGCAGCCATTATCAATATAATGGCCCACTCGCCGCGGACAGAGCGATCTGACTCGGCAAGCTGAAATGGGAAACTGGGGCTGATCCCGCGATGATTTCACGCATGCTACTGGGGGTTTTGCTCGCACTGGGTCTTGCGACTGCCATGGGATCAGACCTACGGGCGGTCACTCCCGATGATTCGGAGGGCGCTGCGCTGGTAGATCGGCTACGCGACGGTGGCTTGGTCCTCTATTTCCGGCATGCTGATACCACCGACATGGCTTGCGATTCCACCTACCGGATCGGGGAGCGAGACGGGCAGCGGAACATATCGCCCCATGGAGAAGAGCAGTCGCGGGGCATCGGCGCCACCATGGCTGATCTGGGCATCCCCCTGGCAGACCCCATTCTCGCGGGACCGGTTTACCGGGCCAGGGACACTGCGGAGCTGGCTTTTGGCGCCGAGCGTGTCGAGATCGTGGACGGATTACTGGCCGATGATTACGCCGGCGGGCGCCTGCGTTGGGTGCTGGATGAACATCGGCGGCTGATGAATCAACAGCCGCTTTCCGGGTTGAATCAGGTGCTCGTGGGGCACCGGACCCCGGCAATCATGGTGCTGGGCCCGGCAGTCGGAGGCAGGATATTTCCCGAGGGCGCCGCGCTGGTGCTTCAACCACAAGACGGGACACTACCCGAGATCCTTGGAATTCTCCTGTTTGCGCCCTATGCCGGCGACGGATTCCACCGGTGCTGAGCGTGGTTTGGCGCAAGATCAACTCAGTCACTTCAACGGATGTTCCTTCAAGAGCTCCTTGATGTGCTCGGTGAGCCCAACCGCGCGGGACACATCGAGTTCCAGCACGATGCCGGTGTCAACGCTTTCATCGAGCCCCCCTGCCTTGCAGACAGCGTCCAGTACTGCGCTTGCCCTGGGTTGCTCGACCAGCATGAGGAGGATTTGGCGAGGCGACAGGACCTCCAGGCCAAAAAGACCAAACTGGCGGGCCTTGCCCTGCCCCACGGCATTGGGAATCACTGTGGCGCCGGTGGCGCCCGCGCTCCGTGCCGCATCGAGAACTCGATCAGCTTTCTCGTCTTCGACGAAAACCAGTATCAGCTTGTAGTCCATGACACTCTCCCGCTCCACGCAACGCCACTACGTTCATTGACAAAATCACTTCCGGCGATATCCGGAACGCAATCGCTGCAGAAAGCTCGGTAATCGAGCGACATACTTGCGTCCGGACACGGCAGAAGGCCCGCTTTTCCTGAACGCCAGGCCAACCTCCGTGATCGTTGCCCCACGATGCACGCCACAAACCACGAGGTCCAACGGCCCAACGGAAACCCGGTCACCTACGACCGCCTGGCTGCCCAACACGGCCCGCATATATTCGTGGATCGTCTGGCTATCGGAAACGTCGGCCGGTAGCTCCACATCATAGACGGACTTGAGGTCGGCAAGGGTCGACTCCGGATCCAGTCTTAGCTCACCAAAGAACTGCTTGTCGTCACCGTCGGAGTGCGGCTTTTCCGCGAAGACGCGGTCCAGGAGGCTGGCGTATTCCGGCGGCACGAATAGATACACGTAGTCCCCTGCCCTGATGTCGCCCGACTGCGCGTAATTGAAGGTCACTCCGTCCCGGGCAACCAGCGAAGGGCGAGCCCACTGGGGCAGTTGAGAGCCAGACAACACGGGACTGTCCTCCATCACCCGGTACACAACCAGTTCCTGACTCGGGCTGCCCGGCAACTCGAGTTCCACTCGCTCTACTGGACCGGTCTGCGGTGGCACAATCAGCTTGAGCCGCCTTGCGGCGGGGCGAATCGTCCAGCCCTGCACCAGCAGGGACGTGAGTACCATGATGAATGCTACGTTAAGGTAGATCTCCGCCCCCTCGATGCCGCTGACGGCCGGCAGTATGCCCAGCAGGATTGATACAGCCCCGCGCAGGCCCACCCAGGACGTGAACACGACCGTTCGCCGCTCGTAGCGGAACGGCAACAAACAGAGCCAGACTGCCACCGGCCGCCCGATAACGATCAGGAACAGCCCCAATGCGATCGCCGGGAAGGCCACCGGAATGAACTGGGATGGCGTAGCGATTAGCCCAAGCACAAGGAACATGACGATCTGGGCAAGCCATGTCATACCATTCTGGTAGCGACGCAGCCTCGAGGCGCCGCGCATGTTCCGATTACCCGCGACCACCCCAGCCACATAGACGGCGAGAAATCCGCTACCGCCCAGATATCCCGTGATCGCAAACACACACAAGGTGGCCGACATGACCACGATGGGATATAGGGCTTCCTCTAGCTCGATGCGATTGACCACCTCGACGATCAGCAGGCCGGCGATCAGCCCGATCACGGTAACCGTCCGGTGATTACCTCCTTCCCTGCCTGATTTGTGTTCGGGATGATCGTGTCCACTTATTAGTAAGTGGGCACTTGTGGAGTGTCCACGAGGAGGTGAGGTGGACACTTCAGTCGATGAGACCGAGCGTGCGGTTGGCCAGCGCCGCCGATTCAGCCGGGAGTACAAGCGGCAGATGGCTGAGGAGACG